>PMBA01000282.1 GCA_003152795.1 Acidobacteriaceae bacterium | reverse complement strand
AGCAGTCAGCAAACGCGAACCTCCCAACATGAACACCTCACTATGATTGTGGACGAGACACCAGGAGTTAGGTTAGCAGAATCGGGAAATTGAATCGTTGAGACATTGAATCATTGCGTCATTAAGTCATTGAATACAACCACCCACGACTCTCGAATTGGATTTCGCGAGTTTCCCATCTGCTTCAGCCTCTGATATGATTTCCTTGGCAACTCAAGCACCGCAAGCAAGCGTGCTCCCACTCCTCAGNNGTCCTACCTGAGGAGCCATCCTTTTCAGCCAGGAACTGGACCGACTTGGCACCCTCTTTCGTTGCATGTCCCTAAGCGTGCCCTGATTCCCGGCGTAGGTTTTACGAAACTGGGGAAGCTCGCGGCCGGGTGCGCTTCTCAAAGTGACTTTCGTTCGTTTGTACACATCTCTCGTTAGCTTAAAATGTCCCCTGAGGTGCACAAGTTGCAAAATAAAGGCAATCAGAATTGGGGCAAATCTGGTGGAGACATTCCCAATACGCCTACTTCGTTTGAGGAGATGGTGCGGCGATTGAACCTATCAGAGAAGGAATACCGGAATTCCGTTCCGCTGAAGGAATGGGCGCAAAAGCATAAAGACAGCAAGTATATTCCCCAAAACTTGCTGGAAGCGTGGGGCATTGTGGTGAATGTCTGAGCCGAGATATTTTTCCCCTCCGCCCTCCGGTCGAGTGAGGGCAAAAGCAAACGGGGCCGGCAGTCCAGCAGGCCACTTCTCGGGGACACCCCTGACCTTCCCGTAACCCGCTTCCGTTGTTTCATATACGGCCGCTATATGTATGTCAGTGTACGTACATAATCGCCCGTATAATGTTCCACGTGGAACACATCTCCATTCCCAGCAGGAGAATACTGGCGGGTGCCCGGCATCGGAGGTAAGAATAGCGCGGCAACCTTCTGCCCGAGTTACTCGCAGGCGCCGCGGCTGGCAGGCTCGAAACGATCCATCTGCGCTTCGCGCTGGCTGGTGAGGCGGCCGTTTACGGTCTTTCCGTACGGCTCTTCCCCGGGACAGTAATAGAGGGCGGTGTGGGGATCGACCCAGACTTCGATCCCGGGGTCTCCCTGAACGTGGGCGGTGGGTGCGGGAGCCTCGGCGATTCCGAGCGTGATCAGCGCTCTGTCCCACGGACTGAGCGTTGCCCGTTGGGGCGCGTCGCCGGTTGGCCACAAAAGAGCTAGCGCGGCGACGAAGACGGCCGCGCCCAGATACAGGTTGGCGCGATGCAGCCGCAACTCCGCGAGCCCCTCCCGAAAGCGCTGCAGCGAGAAGCCGGGAGCATCGCTCGTTCCGTCGTCGGTCGTGGCATCGATGCCATCCGTGTCGGCGTCAAACATGGAATCGGAATCGTCGTCCGAGGACAACCGGAACGGCGCGACCGTAAGCTTCGAGTCTTCTCTCGCGAAGTCGCGTTCCTCGAAGTCATCTCCCACCGAGTCATGCGGCGCCAAGTCATGCCCGGCGAAGTCCTCGATCCCTTCGTCTGCGCTCGCGTCCATGGTCCAGTTGCTTTCCGGTGCCGGCCCGTCTTTCGCCGTGTGGTTGAACTCTGTCGGCTTGATCACTGACTTGCCGAGCGGCGAATTCCCTGGCGCTCGATCGGGTAGGGCTCCGGTCTTGACCGGCGCGCTTGTTTCCTCGGCAACTTCTTTCGCCACCGGCGCAGCCAGCAAGACGTTGCCGGCAAAATTGCTCCTAGCCTCGACCAGCGGCGTGCGCTTGGTCTCGGCCGGGGGGATGTCTTTTTTCGCAGGCGTTTGCATCTCGGCAGAACGCTCCGGCCACAGGCCCTGCTCCTGGCTCATGAGCCACATCGAGGCCCAGTTGTGCTGCAGACGTTCCCCTGGACGAAGCTGGTCCCGCTCGCAGCTTTCGCAGCGCACCGCTTCCGCGGCCTTCGGCGCGCCACAATGCGGGCAGACGCCACTGGCTTGTGGGTCCGCCTCGGCTAGCCGAGTTTGCCGCATCTGCCGGTTATGTTCCTGAATCGTGAAGGCAGCCGACAGCAAGTCCTGAAAGGCTTGCTCGTCAAGGATCAGGTTAGGCCGGTTTGATGGCATGGCGTCGCGGGGGAGAAAACAGTCCAGACTAACGCTATTGTAGTGCAAGTCTGGGCAATCTGAAAACGAAGAAAAATGGACTGCTCTTTGGGAGGGAATCCCGTTTCGGAATGCCAATCTGGAAACGATTCATGAGAACAGGCCAAGAAACGGCGAAGGAAAGTAGAAAGGTGGAGTGTAACTATAAGGTTTTAAACCAGATTCTGGCGAGGGAACATTTGGCGAACCGCTTGCTTAAGTCTGGGCGGGTCGCGACCCCAAGACTGAACTGAAGGAGCCGACGAAAAGCCCATGATTAACCTCAATGAGATCAAGATCACGCCCCGCGACCAGCAGGTGCTGCGGCTGCTGGTGCAGGGGTGCAGCAACAAAGAAATCGCGAGCCACCTGAACATCAGCCCGCGGACCGTGAAGCAACACCTGCGCACTCTATTTTTGCGCGCCGGCATCAAAGAAGGCCGGAAGCGGGTGAAACTCGCCACCGCCATGTTCATTAAGGAGCAGGTGCAACCATGCAACCGCGTGATCGGCTAACCGCCAAAGAGATACAGGTCGCGACCCTGGTGTGGCAGGGTCTTACGAACAAAGACATTGCCCGCGTTCTCATCACCAGCGAGCAGGTGGTAAAGAACTATCTGCGCACCGCCTTCGACAAACTCGGCGTCTGGACCCGTCTGGAACTGGCGCTCTACGTCGCCAGCCACGGCGGGGCGAACTGGCATGTGCAACTGGGCAACGGCCTTTTGTCAGTGGCGCCAGGCTGGAACGCAGCCGCCGGCGAGGAAGGCGCTGGTTACGTGGATGGGAAGGGGAAAGCGACCGCTGCTTCCGGAGGAACGCCCTAGAAGCTGCGGAAAACTCGACAAGGCCGCGAAAGACTCACCTCAGGCGCAACACATTTTCAATGACTTAACGGCACGAGTAACTCGTGCCCTTCCCAAAACCCCGAATCGGAGTTTTTCCGCAGCCTGCTAGAATTTCCGGTACCCCACTCATCGCGTTTTTGTGGTGAGTGGGTGTGCGGGGCCAAGGCGATGGAAGTCGCGTCCTCGAATTTGGACCACCTGCCCGCTGCAATTCACCTGCGAATCGACCCGCCATAGTAAAGTAGTAGTAGAGCTGGTTTGATGACTAGGCTTTGGCTAGGCGCGGCTTCAGAGGTTGCGGCAAAACTGCTGGCGTGGTGATGGGGCTCTGCCCCGTTCCGGCGGCAAGGCTCATTAACGCCGAGCTTTGGGCAGGACACGGCTCAGCCGTGCCGTTCCGGCCCGCAAAACGTGCGGGCTTCAGCCCTGAGGGACGTGCCCTCAAGACTGAGCCATTGATAAAACCAGCACTAAGCCCGAATTTGCAGTCCTGAGGAGTTTTCGATCTGAACCCAAGCATTCGCAACATCGCCATTATTGCCCACGTGGATCACGGCAAGACCACGCTGGTTGACGCCATGCTCCGGCAAAGCGGCACTTTCCGCGACAACGAGACGGTTGCCGAGCGCGTCATGGACTCGAACGATCTGGAACGCGAGCGCGGTATCACCATCCTCGCCAAGAACACGGCCGTATTTTACGAGGGCGTAAAAATCAATATCGTGGACACGCCCGGACACTCCGATTTTGGCGGCGAAGTCGAGCGCGCCCTCAAGATGGTGGACGGCGTCATGCTGCTCGTCGACGCCAGCGAAGGGCCGCTGCCGCAGACTCGTTACGTGCTCAGCAAGGCGCTCGAGGCTAACCTGAAGCCGATTCTCGTGATCAACAAGATTGACCGGCCCGACGCTCGTCCGCAGGAAGTGCTGAACGAGGTTTACGACCTCTTTATCGATCTCGATGCCAAGGAAGAGCAGCTTGATTTCCCCGTCCTCTACACCAACGCCAAGACGGGCACGGCTGCGGTTCATCAGGGAGCGGCGGGTGAAGATCTGCGGCCGCTGTTTGAGGCGATCATCGACACCATTCCCGCTCCCCAAGGCGACAAAGACGGCCCGCTCCAGATTCTGGTGGCGAATCTCGATTACAGCGACTACCTTGGCCGCCTCGCCATTGCCCGNNGAAGACGTTGCCATCGCCAAGCGCGACGGCTCGTTTCACAAGACAAAAATCACCAAGCTCTTCAGCTTCTCCGGGCTCAAGCGCACCGACATTACGGAAACTTCGCTGGGCGACATTATTGCCGTCGCTGGCGTTGAAGGCATCACCATCGGCGAGACCATAACCGATGCGGAGAATCCCTCGCCGCTGCCGCCCATCATCATTGATGAGCCGACCATCGCCATGCTCTTTACCATCAACACCTCGCCATTTTGCGGACGCGAAGGCAACTACGTTACTTCCCGCAACCTGCGCGAGCGCCTGGATAAAGAACTGCTGACCAATGTCTCGCTGCGCATGGAAGAAACCGGCAGCACCGACTCGTTCAAGGTTCTGGGACGCGGCGAGTTGCAGCTTTCCATTCTGATCGAGATGATGCGGCGTGAAGGGTACGAACTGATGGTCGGCAAACCCGAGATCGTAACCAAGCACATCGACGGCAGACTGATGGAGCCCGTGGAACACCTCACCATCGATATTCCCGAGGAATTTGTCGGCGTGGTCATGGAGCATGTCGGATCGCGCAAAGGCGAAGTCGCCAACATGCACAATCACGGCTATGGGCGCGTGCGCATCGAATTCCGCGTGCCCAGCCGCGGCTTGATTGGACTGCGCAGCACGCTGCTCACCGACACCCGCGGCACCATCGTCATGAACGCCCTCTTTGCCGGATACATCGAGTGGCAGGGAGAAATTCCGCATCGCCCCACCGGCGCGCTGGTCGCCGACCGCCCCGGAGTCACGACCTCCTATGCGCTCTACAATCTCCAGGAGCGCGGCGTGCTTTTTGCCGGTCCGGGCACCGACGTTTACGAAGGCATGATCATTGGGGAGAACGCCAAGGACACCGATCTCGACGTCAACATTGTGCGCGAGAAGAAGCTGACCAACATGCGCGCTTCAACATCCGACGAAGCCATCCGCCTGGTGCCTTATCGCAATCTCAATCTCGAACAGGCGATTGAATTCATCGCCGACGATGAGTATGTGGAGGTCACGCCGAAGTCCCTGCGCCTGCGCAAGAAGGTCCTGCAGTCGAACCGGCGGAAGAAGGGTTCGCTGGCGGCGGTCGAAGGCTGATCGGCACTGGGTGGTGGCTCAATTTGAATTTGTTTTGCAAGGGCGCGGCTTGAAGTCGTGCCCTTCCCAAAGCTCCGCGTTAATGAGATTTGCTGCTTACGGAACGGGGCGGAGCCCCGTCACCACACGAGCAGTTTTTCCGCAGCCTGTTCGGCCGCGCCGTAAACTTGATTTTTTCTTCCGGCTTCAGCCGCTGAGGGAACGCGTTTTCCAAACTGGGCGACTATCCGGCGCTGGGTAGTGACTCAGTTTCGCGCTGTNNTTTTAGTTTCAAGGTTCTCCTTCGTGCCCTTCGTGGTTAAGGTTTCGTTAAACTGAGACACTACCCGGCGCTCCCGCCCGTTGAGGCGTTGCTGGCCCTCGATGTACACTTGCAATACCACCGTGCGCCCGTAGCTCAGCTGGATAGAGCGGCAGCCTCCGGAGCTGTAGGTCGGGAGTTCGAATCTCTCCGGGCGCACCAATTTTCAATAAGTTGCCTGCCGTGCTTTCCGCTCTGTGTTCAGGCATAACCAGGGTTGAAACTTTCATGCACATTACTCCTCTGCCTTCACACCAACGGCTGATCAGGTTTGTAGTTGTGGCGCAGCGTCAATGAGCCATCCGGATTGACCTTCTGCCGGCACGCCCATCGGACCGGATGACGCACGCCTTTAACTTCGAGCTCAGCCTTCAGCCGCAGACCCTGCCATGGAACGCCCGCTGGCAGCATCAGCATCGCTTGATGAACGCCTGTCGGCTTCGGATAGCCGGCGTCAATGCAGCCTGATACGTTGATCTTGTTGTCCTCACTGAACACAGTAAGGCGAAGCACTCCAGGAACGGGCGTGATCCCATCGTTTGCGAGTCCGATCACCAGACCGTCAGTTCCGTCCCGCTTGAAAGTCCAGATAAACGACGGGCGGATGCGATAGCCGATCTGGCGCGCCATCTCATCGATGGGCTCCGGAAACTTCTCGTAGTAGCTCAAAATGCTGCGAGCCGATTGCTTATGCCAACTCCAAACCGACAGATAATTGACACCGACGTCGGCGGCGTGAGAAATGATCTGCTCGTTGTAAGTAATTCCATCTTCGTCGATCTGAAGCTCCTTCGCATCGCCGGTGGTGAAACCAACTTCGCAGATCGCCGCAGCCCACAGCGGACGGTAGCTCAATGCTTCAATCTGAGTATTCTCAATGAAAATCGTATCCGTACGTAGCCAGTTGCCGGTGCGCATCGTACGATCCAGCATGTCGGCGTTGCCCACGTTGCTGAAGTCGGGCTGAGTATTCGTCGCCAGCGGGACTTTAGTCCAGTGTTCAAGTTGCGTCTCGAACATGGACGCCCATGTCTGTTCCGCAACCAACTGGCTGGGGAACGGATTGCCCTCGTAGGGCCAGGTGTGCCCTTCGCCCCAAAAGCCGTACATCATGGTATCCATGAACTCGATCTGCGGATGACCGTTGAGTTCGGCGGCCAGCAGCTCATTCAATTCGCGAAACGCTGCCTGATACGCCGGGTGATCGTAGCGCGGCACGCGGTTATCCTTCTTGTAGCGCATTTCCGCCGGGTTACCCTTCCACTCGCCTTTGAGCTTTACGTAGGGAACCTTGTTAAGGAGAAAGTCCGGCATCCCCGGATCGGGAACGTCGGGATTCTCCAACTGGACGCGGAACCCGATGGGCTTGTCGTAGCGGCGAGCCAATTCGAAGGCGATTTTCCACCACTCCGCGAAGTCGAGCCGGCCTGGCTGCTTCTGCACCTCGCGCCAGTTTGGACGGAGATAGACCTTCTGCACGAAGGGTAGCTTGACGAGATCCTCCAGAGTTCGTTCCTGGGTTTGACCGGGGATACTGAGCGGTCCGGTATCGTCGGAAAGATAAGCGATGAGACCCATGCCGTAATTGCTGACGATTTCCCGGGACGGCGAAGTAATCATCGAGACATCGCTCTCGGGAACAACCGCGCAGGGACCGTACTGTGGGAACGGCCCCTGATAAAGCCGGTCGGGGACCGCAGGCCCTGATCCCCAATCGTATTTGTCCCAGTTGTGTTCGGGTATGGAGGCGTTGGCGCTGGCCTTGAGCAGACCTACTGTGAGTCCTGTTGCAGTGGCGGATTTCAAGAAGGTGCGTCGATCCATGAGCTCTCCGGCAAGCGCGAAGTTCGGCAAGAGCGCGCGATACCGGAGATAGTACATCAGAAGCGAAATAATACGAAAGTGTAGGAAATATTTCGTAACCATCGCTGGGTCGGACGGCGGGTTAAAATCGGCGTTTCGGCGGATGACGAGCAACTTTGCCCGCTAACAATCGCTGGGATCCCTGCCGCCGATCGTGCCTCACTTTGGAGCGCAGAACCTATTGCAGGCAACCGATTCTTCGAAGGCCCATGGTATTCTGACTGCCTCCGGAGCTGTAGGTCGGGAGTTCGAATCTCTCCGGGCGCACCAGTCACTTTCTCCTATGGACACGCGCAACCCAGTTCAATCCCCATCGTCCCCGCTGCCAGAACTTCTGCACGATGCGATCCGATATTGGGAACCACGCCGGATCGTGTACAACCTGGTGCTTACGGCCGTGGTCATTGCCTGGCTGGTGCTGACCTGGCCGCACTTCCGCGACGCGGCGACACTCTCGTCGCTTCTAAAACTGGTCGTTTTGGGACTGCTGGCCAATGCCTGTTACTGTGCCGCTTACCTCGTGGATATTCCAATGCGGCGTTGGACCTTTCGCGGCGTGGCGTGGCAGCGCTGGCGTTCCGGTCTCTATTTGGCGGGAACCCTGTTTGCGGTGGCGCTGGCGAATTATTGGATCGTCGACGAAATCTATCCGTTTGTTCACTGAATACCAGCCGAACCCGGAAATCCGCCTAATGCGCGCTATCTTTTCCGGACACCTGATCCGCGCTTGCGGAAGCGATAACGCCTTCAGCCCGCAAGAAGCTTTTAGCCTCCTCAAAACTGACGCCGAAAGACAGGCCGATGAATTTTCCCTTTCCCGCCAGCGTGATGATTCCCAGAACCTCTCCCTCGCGGGAGATAACCGGACCTCCACTCATGCCTTCGACGGCGGTAATGTCGGTGGCAAAGTCGCAACGGCATCCGTCCTGGCGCTGATAGTTCTGCCGCCCCGTGATATGTCCGCTGCGGATCAGCGGAAACATGCCCCAACCGGTGAAGGCTGTGACCCAAACCGGTTCGCCGGATGTGGCCGGACGCAAGCGGATCCGGGCAGCGCGGAGGTAGCCCCAGTCGCGACTGTTCTCTGCCGGATGAATGCGGCACACCGCCAGATCGAGTGGCTGGTTCAGGCGGCAATCTCCCAGCAGGAAGGCGCGCAGGCGCCCGGTGCGAGTCCATTCCTCGTCCGGAACCATCACACTGAGTGTGCAGCCGGAGGCGAGGCCGGAGTGAGCCTGGAGAATGACGTGAGCGGCTGTCAGCAGCGTGCCGCCGGAATCGGCGATGACTCCGCTGCCGCGAACGCGAGTATAGGCGCCGCGATTGTTCTCGGTACACAACAGCGGGACAGCGGCGCGCAGGGCTGCCGGAGGCGCTGTGACTGCCTGCGCCAACGCCGCGTCGCAGGGCAGCGAAACGAGAAGCACCGCGAAAATTCGGCACCAGACCACGCTTCAGAATACCAAGCCTTGTCTCTACAGTCGCCGGTTCCCAGATTGAAACGATTTCAGCGAAAATTGTCACATTCGCGCTGCCCAACCATCACTGCAAACCCTCTGGCTCCGCTGTAGTCTCCATGCCATCCCGCAGACCGGGCCAGACAGAAGTCTCGCGGAGCCAATTTCAAAATTCCAAGAACGAAAGGAGAATTCCCATGTTCGCTCGCATCCTTGAGTTCGTTCCGCTGCTGGAGAAAAAAGACGAATTCATCCGCGTCGTAAAAAAAGAGGTCCTTCCCATTCTGAAGAAACAGGATGGCTTCCTCGAAATCCTTCCACTCGTGCCCGAGGTCAAGACCGAGAAGGTGCTGGCGGTGACCCTCTGGACCGACAAGAAGGATCTCGAGCGCAATGAGAAAGAGTGGGTCCCGAGGATAGAGCAAATCCTCAAGCCGTATATGACCAATCCCACGGTTCGCAAGACTTACACGCTCGAGACCACGCTCTGCGAGCACTTCGAAAAAACACTGATTGCCTGAGCATGATTGCCTGAACAGATTGGCTGAGCATGATTGACTGAGCATGATCCCGTAAACCGAAGAACCATCAAGTAAGCCGGCCGGAGCAGGCACCTGTTCCGGCCTTTTCGCGTCCGGCGTTTGCAGACGATATTCCTGCCTCGCAATTGGCCTCGGTCGCGGAGCGATGGAACGTTGGTAACTCTCGGTTTCCTCTAAAGTCATTCTCCCGTTCAACCGATGAGGTTTGAAGGGCGGCAACTAAGCCCATGTTATGAAGTAACGGCGAACCCGCCATTGGGAGAAAACCTATGTCAACAGCGGCAGTTTCCAGCTTATCGATACTTCAGGAGCTCCAAAGCTTCTACCAGAACCGCCAGGCCGATCTTAAGCAGCTCGGGAGCGCGCTTCAAAGTGGGGACCTGGCGAGCGCGCAGCAGGCCTACAAGGCTCTGGCGGTGCTCGGAGAAGGTGGACCCTTCGCGAATTCCGAGCCGTTTTCCAAGTCCAGCCGCGCCCAGGCGTTCGATGCCGTCGGGGAGGCATTGCAAGCGGGCGACCTGGCGCGCGCGCAGGCGGAATTTGCGACGCTTACCGTCAAACGACCCAATGCCGAAACGGCATCGCAGACGACTCCGGCCGCGATCGTAAACCTCACCAGCACCCAGCCAAACACGGCAACGGCAGCCGACAATGGGTCTTCGATCTACCAGGAACTGCAAGCCTTCCGGCAGCAGCGGCAAGCCGATGTCGCCCAACTCGGACAAGACCTGCAAGCCGGCAACCTGACCGCCGCCCAGCAGGACTTCAGCACCCTGGCCGCGCTCGGCCAAAGCGGGCCCAACCAGAATGCGGAACCGTTCCAGCAGGCCGGCCGCGCCCAGGATTTCGAGGCGATCGGTCAGGCGCTGCAATCCGGCGATCTGGCCGGAGCCCAGTCGGCCTTCGCCAATCTTGAGGCAGCCGGAGGGCCCACCGTAGGCCCGGAGCCAGTCGGGCCGCAACCCATTGTGCCGCCCGCCGTGCAGGCGCCTGCCGCCTCCACCACAGCGGCAAACGGTTCCGCGCTTTCCGAGATCGTCATCAACCTGGGAGGAACGTCCGGCACCAGCGGGTCGAGTTCCACCACGCCGGAACTGGTCATCAATCTCGGCCAGGGGAGCAGCTCTTCGTCCGCTTCTCCGGAAGAGATTACGATCAATCTCGGTAGCGGCAGCGCAGGAGCGCAGGTCACGATTGACGTAAATCAGGGACAGAGCGGCAGCAACGCGGAGCAAATCACCATCAACCTCAACCAGACGAAAAATTACGAGCTGCTTCTGAACGTGCTGACAGCCACCGCGACCAGTCAGGCTCAGAGCAGCTCCAATGCTCTGAGTGTGAGCGCATAGTTCACGCTGGCTTACGCGGTACATCTCACGGTGCGCGTGGAAGCCTTAAACCTGGAGGGCGTTCAGGAGGTGAGTCCATCCGAAACGCCCTCGCACTCTTGTCTCTGACGCCGCTTTTCACTCCTTGTGATCCGCTCGCAAACGCCGCGCTGCCGCCCGCTCCCGCGCGGCGTCCGTTTTCCGTCCCAACCGGTCATAGGCATCGGCGAGAAACGTATGCGGCTCGGGCGCTTTGGGCTCGAGCGCGGCCGCCTTCTTCAGACTCGGCAACGCGGCGGCAAGATTTCCCGTGAGTTCCAGAACTCGCCCGAGGAGCAGGTTCGTTGCGTAGTGATCGGGATCGACTTCGAGCACCTTCTTGCACTCCGCGATGGCTTCCGGCATGCGGTGGGTCTGCGCGTAGGCCATCTGCAGATATAGGTGCGCTTCCTCCCAGCGCGGTACCCTGGCCACGACGATTTCGAATTCGGGCACTGCGCCGGCGATGTCCTTGGTTTCGATTAACGCCACCCCCAGCTGGAAATGCGGGAGGGTCAGGTCCGGACGCAATTGCACGGTCTTGCGCAGCACCGGCACGGCCTGCGTGTAGTCCTTGAGCGAGACCAGGCACTGGCCGAGTTGGGCGTAGGCCAGCGGCGTGTCCGGCTCTTTCGCTATCAGTTGCTCGAGCAGGGGAACGGCCTCCTGGTAACGTTGATCTTCGATCAGCAGGAACGTTCGATGCACCAGGTTAGCAATCTCGATTTTGTCCTTGGGATCCGCGCCCATGCTCCTGGCGCCGGACCTCGAAGGGTTGGGATCGGTGGCGACATAGCCGAGCGCCGCCAGTTTCGCCTGTGCTTCCGGATCGATAGTGGCGTTGGGCGCTTCCCGGCTGCTGCCGGTCTCTTGCCGGAACGCATCCAGTTGCCCGGCTAACGTAGTGGCCACCGCCGACGAGGCGGACGCCAAATCGCGCTCGGCTTTCGGGTCCGCCGCCTGGTCGTAGAGTTCCGGCCGCGGCGCTTTGATGTAGAGATACTTTCCCGATCGCAGTGCCCGCAGCGAACTCCATCCGAGCGTGCGCTGCGCATAGTCTGTCTCCGCATACTCCGGGCGGTCGGCGCCTTCGGCAGATGCCGTCTTCGACGTCATCATGCCCATCATTGATTCCCCTTGCACTTCCCGCGGCACCGCAACTCCCACCGCCTCCAGGATCGTCGGCATCACATCGACCAGTCCAACTCGCGTCTCAATGCGTTTCCCGGCGGCAGCGCCACCGGGCAACTTGATTACCAGGGGCACGTGGATGGTTTCGTCGTAGAGAAAGACTCCGTGACTATCTTCGCCGTGCTCGCCCAGCGCCTCGCCATGATCCGCCATCACCGCGATCACCGCGCCGTCGTAGAGTCCACGCCTCCGCAACTCGCCGAGGAACCTGCCTACCGCCGAATCCGCGTACGCAATCTCACCGTCGTAGGGCGCGGCGGCGTACTTGCTCTTGTAAGGTTCGGGCGGATCGTAGGGATCGTGCGCGTCGTAAAGGTGCAGCCATATGAAAAACGGGCGCTGGGGATGGTCATTCAACCAGGCCAGGGCATGCTCCACCACTTCTCCGCCACGGCGCTCGGTCGAGTGGTACCGATCTTCTCCCGGAAGGCGCTGGTGAAAGCCGGCGTCGTAGGTGTCGAAGCCACGGTCGAAACCGCGAGCAAACCCGGCGCGCGGGTCGAGCACCATGGCGCTGACAAACGCCGCCGTGTGATACCCGCCGCTGCGCAAAATTTCCGGCGCCCAGGGCAGTTCGTTCGCCAGCAGCACCTGGAAATCGTTCACATGGTGAAACTGCGGGTAGGTACCCGTGAAGATGGTCGCGTGCGAAGGCGCAGTCAGCGGGACTTGCGAATAGGCGCGAACGAAAACAGCGGACTCGCCCGCCAGCGCGTCCAGGT
Organism: Acidobacteriaceae bacterium; assembly: GCA_003152795.1. Lineage (GTDB taxonomy): Bacteria > Acidobacteriota > Terriglobia > Terriglobales > Acidobacteriaceae > Acidiflorens. Next base: position 14,120 of record PMBA01000282.1, on the reverse strand, counting down.
TCGGCGTCAGTCCCAGCTTCGAGCCCAGAAACCCCATGCGGTCCGCTCGGGCCGTATCCACCGTGATCACGACGATGTTGGGAGGAGCGGGTGCGCCGGCCAGCGCGCGGGCCGCCTGGCACACCACGCACAAAATCACGCTCACCCACTGACGAATCATGAGATTGTTCCGCTCGACGGCCGCGATCGGTTCCGCGAACTGCGATGGCCGGTCACTCGTTGCGTACGCATTGACCGGGCGGGGATACCCGGCTTTCCATCGGAAGATCCGCCGCTCAGAACGTGATCCTAACTCCAAACTCCATTTGCCGCGGAGCCCCCGTCGCATACGTGCCCGAACCGGGCAGAACCCGATCCAACCGCGAGGTGCAATAGGTGGATGAGTTGCCGCAGAATCCCGCCGAACTCGCATTGTTCAGCGAACTGCCCGGAGCTCCATTCATCACACCGCTTAACTGGTTCCCCGCGCCCCCAAAGTTGGCAAAGTTGAAAGCGTTAAACACGGAGAAATTCGGCTCCAGTTTTACCCGCTCTCCAATCTGCAACGGCCAGCTCAACCGCAGATCGATGGTCTTCAGCCAAGTCGCTTGCGCATAATGCCCCGGCAGCCCTTGAATCGTAGGGGCGTATGCACCCAGCGTGCCCAGTTGATCCGATCGGAACAAGCCGCTGATGAACAGATCGTTCCCCGCCGGCGTCAACCTCCCGGCATAGTTGGCGTTGTAAGACGTGATGGCGCTGGTCAACGTGCTGGCCGAATGCCTTCCCGCGGTTCCGATAAACGTGCCGGGCAATAGGTCGCCTACCGTACCGTCGCCGGTGAGGTCGCTGCGGAAGATTTCTCCCGCCACTCCGCCCCCATCCTGTTGCGGAAGGCGGGCGCTCAGCGGCAGCGGCGATGCCAGGTGCGCGATCATCGCCAGCCGCAGCCCGTGCGGCAACTCCGCAACCGGAGTGAACGTCAACTGGTGCGTCCGGTCCAGCCCCGACGACCCGAAATGTCTCAGGTGCGGGCGGTTGAAATCTTCCGCCACGTTCATCAGCGAATAATCTCCTCCGCTGCCGTTGGGCTCCGCCACGTTGGTGCGATACCGGGACCACGAATACGCAATCGCCACGTCGAGCCGGCGCACCCGCCGCAGTGCATTCTCCGAACTGGTCTTGTACGCCAGGTGCAAAGCCTGATATTGCGATCGCCCGCTCGGAAAGTACATGATGTTCGATCCCACCGCCGGATTCACGCCGCCGAACGCCGCCTGCTGCTTGCCCAGCACCGAGCACGGAAACGGTCCGCAGAATGCATTCGACGAGTCCAGCCCCTGGCGCGCGAAATCGGTGATGCTCGCTCCGGGCACCGCGGCCAGATAGCAATCCACCGCTGCCTGCGAACTGCTGCCCGCAAACAGAGCGGGATGATTCTGCGGGCATCCCGCGTTCACCGACAAGGGGTTGGCCGACAGCGTGGAATTGATAGCCGACAGCTCCGCCGCATAGGTATTGAGCAACGGGTTTATATTGCTGCCGTCGGTCAAGTAGCTGGCGTCGCCCACGTGATTGGTGTCAATCCCCAGGGGAAACTGGGTGCCGAGCTCGCGCACATAGTCGACGGAGAACATACCGCGCTCCCCCATCTGATGCTGAATCCCGGCGCTCATGTGGACCACGCGCGGCGTCTTGAAACCGGGCGCCAGCAGGCCGCCAAAGTTCGCCAGGCTGTTGGCCAGCGAGTACACGTTCTGCCCGCCCGTCACCAGCGACTGCGCCGTTTGGAACTGTGACTGCAATTCCTGAATCAACGAAGCAACCGCATTGATGGGCTGCCCGCAGATGCCGGTCGCGATGTCCACTCCCTCTACCGAATTCACCACCGATCCGTCCGGAAACAGCACCGCCCCCGTCGGACACAGCGTCAGGCTGCGGTTGTATTGCCCGTTCGACAAGCGGTTGATGCGATCCTGATAAGTATTCTGGAGCAGAAAATTGTCGAAGAACATTCCTCCGCTGGCGCGAATCACCGTCCGCCCGTTGTGCCCCGGATCCCATGCCACACCCGCTTGCGGGGCAAAATTGAAGTTCGGCTGGTTCACGCTCTGGCCCAGACTCTGGTGTCCACCCGAGGCGGTGTTCGTAATCACACCGAATTGATCGAGAATCAGACCAGTCGTGCACGGTGGATTGGTCACGATGGTGGTGTTGATCGCCGAACATTGCGCCGGCGCCAGGTCGCCGTCGGTGCGCCCGCTGTCCCGGACATAATTCACGCCAAAACTGATGTTGAGGTTTGGTAACAGATTGAACGTATCGCCCAGATAGCCCTCGAGGCGGGTGTCGAAGTGTCCGCCGCTCGACCGGTTGAAAGCCGAGTTCTCGCTGAAATTTCCGAGGCCGTTGAAAATCGTGACCGTGCCCACCGGATAGTTCAGTGGATTGCCTGCCGCACCGCGGGGATCGCCCGGGAAAAGCGGAAACAGGTTCGGGTCGCTGTTGATGGCGGTGATCACGTCCAGTCCATTGGAACTCGTCACCGACGGGCCATCACTTCCCGGCGCATAGAAATCTCCCTGCGCGATGCGATGAATCGCTCCACCAAAGCGCACCCGATGATTCACCCGGAAGATTGTGCTGCTGTCGTAGCGCCCGTAAAGGTCGCGCTGAATCGTCTGTCGCGGACCGGCCACGCTCGGCCCCAGGGCATACGATCCAATCTGCATGTGGAAGGGCGCCGTCGGGAAAATTACCGAGTCCTTGAGGTCCGGATTAATCGCGTCCACCATCTTCCGGTAGCCGAAACGGGCGCTGTTGACGAACCGTCCGTGGTTCCAATCCAGTCCAAAAACCGCCGCCGGAACGTTCACCTGATTGCGAAAATTCGACTGGCTGTCCGACGGCCCGATCCCGTTGGCATTGTCGTAGCTGAGCCGGGCGAACCCCTTCATGTTTTCGCTGAAGTTGTAATCCAGCCGCGCCGTCAGCATGTTCTCGCGAAAATAAGCGCTCTGCAGGCCGATGCCGTTAAAAGCGGGGAATCCGAGTTGGATCGGCAAGTCCCCATCCTGCTTGGTGCGTTCGCCGCCGATAAACAAAAACGCCTTGTCCGGGATGAGGGCGCCGCCCGCCCCAAATCCATACTGTTGCCGGCTGTACTTCGGATCGCCCGACGGAAACCCCGCCAGGCCGACGATCCGGTCCTCCAGATTGCCAAAAAGATTGCCGTGCCATTCATCCCCGCCGGAGCGCGTCGTAACCCGCACCGCGCCGCTGGCGTTCAGCGACTGGAACACTTCCGGCGTGGCCCGCGACACGATCACCTCGCGCACCGCGTCGGCGGGCAGATTCAGTGTGGCTGCGCCCCTGGTCTCGTCCATCGCCTCGACTTCGTCCAGGTCGTAGTGCGTGGTTCGCCCCAGTTGGCTATTGATCGAGAGCGATTGCGTCCCACTCTTGCCCGCGCCGTAAACTCTTCCATCCACCGCCTGCACGCCGGGCTGGAGCGCTCCCGCACTCAGATAGTTCCGCCCGTCTAAAGGCAGCGTGTCGGGAACGTCGCCGCTGAACAAGCTCTCCAGGCGCACCGGCCCCGGATTAATCCATTCCAGATTGAAATCCGCCGTGGCCGACGCCCCCGACACCACATTCGCGGTGTGCTCCACCGGCACCATGTCTTTGCCTTCCACCAACACCACGTAAGCGCCCGGCGGCAGCGGTTCGGTGACGTAGGTCCCGTCCGTGCCCGTGCGGGTCACGCCCCTGGTATCGGTGGCCGCCGAACTGAACAATACGCGCGCCCCTTCCACCGGAGTGCCGACGTCATCCTTCACCGTGCCTTGAATGGTGCCGGTGGTGGGATTTTCCGGGGCCGTTTCCTGCGCCCGCAACCAACCTGTGAGCGCAACCAGCGTGAGGGCAACCATCAACACCGGCAACAGGCCAACGGGCAGACAACGACGAACATGCAAGCCAGACCAATCAAACAAAATGCCACTCTCCTGGGAGCAGAACCTCAAGTAGAACCTGGACGCAGTTCCGCGTTTAAGGGTCCTGGTTTCCACTGCAGGTTTTCAACTGCAATGATTTTCAACTGAAATCGAATAGAACAGTTTACTAGATGCGCCCACTTCCCCGGCGCGATGTACGCGTTTTTCTCGACCACGTCCCAAACCGCCGTCCGAATCGGGTTCCGGCGGCTTCCCCGAGCATAAGAAAAGGGAGCCGGATTCCCGGCTCCCTCGAGGTTTGGCGCGCAGTCTGGCTAGAAGGTGAACTTCACCCCAAGACGGATGTTGCGCGAAGCCTGGAAGAGGTAAGGCTTTCCGTATTGGCTGTTGATGGTGTTGCCTTCGCCAAACAGGTTTTGCTGGTTCAGCAAGCTCTGAACGTCATACGGGCGCTCAGCGTTCGCATAGTATCCCTGGCTGGCAACGAACGAGCCATTGGGCGACAAGAAGCTCTGCACGATGTTGGAGTCGATCTGCTGGCCGTATGCGGTTACGGCGTGCTGGTTCAGCAGGTTGGTGAAGGTTACGGAGAAGCTCAACGTATTGCGCTCCGTGATCTTGTAGTTTTGGTCAATGCTGAAGTCGCTCTGCATGTACCACGGAGTGCGGAAGGTGCGCGGCGAACCCACAGTGATGGCGCCGGTGGTTGGATCCTGGGTCACGTCAACCCACTTCCCGCGGTTGACGATATCGACCGGCCACGCGCCCGGAGAGCTGTAGCCCACATCGGCGTAGCTGGTCTGCGGCGTGCCGCTGTACAGAACCTGGAAGAGGCCGAAGTTCGTATTCAGCTTGTTGTGGAATTTTCCCCACGGCAGCTCATAGTAGGCATAGCCCTTGAATGCGCTCGGGCGATCCGTCGGCAATAACCCGCTGGAAGAACCTCCGTTCGCATTGAACTGGAAGTAGGGCTCGTCAAACGAACGGCTGTTGTTCGGAGCGTTGCGTCCCCCGCCGCCGTCCGCGAGGTCGGTCGAGGTCAAGCCCGTGTAATTTCCCCGCAGCTTGCTGTAGGTGTAGGAGAACATCGCAAACCAGTGATTGCTGGTGGTCTTAGTCAACCGCAGTTCCACACCGTCGTAGCTGCGGGCGCCCGGTATCAGGCCAGTGGGGGGGCAAAGTCCCGAATTCGGGTCGCAAATTTGCGGCACCCCATTCTGCGGGTACGAAGCGCAGGCCGTCGGATTCGACGGAGAGCATCCGTAGAGGAAGTTCCAGAATCCCGCAAAAGTGCTGCCTACGCCCTGACCAGGGTTGCTGATGACGAAGGTTTCGCCGATGTTGGGATTGTAAAGGGCTGAGTCTTCGATCACGTGGTCCAGCCGGCGGCGATCCCAGCGCGCTTCGAATGCCAGGTTCCTCTTGATCTGGTAGTCAACGCCGAATACGGATTCATGCTGCTCGTACGGCCTCAGGCCAGGCGCTACACCTTCCTGGGTTGCGCTGCAAGTGGAACACGTAGTTGGGAAGGCGCGGAAGTTCGTGTTCTCGATAAAGGTCAGTCCAGCCGGTGTGGTCCCGCCCGCGAAGTTAGCTTCGGTGGTGGAATCGGTTCCCGGCCCGCCGCAGAAACGCCCGGAGCTGTTGAAAACGGGGGTGATCGTGCTGAGATCGGACGTGTTTAAGGCGTAGATGCAATTCTGCCAGTACTGGCCGCCGAACGAACTGATGGCCAGATTCAACTTCATGATGTCGTAGAACCGGCCGTAGCTGCCGAAGACCTTCATCCGGCCATCCTTGAAAACATCCCAGGCAGCGCCGATCCGAGGAGCAACTTTATCGCCCCAGCCGAAGTTGATAGGACGGTTTTGCGCCCCAGGAGCTCCGCCTTCACCCGGCAGATACTCTTTGTCGAACCGGACGCCGGCGTTGATGGTAACGCCATTACCGATCGTCCAGGCATCCTGAGCAAAAATGCCGTGGTTGAAGCTGGTAGCCTTTCCGAGAGAACCAAAGTCCTCAATGGTGATGTATCCATACTGGCCGGTGCAGGAACCATAAAGGGCGGTTAGGGCCGCACAAGCAGTAGCGCCGTTAGGACTGGACGAACTGTAGGTGGCTGAGGGATTGTAGTCGGGGTTCGCGGGGTTTCCGTCGCCGACGTTGAAGAGGGTAGCCGGTTCATTCCAATGCTGTGAAATATCGTTCGACAAACGATTCAACTGATAGCCGAACTTGAAGTTGTGCGTCCCCCACCATCCGCTCTTGAACCAGGCTACATCCTGGTCAAACTGGATGGCCTTATCCGCATTGCGCTGGGTATCGTTCTGGTTCTGGGCGGCATTGAAATACCCCGTCGATTGCTGTAAAGACGTGGGCAGCGGAGCGTCGAAAGCGTCAGTACCCCCCTGGCCGCTGTCGTTCCATAAAGTAAGCTCGCCGCTGGTCGGGAAGCCGAAGTCGTGATAGTTCTGGAAGTAGTAGCCAAAGCGGGTGGTGGCCACCAGACGCGGGGTTATCGTAACGTCCGCGCCGAAATTGGTGGTGATATTGGGCGCCGAATAGCCCAGATTATGGGAATAAGCAAACTGTGGTACCCCGGTGCCGAGACACGGCGTGCTGGAGTTCGCGAAGCACCCGGTCGAGAAGTTGTACAAACCCGTTGTCGAATCGGACGCTGGCAGGTTTTCTCCGGCCTCTCGCTGATACTGATAGAGCCATGAACCGAAAATGCGAATTTTCTGGGAGACGCTGGCGTCAATGCGGGCCGTGGTGAAGTAGGTCTGCACATTGCGGCTGAATTTCGTCTCGCCGCCATTGGTTGGACCATAGTTTACGGTTCGTTCCGCATCGTTCCACTCCGGATTGAAGCCAAGGAAGAAAAAGATGCGGTCCTTCAGAATCGGGCCGCCCAGGTTGAACCCGGGATAGACGTCGCTAGTCTTCGGTCGAATCGGCTGAAGCAACTGGTACGGCACGTCGATGTTGTTGACACCGGTCGTGGACGAAGCAGATCCGTTTGGATCGTAACGCTGAAAAGCCACCGGCGAACCGTCCATTCCCTGGTTCTCGAACTGGCTGAATACCGATCCGTGGAGGTGGTTGCTGCCCTTTTTCATGATGACGTTGACGACGCCACCAAGCGAACCGCCATGCTCCGCTTCAACACCGGAGGTCTTGACCTGCACTTCTTCAATGAAGTCAAAAGGCACGTTGCTGTGCGAAAAACCACCCGCGAGGTCCGCGGTTTCCTGACCTTCAACCAGGTAGGAGTTCTCGGAGTCGGAGCCGCCAGCAACCATGAAGCCGACGTTATTTCCGTTGCTGCCGTTGCCAGGCGAGGTGCCGCCGTTGCCAGTGCCGCCGTTATAAGGGTTGCTGCCCGCCAATGGTTCGTTGCGGGCCGACGGTGCGAACTGAATTACCGACTGGAACGACCGTCCGTGCGGAACATCCTGCACCACATCCTGGGTAATGTTGGTCTGCGTGGTCTCGGTGGTCACGTCGATCGTCGACGCGGCCGCGTTCACTTCCACCACCGTCGAACCCGCGCCCACTTCGAGCTTGATGTCGACCGAGGGAAGGTGGCCGACTTCGATGATCAGACCATCGCGCTTCGCAGTCGAGAAGCCCTGCGCGGTGATGGTGAGCGTATAGGTCCCGGGCGGCAGGTTGGCAAAGCGGTAGTATCCGCTACCGTCAGTCGGCGATTCTTTCTTGCCGACCAGCGACGAACCCGTCAATTCCACCTGGGCATGCGATACCACCGCACCCGACGCGTCCCTCACAACCCCCTGCAATCCGCCCGTGGTTTCCTGGGCGACCGCGCCCGCAACCAGCAGCGCCAATACCAACACAGAGGTCAAAATGCCAAACAGCACGCGAGTCTTAGCCATAAATCTCCCTCCTCAGGGAACGGAACCACAGAACTAGGTCGATCTACAAAACGAGGACAACGTAATCCCTCTCAGCAGCAACTCAAACTGGCAATGAGTATTCGAGTCGAACCGAAACAGATGGTTGGGAGGTTCTTAGCAATTCACAATCCAAGACAGTTCCCTTTTACATAACGTTACAGAGCGTTAGGCATGCCATTGTAAAAAAAACACTTACTAAACGTGACCAGCACCCGAAAAGGCTCCGGAATGGCAGGAAATATGATTTTCAGTAGGAATAAATTCAGAATTATGAATTCAGGAGCGCGACGATGACGGCGACGGTTAGAACGTCCCCTTGCGTGTGTAGTACCCCGCGCGATAGTGCGACTGGTAAGGACCGCCAGCCGGAGGGTTCGCCAGGTCCACTCGCAGTTGGCGGAATTCGGAATCCGAATAGCGCTGCGTGGGATAGTACGCCAGCAGATACTGGGTTCGCAGTTCGTCGCTGATCTTCTGGAAGGCGTCGTCCAGTTGCGGCAGCGATGTGGCGTAGTAATATTTCCCGCCAGTATCGGCGGAAATCTGAATCAGGGCGTGCTCGCCGCCCGTGTCTCGTCCCGCGCTCGCTTCGATGGGCACAATGATGATGCTGTAAATGATCGCCTCCGACTCCTGGGCCGCGCGCAGCGCTTCCTTGTAGTCCACCTGGCTCACCGTGTCTCCGCCGTCGGTGATGACCACCATAACTTTTCTTCCCTGCCGCCGGCTGAGGGCCTGCGATCCCAGAAACACCGCGTCGTAGAGCGCCGTCGCCGAGCCATTGCGCACCCGGTCGATTCCGGCGTCGATCTTTTTCAAGTCGGATGTGAACGGCACCAGTTCGCTGACTTCTTCGCTGAACTTGTACAAGGCCAGTCCGTCCTGCGGACGCACGATCGCGTGCACGAACTTGCGCGCCGAGATCAGTTCCAGCGGCAGGTCCTTTCTGGTGCTCAGGCTGGTGTCGACCGCCAGCACGATCGACAGTGGCAGCGCCGATTCCTTGCTGAAGATCGCGATTTTCTGTTCTTTGCCGTCTTCCTTCAGCAGAAAATTTTCTTTCTGCAGATTCGCCACCGGAGCTCCCCGCCCATCCGTCACCGTCACGTACACGTTGACCAGCTTCACGTCGACTTTGAGCGTGGTTTCCGGTTCCTCCGCCAGCAAAAGGAAGGTGTTAAAAATGACCAGGGGAAAAAGTAACAAGACGGGTTGGATGCGCTTTATCAAGAATCCAAGTTTCAAGGTTTCNNTATGATGCAGACTGCTCTCCCGCCGCGCCTCCCGCCCGCCGAATTTCTTCGGGAAACGCCTCTCCGTCCGCCCATACCGCTCCATCTTCAAAGTACTCTTTCTTCCAGATCGGCACCGTTTTCTTCAAGGTGTCGATGATCCACCGGCAGGCCTCAAACGCCGCCCCCCGGTGCGCCGCCGCGACCACGATGAGCACGCTCGTCTCCCCAATTTCCAGCCGCCCCAGGCGATGAATGATGGACGCTCCCCGCACCGCAAAGCGCGCGCGCGCCTCCGCCGCNNCCACGCCCTCGAAAATCACCGCCGCCCCATCCGCCGGACGCTTCAACCGCCCAACTGCGGCCTCGACATCGATGCGCTCGCGCACGATTCTGACTTCATCCTGAACATCGCCCGAAACTTCGCCCCCGCCTTCCGCCGACCCGCCACTCACTGGCGGCAACAGCCCGACTTCATCGCCCTCGCGGAGCGCACGTTCGGCTGCCGAATATTCACGATTCACCGAAATCGCCAGCGCCGGCACCATCGCCTCAAAGCGCGGAGCCACTCGCGCATAATGGGAGAGCACTTCCCGCACCCGCGCCCCTTCCGGCAGTTCGACGGTCTCGCTCGACCGTCCAACCACGTCTTTCAATACTCCGAAAAAAAGCACGCCGATCTTCATCGCAAAGTCCCGTAGAAACGCGGCTGGCCGCGTCCTGAAGCGTCACCAGTGTAGCGCGCCGGCATCCAAAGGACCTGTCCCTCCGGGTAGTTTCCCGCGCACCGCCGCCCGTTCGGTTCAATTACCTCCGTAATCGTGCATTAGGTCACTTTCCCGCTTACTCTTATTGCCGACGCTCTATTTATTTATTGAGAGGAGGCTGTTATCACTACCGCCGCTCACACTGATGCCAGCCGCAGCGCGTCCGCTCGGTCTTTTCTTCACAGCCTCAATATTCTGGTCAAGTACACACGGCTGTATGGAGTCAACCACAAACGCACCGAGGGCCAGTTCGAGACCGCCTGGACCGAACTCCAACAGGCGCTGCCCAAAAGCGGCGACACCGGATTCCTGCTCGGCGTCTCCGACAACAAACTTCTTCTCGATGGCATTCCGCTCGAAGCGGGACAGGCCGAGCGCAGCTTCGCGCAGTTGCTGACCGCCGCCGGGCTTTCCAGCATCCTGTTTTCCAACAAAGTCACGCTCGAGGACTTTACCCGCCTGGTCCGCGCCTTTGCCATGGGCGGTTCCAAAGCGCAGGACTTTGCCAAGCAGATCCGGGAAACCCTCGGCGACAACAAGGATTCCTCCATCCGCATCAATGAAGTCAAGTTCGTCGCCGCCGATCCCGCCACCGGGGAATATTCCATCGCCGCGCAACTCGCCGCGCAGGCTCTTGGCCCCGAATTCAAGGACTGGCTTAACGATCCTCAAAAACTTCTGCAGTTGATCCTCGCCGCCCAGGGAGCAACCAACGGCGGCTCCAGCGGCGCGCCGCTCGGCAGCGTGCCCAACGTCCCGCTTCCCAGCAACACCAGCGCGGGCGGACCATCGTCGCTGGGAACATCGTCATCGTCGCTGGCATCGTGGACCGGTGGCGTCGTTGCCTTACAGGAAGAGGAAGTCATCCAGACCATTCGCCTGCTCACCCATTTCGGCCAGGCAATGCAGGATCCCAACGCTTCCCCCGAGAATCTCAAGGTTGAACTGGGCAAGGCACCGGAAGGCGCCAAGGTCAATCTGGCGCAGTTGCTGGAGAGTCTGGCCTCGCAGGCTAGTCAGAACAATTCGAATGGGGGCGATGACACCCCGCTGCTGATGAAGGCGGCGGAGAGCATGGCCATCAAGTTCGCCCTCGACCGCTACGAGCGCGGCGAAGTGAAGGTCAACGCCGTCCACGAGATGATGGAGCACATGAGCCGTCAGATGGACACGCTCCGCCAGATCCTGCGGGTTCAGGAAGATAAATTATCCAAGGCCGGCGTCCTGGTCGAGTCGCACGCCGACATTCTCGACCGCATGTTCTGGGCCGAGATTCCCGAGGCGGGCAAGAAAAGCGTTCTGCTCTCCAGTGAAGCGACCTGCGTGCCGCCGCGCAACATTCGCCAGTTCGTAGAAGTCCTGTTTGATCGCGACGACAATGAGATCGCCGCAAAAATCCTCTCCAACTACTGCAGCGGCCTGGAGGCGAACGATGCCGAGCCCCGCCGCAAGACCGCCATTGGACTGGCTCAACTCGCCGACCTGTATGCCACCGCGCCCGATGAGGTCATGCCCAATGCCCTCGCCCTGATCGGCGAGCACTTGAGCAAGGTCAGCGATACCGAGATCCAGAGCCTGCTGAGCGCCGCCCTCGCGCGTTTTGGGCAGGAAGCCTGCGCCCGCAAGAAATACAAGGCCATCGCCGAACTCTGCGACGCCCTCGAAAGACTGGCCCACCAGCGCCCCGAACTCGTGCAGGATCTCCGTTCCCGTGTGGGCATCGAAAATCGCCTGCCCGAAATGATCGAAGAAGCCATCAACGCGGCTCAGGTATCCGAGGATCTCGTCAACGTCCTGCAGCAGCTTCCCAGAAGTTCCGTCGAACACCTTGCCGACCGTTTCTTCCGCGCCCAGAAACGCGTGGAATGCGACCGCATCGTGGAACTCGTCGGTGAACTCGGACAGCCCGGCGTCGACGACCTGCGCGATATTCTGCGCACCGGCCAGCCCCGCCAGGCAGCCTCCACCATCGGCCTGTTAAGCCGGCTCGCCGTCACCTCGCTGCTGGACTTGCTGCCCTCGCGCATGGGCGAGTTCAACCGTTTCTATCAGGACGTCATCGTTCGCCAGATCGCTTTTGGCGCCGCGCCCGACCGCGGCCGAACCCTGCTCGAACTGCTCGAACTGCTGGACTCCCGCATCCTGCCCGAGGCCATCGACGAGATCGGCATGAGTCAGGATCGCAGCGCCAGTTCCAGCCTGATCACGCTCGCCACCGCCGGCGAAGCTCATAACCGTCCTCCGTTCGTGCAACTGAAAGCCATCGAATCTCTCGGCCGTTTGCGCGAGGTCGAGGCCATCCCGGTTCTGCGCACCATTGCCGAAGACAAGAAACTTTTCGGCTACAGCCAGCACCGCGAATTGCGCATCGCCGCCATTCAGGCGCTCTCCAAGATCGATCCGCGCTATGGCACCCAAGCCATCGCCGAGAGCGGTTTTGAGGCCGGCGAGCTCGCGATCGCACCGCTCGATTCCGGTCCGGGATGTCCCTGGGTCCGCCAGCGCCGCTACGAACGCATCGTCTTGCCGCGCACTCTCTCCGCCACGCTTTCCAGTTCCTGGGGAAAGTCGAATGTCGTCATGCGCGAGATGAGTCTGGGCGGCGGCATGGGAACGCGCAACGACAATCTCCGCATCGGCTCCGAGGCCCACATTGAAATCTCTCTGGGCGTGAAGAAAATCCGCGGCGAGGTTCTGCTGCGTCGCGCCCGCGTCAATGAAATCGGTTTCGAGTTCGTCAGCATGGATCTCGACAGCCGCTACCGTCTCCGCCGCGTCCTGGTCGAGGCCTTGCAGAAAATCCCCGACAATCGTGCCTCCAACTGGGATGGCGAACGGAAAACATAGACCAGTTCTCGGTTCTCGGTTCTCAGGCAGTGGGCTTTCAGCCGTACCGTCCACGCCCACGCCGAGTAAAACCCTCGTCCCCCTCGTGCGACCCCGTGTACCCCGTGGTTTCCAGCTCTTCGCTAGTTGTTAAGAATGCACGCAGCTTCACGACCCGAGCTAACGCAAAAAAGCCCCTGCGTATGCAGAGGCCTTTTTCGCAAAACGTCTAACCACAAACTCTTTACGCTACCTTCACGAAAATAATGACCAGCGTGAACAGCACCAGGGACTCGATGAACGCGAGGCCCAGAATCAGCGCGACCATAATTCCAGGACGCGCCGCCGGATTCCGGCCCAGCGAATCGCAGGCCGATCCCGCCACTCTCGCCTGACCGAGTGCCGCCAGTCCAGCCGCCAGTGCAATCGCAAAACCGGAAGTCAGCGCCACCCAGTTGGTGCCCGCTACCGCTCCAGTCGTGCCTTGCGCAAACGCCGGCACCGCCATCACCGACGCCATCATCATCACCCACATCAACATCACGAATTTCCGCATTGTGCTTCTCCTTAGTATGAATTGCCGCCAGTGGGTGGTTGACGCCGCGCCACTCTGAGCCGGCGCCCTCACGCTGAAGGCAGTCGTCAGCAACCAGTACCCAGAAAAACCGCCTCACTGGCAACTGGTTACTNNCTGGGTACTGGGTACTGGGTACTGATCCTCTAGTGCTCCTGCCCGGTCGCTTCACCCAGATACACACACGCCAGCAGGACAAAAATGTAAGTCTGAATAAACGACACGCCGATATGCAATCCCTCAAACAGCACCGGGACGCCAAGCGGTATCAGGGAAAAGAACACCAGCGTGACCATTTCTCCGGCAAACATGTTGGCAAACAGACGAATCGTCAGCGACATGACGCGCGCGGTGTGACTGAATATCTCAATCGGGAACAGCATGACCGGCAAGAACAGCCGCATGACCAGCGGCATTTCCTTATCCTGCGGCCCGATGAAGTGTTTCAAATAACCGATGGGTCCGTTCGTCCGCAGGCCTTGGAAGTGGTAGTAGAACCAGGTCAGCAGCGCGCATCCGAGCGGCACAATCGGCACCGCAGTCGGCGATTCCAGCCCCGGCACCAGGCCAATCAGATTGCAGCTCAGGATGAACATGCCGAGCGTGACCAGGTAGGGCACGTACTTCGAGGAATGATGCCCGATCACCTCATCGGCCATGCCGCCAATAAATCCGTGGATACCTTCCATGGTGTGCTGCAACCCGTCCGGACGCTCCACCGAAAGCCGCGAGCGCACGGCAATAAAAAATATCGTCAGCAGCAGCACCACCAGCAGTTCCATCGCGAAGCTGTTCGAGATCGGAGTCGCATCATGCTTGGGATGAATATGGAGCAGGTGCAGCAGCGCCAGCACCTGCGGGCCGAAAAA
>PMBA01000391.1:244-5319 GCA_003152795.1 Acidobacteriaceae bacterium | reverse complement strand
GTGGGGCGCGTAGCTCAGTTGGTAGAGCAACGCCCTTTTAAGGCGTGGGTCGCAGGTTCGATTCCTGCCGCGCTCACCAATTTGACCCGCATAATCAGGCCCTCCTTGAGAGGGCCTTATTATTTCAGCATCCGCATTNNATTCGGTGCAGTGCCCTGTTGTTTGATATGGACGGCGTGCTTATCGATTCCACTCCGGCGGTGGCGCGGGTGTGGTATCGGTGGGCGGTTGAGCACGGTTTTGATCCGGAGAAAGTGGTTCACATGGCGCACGGGCGCCCGAGTCGAACGACCATTCGCGAGCTCCTGCCGAACGCGGACATTGAGAGGGAAGATCGCGAAGTCGAACGGAGGGAGATCGAGGATATTGAGGGTGTGGTCCTGCTGCCGGGCGCCCGGCAACTTTTGAACATACTGGCTCCGGAGCGCTGGACCATTGCTACGTCATGTACGCGTCCGCTGGCGGAGGTGCGTTTGCGCGCCGCGGGGCTGCCCATCCCCAGGACAATGATCACGTCGAGTGACGTGAAGGTCGGCAAGCCTGACCCGGAACCATACCTGAAGGCGGCCGCGAAGCTCGGGTTTGCCGCCTCGGATTGCATCGTGGTGGAAGATGCGGCGGCTGGAGTTAAGGCGGGAAAGGCCTCGGGCGCCAGAGTGATTGCATTTCTCACGACCATGATCCGGCGCGAACTCGAAGAGGCCGGTGCCGATTGGATCGTTGCAAACTGTGGCGCCATCGCCGCCGCCAACGACGATGACGGCCTGCGGTTGAGTCTTTCGCTTTAGTTGTGCTGACCGGGCCATGAGCCACAGGGCAGCGGGACGGGGGCCGGCTCACAACGATTTGCACGCGGCCACCCGCTCAACTAGAATCCTCGGTTCGTTTGAAGTTGCCCGCGAGAGTAGGCTGGATGCGAGCGGGGCGGCGTTGATCTTCTTCATCGCGACACAAAATCGCTAAACAGGCAGGGCCTCGTGATCATCGGTGTTCCGAAAGAGAGTTATCCGGGGGAGCGACGGGTTGCGCTTGTGCCCGCGGTCGTCCCCACGCTGACCAAGGCCGGATTCGAAGTCCACATACAGGCGGGCGCTGGCATCGAGGCCGGCTATCCGGATTCCCAGTATGCCGACAAGGGTGCGAAGATCGTCGCCGACCGGGCTGCGGTGTTTGCCGCGGCTGACGTTGTCGTGCAGATTCTTTGCTATGGTTCCAACGACGTGACCGGAAAACAGGATGTGCCGCTTTATCGGCGCGATCAGATTCTCATCGGATTCCTGCGACCGTTCGGTTCGGCGGAGGTGGTGCAGGAGATCGCGCGGGCTGGGGTCACATCGTTTTCCGTGGAGTTGATGCCACGTACCACCCGGGCGCAAAGCATGGACGCGCTATCGTCGATGGGAACCGTCTGCGGATACAAGGCGGTGCTGGTGGCAGCCGACACTCACCCGCGCATCTTCCCGATGCTCACCACCGCGGCTGGAACCGTTACTCCCGCACGGGTGTTCGTAATCGGGTGCGGCGTTGCGGGACTGCAGGCGATCGCGACCGCGCGCCGCCTGGGCGCGGTGATTTCGGCTTACGATTTAAGGCCGGCGGCGAAGGAACAGGTGCAGAGCCTGGGTGGACGTTTCGTCGAGCTTCCGATCGAGGCGAAAGACGCGCAGGACGCGCGCGGATACGCTACGGCCCAGGGCGAAGATTTCTACCGCCGTCAGCGTGAGTTGCTCGGAAAAACGGTGCAGGAAAGCGATGTAGTGATTACCGCGGCGGTGATTCCGGGAAAACAATCGCCGATTCTGGTGACTGAAGACATGGTGAAGGGAATGGCGCCGGGTTCCGTGATCCTCGATCTGGCGTCCGAACGTGGCGGCAACTGCGAACTGACCGAAGCGGGGAAGACCGTCGTCAAGCATGGTGTGACCATCGTCGGAGCGATCAATCTGGCCACCGGCGTGCCATATCATGCGAGCATGATGTACGCCCGCAACGTCACTGCGTTCCTGACTCACCTGATCAAAGATCAGAAATTGAATCTGAACCTCGAAGATGAAATCGTTCGTGAGACTCTGCTCACGCGCGGTGGGGAGATTGTGAACGCGCGGGTCCGCGAATTCTTTAAGCTGCCCGCGCTGGCGCCGTGATCGCAGGGAGCGGCCCGGCGCTCCACTGAACCAATACGGAGGAAAGATGAACAGTAGTTCGAACCTGATCAATGCACTTTTTATTTTTGTGCTTGCTGGATTCATCGGATTTGAAGTGATCCGGCGGGTCTCGCCCCTGCTGCACACTCCTTTGATGTCGCTGACCAACGCATTGGATGCGATCGCGGTAGTGGGTGCGATCGTGCTGGTGGGCGAGCACAAGAGCACGCTCTCCGCGGTTTTCGGGTTCATCGCGGTAGTCGCCGCGACCAGCAACATCGTCGGAGGTTTCCTGATCACCGACCGCATGTTGAAAATGTTCAAATCCAGCCGTCCCGCGGCGAAACCGGCGGCCAAGTGATGACCGGCGAACTCGCAGGGTCCCAGGTCGTGATCGAGCTTGTATATCTCATCGCCAGCGTTCTGTTCATTTTGTCGCTGAAGTGGATGAGTTCGCCGACGACGGCCCGCCATGGCATCTGGGCGGGCGAAATCGGCATGCTGCTGGCGATCTGCGGCACGCTGCTGCACCACGGCATCGTGGATTACCGGCTGATCGCCATTGGACTTGTACTCGGAACGATCATCGGCGTTCCGCTTGGGAGAGTGGCGATGACTGCGGTTCCGCAGCGAACCGCGCTCAGTCACGCGTTCGGCGCACTCTGCGTCACGCTGGTCGGTTCGGCCGAGTTTTATCTGCGGACACCGGATATCTCGCGCTTCATGATGGCAGTGCTGTCGCTCGAAGTGATTCTCGGGGGGCTGACCGTAACCGGGAGCTTGATGGCTGCCGGCAAGCTGCAGGAAATTCTGCCGCAACGGCCGTTGACATACAAAGGCCAGAACCTGGTCAACTTCCTGCTGCTCGCCGCCGCCCTGGCGATCGCAATAACTCTGGTGCTGCATCCGGAACAACGTTCGCTGTTTCCGTTCATGATCCTGATCGCGCTGGCGTTCGGCGTATTGCTGATCATCCCCATCGGGGGCGCGGACATGCCGACCGTCATCTCGTTGTTGAATGGTTATGCCGGTCTGTCGGCGGCGGCGATGGGTTTCGTGCTTGACAGCAAGTTGCTGATCATCGCCGGCGCGCTGGACGGATCGTCGGGCCTCATTCTCTCGATCATCATGTCGAAGGCCATGAACCGCTCGTTCACGAACGTATTGTTCGGAGCCTTCGGTCAGGTGCAAGCAGCGGGCGCTGCGGGAGAAGAAGCCCGGCCGGTTCGCAGCGCGACACCGGAGGAAGCGGCGGCAATTCTTTCTGCGGCGAACAAGGTCATCGTGGTTCCCGGATACGGCATGGCGGTGGCTCAGGCGCAGCACAAAGTGCGCGAACTTTACGATGCGCTGACCAAGCGCGGCGTGGAAGTGCGCTTCGCCATTCACCCCGTCGCCGGACGCATGCCGGGCCACATGAATGTGCTGCTGGCGGAAGCCGATATTCCCTACGACCGGCTGATTGAGATGGACGAGATCAATGGCGACTTTCCACAGACCGATGTTGCCCTGGTGATTGGCGCCAATGACGTGACCAACCCCGCCGCTCGCTCCGATGCTTCCAGCCCAATCTACGGAATGCCGATTCTCGATGTGGACAAGGCCCACACCGTGATGGTGATCAAGCGCAGCATGAATCCTGGCTTCGCGGGCATCGATAACCCGCTCTACTATCTCGATAACACGCTGATGTTGTTTGGAGACGCCAAGGCATTCGTCGGCAGCATCGTGCGCGAGCTCAGCGGAGGGCACGGCTAGTGTAGTGCGTTGAAAAAATAAGGAAAAGTGGCAAGGAGAGATCCGGCGGGCTTCAGCCTGGCGCGAGAGCTTCGCGCAGTCTGCAGCCCGCCCGGCGTTCAGGCTGCTTTNNAGAACACGCTTGGCGCGATGTGGCGTCCCCGCGTGTGCTGTTGCGCCTGAGCTTCGGGTAAGTTTTTCCAGAACCGCAATAGCTTCCCCCAGCTTCTGGACCTGGTTTTGTGCATCCCGGCGTTCCTCGCGGAGCCGGTCGATTGCCTTAGCTATGTTTGTCATCAAATACCCCCTCGGGTAAGTACCGTCGGCAATTGTATTACTAACTCGTGGTTTGTGTCAGGATTTATTGTCGACGAATCAAGATTACATGGCGACTGGATGACAAGAAGACGATGACCCGGGGATCAATACTTCCGAGTCCAGACAGTCCGCCAGCAGCCTCATCCCAAGGGTGGCAGAAGTCCCGAGGACCCGAACAGGAACAGGGCGCCGACCGCGAGGCTATAGATGGCGGTGAGTGCCGTGACTACAAACTGAAAGCGCGGCAGGCGGGAACTGAAGCCGAACAGCCCCACTGCCGACGCTGTCATTACTGTATTCATTACCAGCAGTCCCGCGATAAACATGGCCAGGCCGATAAAGCCCTTGCCGATTCCGCCGAGATTGGCCGCCAGTAAAAAAATCATGAGTTGGCTGGGCGTCTCGGCGCCAAGCCCGTGCACAACGCCGATCATGAGCACGGATTTTGAACTGTAATTCCATGTCTTGTCCGTGGGGCGCGGGACATCGTGATCGTGCCAGTAGCTTTTCGCCTTCCACTGGAGCCAGCGCGCAGCCCCGGCCATCAGATGAAAGCGGCTGCGAGGCGCTGGGTTGCCGGTGAAAAGCGATCCCAGAACGTAGACCCCGAGGATCAGCAAAGTCAGTCCAACCAGTCGCTCGGCGATGCGATCGATGCCATGCGGGAGCGAGAGCTGAAATACGATGACGGCGGTGCCCAGTGCGGCGACCATGGCGGCGTGTCCCAGNNTGGTCGTAGTCGAACCCGTGGCGGAAGCCCAGGATCGCCGCCGAGAGGAGGGCAAGTTGAAGGCTGTTCGGCGTGAAGGTCATGGATGCATGTGTGCCCAGCACGGAGCCTCTCATTGTTCCACGCGACAGTCAAGCAAGTCGCGG
>PMBA01000391.1:0-197 GCA_003152795.1 Acidobacteriaceae bacterium | reverse complement strand
TCGTAATCGGAGGCAGCTGTGAAAACCAGGCATCGTTATGGTTTTGTTGCGGTGTGGTGCGTGATTGTTTTTGCTCTCGTGCCGAGTATGTGCGCTCAGCAAGCGACTGCTCCCAGGCACATTGGAGTTCCGCAAGACTGGTCGCAAAACCACATCGTGTTCACCCGCGATGGGCTCGCCAAGCACCCGGAACTGAT
>PMBA01000379.1 GCA_003152795.1 Acidobacteriaceae bacterium | reverse complement strand
TACCGCAATGTGTTTTACGTCACCATCGGCACCGGAATCGGCACCGCCATCCTGATCGACGGGAAAATCTACCATGGCCGCACCGGCGCCGCCGCCGAAGGCGGCCACATGTGTATTGACTACAACGGACCCCGCTGCGGCTGTGGCAAACCCGGCTGCATCGAAGTCCTCGCCTCCGGCCCGGCGATTGCCCGCAGAGCGCGCGCCAAACTCGAAAGTGGCCGGCCCTCCACTCTTCTCGATCTGGCCCTGGGAAAGCCCGATCAGGTTACCAGCGAGATGGTCGGCCAAGCCGCTTCCGCCGGAGATCCCATCGCAACCGAAGTCTTGCACGAAACCGTCGAACTGTTGTCGTTTTGGTTCGGCAACATCGTTGACCTCCTGGAACCGGATGTCATGATCGTCGGCGGTGGTGTTGCCTCCATGCTGCAACCGTTTTTTGGACAAATCCGCGATCGGCTGCCCGCTTGCTCCGTGAACCAGCGTTGCAAAGAGATTCCGCTAGTGTCAGCCCGTTTTGGCGAAGACGCTGGCATTGCCGGAGGCGCCGCACTCTGCTTCGATCCGGCTGGAAACGTCACCCGCGCCGAGCCCGCAGTTGATCGCTCGGAAGCCCCTTCGCTACGCTAACCGTGAACTGCCGCGTCCGATTCGCCTCGCGCGCCAACGGATTGAGAGGCCAGCTTCCCAGTCGCGGTCGGGAATTGAATCAATTCAAGGAGCACACCTCGTGAAGCGCACAGCGGCAACTCTCTTGGCGGCTATCTTAATGTTGGGCTCAGTGGCGTTGTCGCAGGATCGTCAGCAGTCGTTGGCCGCCACACCACCCATGGGATGGAACAGCTGGAACAAGTTTGCCTGTAACGTCAGCCAGGACCTGATCCACCAGGTTGCCGATGCGATGGTTGCCTCGGGCATGAAAGATGCCGGCTACCAATACGTCATCATCGATGACTGCTGGCAGGTGGACCGCGACGGCAACGGCAACATCGTGCCCGATCCCAGGCGCTTTCCCTCGGGCATGAAGGCGCTCGCCGACTATGTCCATGCCCGAGGCCTCAAGTTCGGCCTCTACTCCGACGCGGGAACGAAGACTTGCCAGGGCCGTCCCGGCAGCCGCGGATACGAGTTTCAAGACGCCCGACAGTATGCGGCGTGGGGTGTCGACTACTTGAAGTATGACTGGTGCAGCACCTCAACCCAGGATGCCCGCTCTTCCTATGAAATCATGCGCGCCGCGCTGGACGCCTCCGGCCGCCCCATTGTCTTCAGCATTTGCGAATGGGGCACCAGTCGACCCTGGCTCTGGGCGAAGGCAGTGGGAAATCTCTGGCGCACCACCGGCGACATCTCCGATAAATGGGAAGGCCACACCAAGTGGCCTGACGGCAGTTGTTGCTCAAACGGCATGATCGATATCCTCGACCAGCAGGTTGGTCTTGAGTCCTTTGCCGGCCCGGGCCACTGGAATGATCCCGACATGCTCGAAGTTGGCAATGGCGGCATGACCACGGCCGAATATCGCGCCCACTTCAGTCTCTGGGCAATCCTGGCCGCGCCTCTGATCGCGGGCAACGATCTCCGCGACATGCAGCCCGACATTCGCGACATCCTCACCAACAGGGAAGTGATCGCCGTCGATCAGGACCCCGCCGGCAGCCAGGGCCGCCGCGTGCGTAAGAACGGCGATCTGGAAGTCTGGTCCAGGCCGCTGCAGGATGGAAGCCGCGCCGTGATTCTGCTCAACCGGGGAACTGCCGGCGCCGAGATCGTCGTGTCATGGGAAGATCTGGAATATCCCGCGCACTTGAACGCCAAAGTTCGCGANNGTCGCTCCTCACTCCGTTGTCATGGTAACGGTGAAGCCATAGACGGCTCCGCGCGGACTCGCGCGCCCTACTTCACTCCGTTTGGATACACCAGTATTTTGCTCGCTTCCCCCGTTTTCAACCGCGCCATCGCTTTGGAAAAATCTTTCATCGGGATGCGATCCGTAATTACCGGGTGAAGATCCAGGCGCCCGCTCTTCAGTAATGCCGTCATCTGGTACCAGGTCTGGTACATGCGGCGCCCGTTGATGCCTTGAATGGTGAGCCCCTTGAAGATGATGTCTTCGGAAAAATTGAGCGGGATGGGTTTCGAGGTGAGGCCAAGCAGAGATATTCGCCCGCCCCGCCGCACAATGTCGAAAGCCGTCCGGATCGCGTCGGGATGTCCCGCCATCTCCAGAACCACGTCCACGCCCAGGCCCCCCGTTTTTTCCGCGACCATGGCGCGCACATCCTCTTTGGACGGATCGAGCGCATAGTCGGCATTCATTTTCGTTGCGAGCTTGCGCCGGTGTTCGTTGACTTCGATCGCGAAGATCGTCGTTGCCCCCACCGCTCGCGCCACCGCAATCGAGAACAACCCAATCGGTCCGCAGCCGGTGATGGCCACGGTTTTCGCCGCGATTTCTCCCGCCAGCACCGTGTGCACCGCGTTGCCCAGCGGATCGAGAATCGATGCGTACTCCTGCGGAATGGCCGGATCCAGCTTCCAGATATTCGACTCCGGGATGACGACGTACTCGGCGAAAGCTCCGTCGGAATCGACTCCGATAATTCTCACGTTCTGGCAGATGTGCGCCTCGCCGGTGCGGCATTGCAGGCACTTCCCGCAAGCCACATGCATTTCGGCGGATACGAAATCGCCTTCCTTGACGCTCGTCACTTCATCGCCAAACGCCACCACTTCGCCGCAGAACTCATGTCCCGGAATCAGCGGCGGATGAATCCGTCCCTGGGCCCAGCGATCCCATTCATAAATGTGCAGGTCGGTGCCGCAGATGGAAGCGACTTTGACTCTTACCAGAACGTCCGTGCGTCCATAGCCGGGAATCTTCACTTCGCGGATTTCCGCCCCCGGCGCGGCTTCCGGCTTAACTACTGCAAGCATGGTTTTGGGCATGGATGCCCCCTTATGAGTGCGGGATTAAAAGCGCAAACGGGTTATTCTACACCGCGGTTCGATACACTGCTGACCGGGGCGGAAGTTTCGGCGTGATCGAGCGGGAACGGTGGAGAGGCTAGAATGTCAATGATCGCGGAGCGGATGATGCGGACGCGTTTTGTTTCTTTCTTCGCTGTCGTGACATGTTGGTGCGTGTGGGCACAGGGCGTATCCGCAGATCCAGCATCCCGGCAAGAGTTTCTTCGGCGACTGGCGCGTGCCGCGACCGAGCGAACCCAGCATTCGGTTCGCTATGACCCGGCATATGTGCGTATCCCTTATCCGGGGGGAGACGTTCCACCTGACACAGGAGTCTGCACAGACGAGGTGATCCGTTCGTATCGAGCTTTGGGAGTCGATTTGCAGAAAGAGGTGCATGAGGACATGGTGCAGAATTTCTCGGCATACCCGCGCCGGGGGAAGTGGACCCTGGGGAAACCTGACAGCAACATCGATCACCGCCGTGTTCCGAATCTGATGGTATTTTTCGGACGCAAGGGCGAATCCTTGCCGACAAGCACGCGGGCGCAGGACTACAGTCCAGGAGACCTCGTAACTTACGATCTTGGCGGCAATGTGCCGCACATTGGGATTGTTGTGGACCGCAGAGGCGCCAGCGGGAGAAACATGATCGAGCACAATATCGGGCAGGGGCCCAGGATCGAAGATGTGCTTTTCAACTGGAAAATTACCGGACACTATCGGTACTACGGACCCGCTTCTGATCCGTGTTACACCACCGCAACGTCGCACGCGACCCGAAACCCATAGTCCGCGTATTTGAACTCCGGAGGAATGCTGGACCGAGCCGCGCAACGCGACATCTTCACATGGTGTCGCCATGATCCCCCGCGGGAAGCGCGCCGCTCGCCACTGTCAGCGCCCCGCGGATTGCGCTCCGGCGAACCCGCATAGTAGCCAGCCGCATACCTGTCGCTGCACCACTCATGCACGTTATCGCACATGTTGTAGAGACCATATGCGTTCGCTTCGCCCCAACCAACGCGCTCGGGGCCTGTCTTCCACTGACCGGCGCAACGCTCCTCGTAGCCGGGCAGCGATTGCGGAGGCGTATCGCCCCACGGGTATAGCGCGCCCTCGCGTCCTCCGCGCGCCGCCCGCTCCCACTCCGCCTCGCTGGGCAAACGAAATTTCTCGCCGCTGCGAGTGCTGAGCCACTCGCAGTAGTGCACGGCCTCGTGCCACGACACTCCAACCACCGGCTGCTCGGCATGGTTGAATGCGGGGTCGCTCCAGAACGGTGGCGGCAGAATCGCAATATCGAGCAGGAAGCGCCCGTAGTCGGCATTGGTAACTTGGCGCGCAGCCAGCAGAAATTCGTCAACCCAGACCCGATGTACCGGCTTTTCGTTGTCCTGTGCGCTGTCGCAACCCATCAGGAACCATCCCGCGGGAATGCGAACCAGCGCGGGAGCGCAATCTTTTTCTTGCGGTCGAAATCGGGAAAGCAATTCTGCAGCCGGGTCCATGGGTCACAGCGCCCGCAGTGCGCGGACGACGTCTTCGATTTTATTCTCCTGAAACAACCGAATCCCGGCGATGCCGGCCGCTCCCGCGTCCACGCACGATGCCGCGTTCTCCACCGTGATGCCGCCGAGAGCGACCACGGAAATTTTCGCCCGGCAGGCCTCACGCAAGGCGCCGATGCCCGCGGGCGGCGTTCCGACAGAACCTCTTTTTCCAAATACCGGAGCGAAAACGGCGAAGTCGGAGTCCTCGGATTCGGCCCAGAAGACCTCGGCGGCAGTGTGGCAGGAGGAGGCCACCAGAAAATGGTCAGTGGTCGTTGGCCGGCGGCCAGAGAGCTGCACAATCGCGCGCACCTCTCCAGCCGACAGATCGTCGGAGCGCAGATGAACACCATCGGCTCCCGCGGCAAGCGCGATGTCCGTACGGGAGTTGATGAGGAGACGAGTTCGCAGTTCGCGGTTCTCAGTTCTCAGTGGAGTGCTATCGCACACCGCACCCAGGGCGTCCCGTACCAGCATTTCCAGTTCTCTCGCGCTCAGATCCTTTTCGCGGAGCTGGATGTAGTCGACACCCGCACGAGCGGCTTCAGCGACTTTGGCGAGCAGGGCCCGCCGGCGGGCGCGTTCGTCGCCGGGAAACTGGGCCCTGTCGGTGATGTAGTAGACCAGACAGCTCATCCTTACTCTTCGCGGACAAGAGTGTCCGCTCCACGCACGCTTACTGGGGTTGGAACAACTTCAAATTCTCCGCCTTCCAGCGCATCGCCGCGTAAATCCGGTTGCGCCCGCTGGGGTGATCGAAAAAGATCCACTCCTCGATCGGGCCCGGATTCATCTTGCGGTATTCCCCGAGATGGATCGCCGCCTGGGCAAAGCCATCCGGCTGCCGGCTCGTGTTCAGCCCGTACATGTCGGCTTCGTATTCCTCAGTGCGGGTCGAGGTGTTCATGATGGGAGTGATCACGAAACCAAAGATGCTGATCAGCAGCACCACGAGCGGAAGAACGGCCGTGTCGCCCACGCCGCGAATCTGCCACTTCTCGCCCCAGCG
>PMBA01000108.1 GCA_003152795.1 Acidobacteriaceae bacterium | reverse complement strand
CCGTTGATGCCATCCATGAAATTGAACCCATTGATGTACCCGGTCACCCACAGAATCATCAGGAACACGCCAAGCAACCCCCTCGGCCAGACTAGATCCTCCCCAAGCATTCCCATATTCAGCTGCGACCATCCGAGCAGCATCAATGCCAACAACGCTGCGAGCAAGTGCCCGCCAAACCGTATTGCCGGCCCCAGAGATCTCAGGTCATCCCAGAATGAAAAGACGCTCACCATCACCATGATCGCGCCCATTCCGACCGTGATCATATCTCGCGTCCGCAAAAAGACCAGCAGCCCGCCCACCACAATCGCGGCGACAATCGCCACGCCGCCGCCCCGCACCGTGACCCGCTCGTGACTCGACCGCGCATTCGGGTGGTCCACGACTCCCGCCTGCTTAAGCGCCGCACAAA
Source organism: Acidobacteriaceae bacterium (assembly GCA_003152795.1). Taxonomy (GTDB): domain Bacteria; phylum Acidobacteriota; class Terriglobia; order Terriglobales; family Acidobacteriaceae; genus Acidiflorens. The sequence goes on along the minus strand of PMBA01000108.1, from coordinate 5,810 downwards.
CCGGATACCCTAGCAGGAAACTGACGCCAAAGCCGATCGCCATCAAACCTAGGCCCATGTTTATCATGTCAGGCGACCGTTACCCATGCAGACTCCTCGCTATTTTCTTTCTCCCTCCGTGCAAGCAACGAACCACCCAGCTCATGCATACCACGGAGCCCTGCATCAGGTAATAGCCCCACCGACTTCGGTCCCGATAGTTCCTGCGGAAATACACTTGAGCCGAATCGAAGAAGTCGCTGCTTACTCCTGCGCGCCTAAACTTGGAACTCCGACCCTTCAAATGGATAACTTCAGCATCATGGACGTACACCACCTTGTAACCGCGTTTCTTGGCCCGAAAACAAAGGTCAAGATCCTCAAAATGCATAAAGTAGGCTTCATCGAGAAGCCCACCTATTTGCTCTACAACGTCTCTCCGGATAAGCATGCATGCACCGGACACCGCGTCAACCTCATGGTTCACCGTAGCATCGAGATAGGTCAAATGGTAGCCGCCAAAAACCTTTGACTTCGGAAACATCCGGCTGAGGCCCGAAAAATAGGCCATCGAGTTCCAGAGATTCGGAAACGACCTCCGACACGGAAGCTGCAGTGTTAGATTCTCGTTTAAGAGCCTGGGACCTATAATAGCCACGTCCGGGTGTTCCGCCAAAAACCTCACCAGTTTCCCCACCGCCCCGTTTCTCGCTATAGTATCCGGATTCAGAAGTAGAATATATCTCCCCTTGCTTATTTCATACCCCTGATTATTGGCCCGCGCAAAACCCCGATTGTCAGGATTGCTGATAATGGTCGCCTCGGGATGGCTTCTCTTGAGCGCAATCACGNNTTGTCCACGACAATGACCTCCGCTTCCCCTCCCGGCAGGCTGCCCCCAACCGACGCGATACAATCTTCGACCAGGTTGCCCGTATTATAGTTTACGATTATGACGCTAACCAGCATTAGATATTCCTCTGTTCCTGAGCGCCGCCCGGCAATAACTCCATTGATCCATTATTGCCCGACGCCATCATCGCAAGGCAAGCTATGCTCGCCCGCCATCGGCCTCCCAATCGCACCGGTTTGCCCGTCCGCTCCCGGACCGACAGCCGCGTGATATGCCAACCGTCGTCAACCTAGCGCCAACACGTCGCACCGAGTCTCTTGTATCTACCAGTATATGGTCGGCCGCCCGGATCCGCCCTACGTCTACCGTTCGCGGCAGAAAAGGTCCCAAACCTGCCGTTACGCAAACGCCCCCAACTCGTTTCTGCTGATAGTTCCTTCAACGACCGCACGCTCCTCCTCTGTCCTACGCCGCATCGGATGACGGCACTGTCGCCACAACAACGGTCAGCGAGGTCTATACATTCCCTTTCGCCTCCACTCCGTCTCCAATGCCCTTCATTACCCACCCCCGGGTCTTGCGTCTTCCTCCAATTCCCCAACGCCCGGAGCCGATGCCGCCTACCCATTGTTGGCGCCCGACTCCGCAGCCTTCCCAAGCACCATCAGCTGCGAGCTTAGCATCGCCAAGCCGACCACACCCAACGCAATTCCGCCGAAAAGCAAAGGTATTCCGATATAGGGTTGGGCGATAACCGATAAGTTATGGACAATCCTCCCAGCATCGAGCAGACTGGAACTCCCCTCCGGGAAAGCGTAATACCTGATCGCGCCTTGCTTCGTTACACATCCCGCGTACATCGCCAATTGAACCCAGCTTACTATCGCCAAATAGCCGCTGGTATATGAAGCCAGCACAATAAATCCCCATCGGCCGATGCCGCTTTTTATAAGCCACAATAGTCCCAGCGCATAGATAAATCCAAGCGGGCCGGTCAGAATGTGTAGATACCAGCCCGGAGTATTGTTGCCCAGACCCGTCAGCGCCAAGGCCACCAGCACATGGTGCGCGAGCCCGGCGGCAAACATCAAAACAATCGCAGCCGGCGCCCAAACGAAATCACTCAGGCGTGCTCTCATCAACCGTACCCCGTAGGCCATGATCGGTACCGTCATGAGCGCCACCAGCGGCGCCAAAAAGATCTCCTGGAATCGCGCTAACGAGAACGTTCCCGCCCAAGCGGTCGAGGCAACCACCGCGGATAGCCCGCGCACCAGACCGTATATGTTGAAATTCTTCGCCAATCCGGCCGCGAGGCCCCCTTGCTGAGCCAACTGAATTTGTTCTTGTCCACCAGTCAGAACGCCAGTGGCAATCTCCTTATACAGATACCACGGGACCCCAAGGAGCAACGAGAACGGTAACAGTATCGCCAGTCCTTTCTTCTCGCCTCGCAGGAAAAGGAAGATCGCTATGGCGACTGTGATCGGCATGAAAAACGCTTTCGTCAGCAGGCCAATCCCCAGAAACGCGCCGAGAATTGCATAGTCGCGAGCTTTTGGAACGACTTTACCTCCCGCGATTTTCAGTAGCATCCACCATGCACCACCCATGATCAACAGGCATAACGAATCACTCCCCAAGCGGGCCATTTCCGAGAAATACATGGGAGCGATGAACGGCCAGGCAGCTGAGATCGCGGCCACGGTCGTACTATTCTCTTCGGGCCAGAACCTCAGGATTGCTCCGACACCAAGCACATAGCCGCCAAAAGCAAACATCCACGACACCGCCCGCATCAAGGCCATTTGTGTTTTCCAATTCCAGTGTTTTGAAACTGAATAGATCGGGGCCATCGCTGCGTAGTAGATTGGCGGATGCTGGGGGGTGTTAAGAATTTTGCTCGGAGTGTAGTTACGCGGTTTCGTGAGTACCTCGATTGCCTTATGAGTGCTAGGTAGCGTAAAGAAACGCCGATAGGTTATTCCCCCTTCGAGATCTTCATAGGGCGGAGTGCTGAGGTACGCTGTTGGTAAGCGCTCGCGATACGCCAGCACGTCCCCTGACATAAAGCTCGTGCCAGAGGTTGGCAGCCTCTTCGTGTCTGCCAGCTCCTGGATGTAGGAGAAGTAGAGCAGTTCATCAAAGCCTTCCCCGATCGGCAGCGTTGCGAGCCAGCCAAAGCCAGTGACAAGCACGGCAAGCGTCAGAATTGCGATAATATACGGTGCCTTCATATCAATGGTTGCGTTGCACGCATCTGGTACCGGCGTCCATGCCCGCCCGAAGCGGGCCCCGGATGCATCGGCACGCGCTGTGTACTGCCATCTCCTGGATGACCCGGGCCATCCAGCGCCGCGCCCATTTCGTTCGCGCGGTCCCTGACCTTTTGATCAAGGCCAAAGNNCAAGTCCCGCTCGCCGTTCCACCGTCTCCGCGTTGGCCGCCGCGTCCGCCAGTTGAATGTCGATCGGCACCTCCACCGGCCCCCCGGTGACCAACGCCGAAGCAACCGCCAATGACCATTCATCAACCTCACTTCGCCACCACGAATCATGCCTCAGACCTTTCTACCCATCGCGCGACGGTCCCTCCGGGCCGCGCTAGCCCTTGCGAAAAAGCTCAAACCAAAGATAAGCCAGCAATTTCTTTCCCGTCGGCCATATTTTGAAGTGAGAACCGCCATATCCGCGCGGCAGCTCAACCGTTGCAAACTCGACGCGCTTAATACCAAGTTTGTAAGATCGAATTTCCATCTCAAGGTCAATCGACAATCCATGGTCCAGTACCTTCATGCGAGCAAATGCCTCGCGCGACCAACCCTTGAAGCCGTGTAGCACATCCTGGATCCAGTTTCCCTCTCGCCGCCAAACAATCGCCGCCAGGATCGCCATCCATAGCACCGCCCACTTCCGTGGCCGCCAAAGGGATCCGTCTTCCTCATTTTTCGCTCCTTTAATCTGACGGCTGGCGACAACCAGTTGATGCCCCTGATCGAACAGACGCCGAAACTTCCGGAGATCATCTATCCGGATGTTGCCCTTCGGGAAGAATACCACTACGGCCTCACCGCTCGATAGCTCATCTGCATAAATATATGCCGCATTCAGCCCCTCTCGGGGTTGTTTATACACCGGAATCATTTGCGACCGCAAATACTCGATCGTGCCATCAGTACTCCCACCATCCACAGCGTAGATCTCCGCAAACTCCTCCCTCGGGATATTCGGCACGTCAAACTGGCAGCCCTTCAGTTCATTCCATACCATCAGGCACAACGATATCTTCATGCCCATTTCCCATTGGCGAGGTGGTTCTTGACCGCCGCGAGCGATTCCGCCACAGCAACATCAGAATTCATATGCTCCCATTTGCCCCAACGCCCTGCGCCGACGATTCCCTTGCTCGCCGCCCATTCAAGGATCTTTGTGACCGCCATCGGCTTGCCGCGCGTGTTCACGGGGTAAGCAAACTCATTGCGATGCCGCCAACCAACGGCCGAGGGTGACCGACACGAATTTGTCTCCGTCCAATAACCACGAGAAGCCTGGCAAAAATTGGAGCGTAACAAAAGGCGGTGGTAGGCTATGGCTTCATCTGGTTCGTAGATCCAGTGCGAACGACTGCCCAACGTGTGGGGCACATAATCAATGTCAATGGAGGTACGCCGAAGAGCGCCCATTTGACTCTCCATCTCGCGACCAACCGCGCAGAATTTGGGCCATTGCGTCCACGGAATTGTGCTAATGATCGTTCCTGCCCGCCATCTGCCATTGATTGTTCTCGAAACCAGGTCGATGGCCTCAACGGCGCAATTCGCCACCAGGCTTTCCCCGAGTGCCTCCCCCATCCGACGCCACACCTCTCCATATCCGAAGCGCTTCGGGTAAAGAAATCTTCCGTGCGCCGGAAGCGACCCCAAAGGCCGGCCGTCCAAGCAACTGCGCAACGTCTCACGGAATGAGACATCGGGAAGTTTCTTTAGCCAATAAGTGCCCAATTCGCCAAAATCCCGCGCCCAAATCTTCCGGTTATATGGCATCATGTAATCCTGGGCAATCCTCTCACCCAGCTTCCACACGATCCAGTCCGCGAAGGCCTCGGGAGCGGGATCACCATGCACCGCTCTCGCCCGGGAGATAGACTCCAGATAGTCGACCTGATCCGCCTTGGGCAGCTGCCAGAGATTGGACTCGAGCGGGTGATCCACCTCTATTACCCTGAGCCGGATCTTCGCGATCCGTTCAAATTCATTCCACTCATCTTTCGGCAAAAAGCAGAAGAGGAAATCAAGCACCTCGTTGTTTCGCACGTCCAGGAAATGGCCGCCGCCGATGTCCAGGGGCGCGCCATCGACTTCCTCCGACCGGCAGAGCCCACCAACAGTCCGTTCCTTCTCGATGACCACAACATCGTGGTCCGGCACACCCCGACTGATCAGGGCGTGTGCGATGGTCAATCCGCTCGGACCTCCGCCGAGGATCGCGTACTTGATATTCCGCATTTTCTTACGCCATTAACAAGCCACTCGTCGACTGAGGCTTTTGCGACGAAATCTTGTCAGCCCCAGCGCCCTTAGGAGTTCGTTTCCCCCGTTCTGTTCCTGATAATTCTGGCTGGAATTCCCCCCGCGACGACATTGTCCGGCATTGGCCGGGTAACCACGGCGTTCGCGCCGATCACGACATTGTCTCCTATTGTTATTCCGCCCAAGATCTTCGCGCCCGATCCGATGATCACGTTGTCGCCTATCGTAGGTCTTTTCCCTTGGCTATATTCCACGTCCATTTCCTTCGCCCCAACGGTCACTTGATGGTAGATGGTTGCGTTCGTACCGATGCGCCAGGCGCCAATGACCGTTCCCACGGTGTGCGGCAGATACAGGCCGGGTCCGATCTCGCAGCGCATGGCGATTTCCAGCCCAAACCCCACGAAATTGGCCGTTGCCAATATCTTTCCCAAAAATGTCCTTCTCCTG
>PMBA01000034.1 GCA_003152795.1 Acidobacteriaceae bacterium | reverse complement strand
CAAAGGGCGAGCACCAGCTTTTCCCCGACGTCAAAGCGACCGCGTTTGGTTGGATCGGCCTTTTTGGCGGATTCCTTGAACAGTGTGTACGCGTGGGTCAAGTCGCTGAATCCGTCTGGTGAGTTGTCCTCCACAATGAGCAAGGCCTTGTCGTGCGTCGCTGGCTTCAACGTGACTTCAATTTGGGTGGCGCCTGGCGCGTCCCATGCGTTTTGGATCAGCTCCAACGCGGCAAAGGCCTTGCCGCGGCGGCCAAGGACTTTTGCCAGGCCGTCTTTGTCGACTGTAAACCAGTCCCTCATGCTTTTGTTTTGTCTAATTGTGTTTGGCGTTCACCGCATTAAAACACCCCTTGCTTCCGATATAATGATGACAGACCCCCGTCGGGGGCGTGCCGTGAAAGTCAATTCGTTCATAGAATCCATCAAAGAGGGCCGCCAAGTGAAGGTCGGCGACGCCTGGTTGTTGACCCACCGTGGTCGTGGCGCCNNCTCCGCGGACAGACTTACAAGTGGCTCGGAATAAATGCGGCAGGAGAGCGTATTGGCCTAGCAGGGGTCCGAATTGCTCAGGACCATTATCTGACGGTGGACCTGGCTGGCCCTGCGCCGGAGGCCTTTCTTCACAGCCACGACGGAATTTTTCGGGTTTCGGTTCCTCCGGACTTGCATCCCGTCTTTCAGGAAATTCTGACCCGCACCCCTTCCCGTTACATCGGCCAGGAGCAGCCCCCCCCATCGACCGGATCCACCGAGGAGCAAGTCTTCAAGGACTACTAGGTCATTCAAGGTTGCGATGACTCGGGCCGGTTGACATGCGCCGGACCACTGGTAGTGGCCAGTGTGTGCCTGACTCCGGACACATATCTGCCGCCGGTTTTTGACAGCAAGCAGATCAGTCATGAAGAACGAGAGCACATTTACAAGCAGATCCTGGAGTCCGGGGCCCCGCTTGCCTGGGCCAAGGTCGATGCGGCGGACATTGACGCGATCGGTTTAACAGCCGCCAACGCCAACGCCATAGCGGAGGCGGTGACACTTTCCTTATGAGCAGCTTCCCAGCGCAACGGCTCAATTTCCTTGGCCTGATACTCAGCGGCATTATTGTCTGAAGAGACAATTCTGGGCTAATGCAAACCAACACCCGCTCGAACGCCCTGCGGCGGGCGTGTAGTGTGCGGTCAAGGAAATCAACACCAAGAGAAAATACAAACCACACAGTCCGCCGTAGTCAGCGGTGAATACGCAATCGCTGATCAAACAGGAATTTATTTATCCTGTTCCAGACCACTCTTGCTTTGGTTCAGTTGCCACAACACCGCGGCTCGCGAGCAATCGTCAAGAGCCCGGCTCTTGAGACCAGTTCGCGGAAGAATTGTTTACCGTTCCAACGCTGCGTGGTTCGCTTCAGAAAGCGATCTTCGAAGACTTCATTTTCCCACGGGAACACGTAATCGCTCCAGCACATCACGAAGGCATCAAGATCAATGTCGAGAAGAATGTGACCACCGCGGGGATGAAAGCGAAACCCCTCTCCAGGAACGTGGTTCCATTCCAAAACGTCCCAGGCCGGTCGGAATTCATCTGCCCTCGCAAGATCGACTAGTTCACCATGTTCTTCGAGCGCAGGACCAGGAAATGTAGATAAAATCTTGAACCGATGATCGATGCCTTGCGAGTCCCTGAAGGTCTCCAGATCGGGATTTCCGCAATCCTCAACACCGAATACAACCCCATCGCTTATCAGCCCCAATCCCATGCCGGCCTTGATCCAGTCGTCGTCATTAGCGCATAAACGAGCATTACAAAAGGCGATGAGTTCCTCCAATCCAAACCCATTGCACCTCATCGTATCGATTTCAGCAATGACATCCTGGGTGCGTGGCAGAAGAGCATCATGATGACGATCGAACATGATGATTTTGCAGGGTCGCGGGAGTCGTTCTGCCTGCTGTGAGCTGAAAATTAGCGGCAGAACAAAGCGGTGATCGTCATGCAAATAGCCTGGGCACTCCTCAAACGAGATTTCCGCTAAGCGATCCAGCCTTTTGAGAATATTCAGGGGCATTTCGGGATCATGCTCTTGTGAACCTATGTTCATCGGACCGCGGCAACGTTTTTGTCGCTTCCAACTCCTTTGCCTGGCCCTCGATGTCGGCGAGCCTTTCGCTTGTTCTCCTCATCCACTCGACATCAGTCGCGCGGTTCATCCGTTGAAACATTTCTGTCATAATGCGCGCCGTAACCAATTTCGAGATATACGTCGTTGGGCGAGTCTTTCCCACTTTGGCCCTGAACTCCTCTTTGGTCCCAATGCCTAAAATCGGGCCGATAAATGCGAATCTCGCCTCCAGACGACTATCCTGGCCTAGCTTTGCAATTAATTCCGTTCTCAGGTCGCGAAGCTTATTGCCCGTCAGCTCGCGAAGTTCCCTCTCTTCTTTGCGGAGAGCGGAGATTTGTTTTTCGACGCCGTCGTTGTGAACTGCAACAGAACGCTGCTCTTCTCTTCGAACGAAGTAGATCACGCGTTGGCCCGATGGGGCCAACACGGGATTGGCAACACTCTCTTGAACCGACCAATTTGCGCGGCAATTTTCACAATTCAGCTGTATGCCTGATGAGTTCCAGTTGTAGTTGCCAAAAGGGTGATCGTCTGCCCAGAACCCTTCGTCGACGGTTCCTCTACCGCAAAGACATTGCGTAAGTTCCTTCTGGTAGCGCTCGGTGCCCATTCCGCGTTGTTAAGGCAGACGGTGCTTTTCGTCAATAAATTCTCTGCCACCGCAGACGTTTTCAACGCCGGGACCCTGGATCCGTCGTCTCGGTTATCGGCAAGAGACCGATGTCGTGAAGCGCCACTGCACCCGAACGATTCTACGCGATGAATACGTAATCGCGTCGCTGACAGCGCCCCGCCCGCTCACTACACGTCCCGCCTTGCTTGTGTTCCGAGCCTGAAAATCGCATCATCGGGAAAAGTTTACCGCGGCAGAGGCCAACGTTAAGTGCCTAAACATCTTTACGACGGTTGGTGCAATTGTAAGGCCAAAAACATCTCAAATGGCCGAAGGCTCCATTTGCTCACGGAAATAGACGGTGCTCGGCCAAAGGCGCACGGCAGGATCATTGAAACAGTTCTCGCCCATTACGAAGACCCAAGACATCTTGCGGACCGCATCAAGCGCCTCGGTTTCAAAAAAGCAGCAAGGATTCTAGAAGGAATACTCCCTAAAACAAAGAAGGCCAGATCGGGCCATGTCGGTGAGATTCTTGCAATGGAAGCCGTGCCGGCGATACTGCCTGAATTTGAGATCCCGATTAAACGTCTTCGGTGGCTTGATGGTCGCGAATCAGCATTACGCGGAGAGGATTTAATTGGAATATCGCGCGAGCAAAAGCGGATACGTTTCCTCAAAGGCGAATCCAAAAGCCGCGCCGCTCTCAGCCCGGCTGTAGTTGAGGAAGCTCGAAAGGCACTGAAAGCAAACAATGGCCGCCCATCACAACACGCGATGGCTTTCGTGATGCACCGGCTGCTCGAAATGGGGAAAAAAGACCTGGCATTGACCTTTGAAGACCACCTCTTGCTCAAGACCATCGCCGTCGAAGATTTGGTGCATTTACTTTTCGGGTTCAGTGAAAACGACGCCTCAACGGCTCTGCAAGCCGATTTGGAGGCGTATTCGGGCAAGATCGAACAGCACGCGGTGAATGTCCAAATCGAGGATCATCAAGGCTTCATTGCCTCGATTTATAAATAGTATTCATTTATGCTGCGAACTGTTCAGGAAATCACGGCTCGACTTGAGGAGACAACGCGGTCCGGCTTCCGAGCGCGGCTGCTCGCGCGGGGTTTGGCGCGGAACCTGATCTGGTCACAAGGGCGAATTCCAGAAGGGGGACAGCAATTCTCACCTCTGCTTACTTCAGACCTTTTGTCCTACGGCGTGGGATTGTTCCGGTTAGCACTCGAACTCCGCTCACAAGCGCGCCACAGCGTCGCGGCAATTAACGCATTCGAGCGCGCCGGAGAAGCAATTGAATCAGTCGTTCGCGACGGCGACCCAGAGTTCAACGAACGCGGATTCTATACAGTGCTCGCCGCAGCAGCATATCATCTGGGACATTTTTCTGCGCGCGCATTCAGTCTGTTTCCGTCGGAACTGGAGGCGTTGAACCTCAGTCCAGCCGAGCGTTCGTTAACCCTTTTAATGCGGCGCGATTTGGCCCAGCTTCGCGACACACTCCTGAACTATGCCGGAGAAAACGGTTTCGACGAAACGCTGAGTGCCGAATTGGAACGAGTCGAAGGGGGCGCTGCCGTAGATAGCGGTATTTTCCTCACTCTAAATTCACTCTATCACAAAGCGCTGGCGATTTTTGATTACGCTTTGGAATCAGGTAGCAGCGATGCACTGCAAGCTGCGCTAACGCTTCTCGACGAAGGCACCGCGGCGGCCGAAGATTTCGTTTCAGTTCCATTCTGGTGGATTTTCACGGTTACTCGTCACCTTCTCGATGATCTGTGGGATCAAAGCCTTTACGTTCGTTTGCCCGAATCACCCGACGACGGCCCTGATTCACAATGGGCTGATTTGCGCCGACTGTTCATCGCCAAGTTGGAGAGGCAAAGTCGCGCCGAGATTGACCTATGGCCTTCGCAACTGGAGGCTGCCGCCCGGGCGCTCGACATGACAGATGACCTGGTTGCGGCTCTGCCCACCAGTGCCGGCAAGACCCGGATCGCTGAAATTTGCATCTTGAGAGCGCTCGCGCTAGGAAAACGAGTGGTGTTCGTGACTCCGTTGCGAGCCTTGTCAGCTCAAACCGAGCGTTCTCTTCGGCAGACATTCACAGCCTTGGGATTCTCCGTCNNTGGCTCCAGCGGGACTACTGGCGATGATGCGGACTCTTTGCGCAATCGAAACATTGTGGTGACTACGCCAGAAAAGCTGGATTTTGCGCTACGTAATGATGCTTCACTGCTCGACGACGTAGGGCTCGTGGTGTTCGATGAGGCGCATACCATCGGCGCAGGCGAGCGGGAGATCAGATACGAGGTGCTCGTGCAGCGATTGCTTCGCCGATCTGATGCGGATGAGCGTCGGATTGTATGCCTTTCGGCAATTTTGCCCCAAGGAGAACAACTTCAGGATTTTCTTTCGTGGATGCGTCAGGACCAGCCGGGTAACGCGGTCACAATCAATTGGCGGCCAACTCGGCAGCGTCTCGGGGAAATTTACTGGCGCGAGAACACGCTACTAACGGCCAAGGGCGATTTGTCCAAAAACTTGGCCATTCTGAGATACCGTTTGGACGATGTTGGTGAAGATGCTCCTTACGTCGATGCGTTCGTCGTAGGCCAGCCCGCACGGGGCCAACAGCGCAAACCTCTGCCGCGTGATCGACGCGACCTTTGCTTGATGAGCACGTGGAGGCTCGTCGCTGAGGGACAGTCCGTTCTCTTGTATTGCCCGGAGCGACGCTCCGTCATCCCCCTCGCCAGACTCGTCATTGATCTGGTGCAGCGGGGCTATCTGCCATCCCTGCTTCAGTGCGACCCTGGACTACTTAATGAGGCATTGAATATTGGCCGAGAATGGCTGGGAGAAAATCACCCTGCTGTTCAATGCCTGCGTCTGGGTGTGGCCGTGCATCATGGCCAATTGCCCCGCCCATTTCTTCGCGCAATTGAACGGCTACTCAAAGATCGGCTTCTCAGGGTCACCATTGCCTCCCCCACTTTGGCTCAGGGGTTGAATCTGTCGGCCACGACTGTCCTGTTCTGCTCGCTAACCCGGAGCGGCGTGCTGATCAGCGGTGAAGAATTCGCAAACGTCGCCGGTCGAGCGGGCCGAGCATTTGTCGATGTGGAAGGTCAAGTGCTGTGCGCAATTTGCGAACCCAAACACCTGCGCGACTGGGAACGCTTGTTGAAAGCGGCGCGCGAGCGAAACTTGAAGAGCGGGCTCCTTCAGCTGATCCTCGATTTCTGCCATCGTATTGCTGTAAAGAAAGAAATAACCGTTGAGAAGGTACTCGAATACGTCACCGGGAACGCGAACATCTGGACACCGCCGAATCCGAAAGCCCTGAATTCGGAGGAAGAAAAAAAGGAGCAACAAGAGTTCGAACGTAAATGGCGAGCGGATCTCGCTTGCTTAGATTCGGCTCTTCTGTCGCTTGTACAACATGATGTGCCGCTCGAAGCGCTGGCGCAAGCGATTGACGAAGCACTAAAGGGTTCTCTGTGGGAACGCAGTCTCCGGCGCGAGAACGAAATCACCCAAAGGATTTCCAAGATAATTCTGGAGAAGCGCGCGGCGTTCATTTGGAACAAATCCACCCCGATTCAGCGAAAGGGCTATTTCTTCGCAGGCGTCAGTCTCTCAACTGGGTTGTATCTCGATAAACATGCCGACAAGCTTAATGAAGCGTTGCTCTCAGCGGATACGGCCTTTGCTGCCGGGGACATCGAGTCCGCTTACAACGCCTTGATTAGCTTCGCGGAAATCGCCTTTGCCGTCGAACCGTTTACGCCAGACGACTTGCCAACCGACTGGAAAGCGATTTTAAAAGCGTGGATCTCCGGTTCCAGCATGTCCGATTTGGCTGGAGATAAAGACGAGGAGTTGTTGGAGTTCATCGAAGACGCGTTGGTTTACCGCTTGGTGTGGGCAATGGAAGCTGTTCGTGTGCGCGAGTCGGCAAATGATGAGGAGCTTGAGTGTCCCAATGCTGGCCGTGCCGCTGTGGCTTTGGAGACAGGAACGCCCGATTACTGCGCCGCACTGCTCATTCAGAACGGCCTCCCATCGCGAATCGCAGCGATGAAGGCTGTCTCGGACTGCCCGGGAGATTTCGCCGATATCAAAGGTATGCGGCGGTGGGTTCACTCGCACTGCATCGCCGAGAAGCAGTCCGATCCGAACTGGCCGACGCCCGAAACTGCCTCACTGTGGCGAACATTCATTAGCGGACTTGTAGTGAGTAGGACTGCGAAATGGACCATTCAAAAGGGTAGCGCCGAAGTGACTTGGCATGGCGATCCGCCGGTCGATAAGAGCCAAGTGCGAATGCTTTACGACGGCTCTAAACAGAATATGAAGGTGTTGTCATCTGACTTGGAACCGCTGGGCTTCCTTCCCTACCGATGGGCAACCGAGCCTGCCGGAGTCGCGCTCGGTGAAGTCTCCGACTCTCACACCACCATAGCGATTACTTACATCGGTCCATCTGATTTCTTCTCTAACCCTTGAGTTCTTCGCAGGCTCGTTGCTGGGGCAACCCCTCCATTCCCGCCGGACAGTGCTAGCCTTTGGGGCATTGACGCCGCAAGTAGTGGTCGCAGACGACCAGGAGACAAATCCTCCCATCTTGGGTGCCGACTCTTTCAGGCCATTCAGCACAATCCTAGCTCCTGCCGATGATGACGCACGGTATCGTCTCGCTTCCCAC
>PMBA01000408.1 GCA_003152795.1 Acidobacteriaceae bacterium | reverse complement strand
CGCGCGGCGTGCTGGAGCGAATCGTTGGTTGCGTGATGGGAGCGGAAGTCGGGGTTGAAGTCGCCGAGAATCCCGATCCGGAGGGGTTCGGTCACGAGGGACATTCTAAATTAGCGGGTCGCGGTCGCCGTTGAGCAGTTAGCTACCGGCCACATGAGGTTCGAGGATTGAAAACACGATGCGAGCGACGAGTCGCTAGCGAAGAGGCTGGCCGGCTACAGCAACCCCGTCTGCGCCAGCAGCATGTAGAGGCCGAGCAGGGCGATGGCGGCGCCTCCCCAAACCATGGCGGCAGATTTCCATCCGAGGGTGCTGAGGAATTCCTTCTGGCTGCGGAAGGAAATCACGAACAAAGGATGGTTGGAGCCTTTCATCAAGACGACGGGGGGAGTGAGATTGAAGCCGGATGACGCGGCGAGTTCTTCTTGAGGACGCGGGTTGTTCCGAGGCGATTCGAAACAGGGATCCTTGACGGCCACAGATTGGTATGGGACTCCGGCGGCAGACCATGCCTCAGGTCTGGCGATGCCGGCGCGAGTGAGCGCGGCGACGATCTTCGCCTGCTGGCCCATATGTTGACTGCCTGAAGCAGACGCGCCGGCGGCAAGCCTGATGATCTGGGGGGCAGGGGGCTGCTGCGAAAGATGGTTGGGCGGCGAGATGGGCGGAGAATCGGCGCGCGGATGGTTGCTGGGAACATCGCCGGCTTGCACATAGTTGGTGAGAACGTCGTTGTCGTGAACGTTGAGCGGCGAAGGCGGACGGACCTGGATGCCCGGATTTTCGGTGAGAGTCCCGGCAACGAAGATCGGGTCATCGGCCTTGATCGAGCGCTCTTCGATGCGCAGGCGGCGGCCCGGGAGAATGCCGTGGCGGGAAACAAAAGCGTTGATGCGTGGCGGAATTTCATTCAGGTTGGAGCAGAAGAATGACTCCGCATATTCTTCGTGAAAGTCACGGTGCAGATCGAGGTCGGCGCCGAGCGGTTCGATGAGTAATCGGCCGGTGGAGTCGTCGATGAAGAAGGGCAGGTGCAGAGTTTCATCGGCAACTTTCTCCCATTCCTCTTTTCTTTTGCGGGCGCGCTGTTCCCATGCAGTGGTGTGGTAGAGAAAACAAGGTTTGCCAGTGATGGGCGCGGAGATGGTGTAAGGACCGTCGGCCACGCCGTTGACCTCGACCAATCCCAGGGCGGCGCTGCGAATTTTGGAGGTTGGGGTGGTGAGCAATAAGCGCTTGCGGGCGAGCAGACGAAATCCGGCGAAGAAGAAGTACAAACCGCCGGCAATGGCGATCGACGAAAGAATCGCCAGGTAGTTAATCGGAATGAAGACGGAAAGGCAGACGGTCACAGTGCTTTCCTGGATTGCCTCGGAAGATCTGATAAGAGGATAAAGGAAGGGAGTTCAGGAACGACAGTGAGAAACGGGCGAGACGGGCTTACGTAAGTAACGATGGGGAATAGCGACGGCGACGGACTCCGGTTTTGGGACGCCAGTCGACGAGTCCAAACTCGTCATGAGTAATCCAGGTCAGGAGGTGGTGACGGGATGGGTTTCCATCAACTCGGATTCGAGCAAAGCGGTTGAGGGGCGGGCGGCGACGACGCGGTCGCGACCAGCGCGTTTGGCTTTGTAGAGAGCCTCGTCGGCGAAATTGAGGAGGAGGTCGACGCGATCGGTCGTTTCATCGAAGGCGGCGACGCCGATGGAGACGGTGAGAGGATCGGTGGCCTGTTCGTTGTGCTGAGAGTAGTAATCCTTGAGGCGGGATCGGATTTCTTCAGCGCGGACGGTGGCCTGGCGGAGGGAGCACTCGGGGAGGATGAGGGTGAACTCTTCACCACCGTAGCGGCAGGCCACGTCGGCGGCGCGCACACAATGCGTAAAGATCTCACCNNAGTGGTCGAGGTCGAGCATCATGACGGCGAGAGGACGGCGTTTGCGGCGAGCGATGTGGAGTTCGCGGTCGAGGAACTCCTGCATGTAGCGGCGGTTGTAAAGGCCGGTGAGGGGGTCGCGGACAGCCTGGAGGCGGAGAGATTCACGGAGGTTGACGTTGGCCACGCCGAGCGCGACGTTTTCGGCGACGGTGGCGGCGAGCTGACGGCGGTGGGCAAAGGCGTTGGAGTCAGCGTCGGAGTCGGGGATCGCGGACAGGCAATCATCATTCTGGATGATCAGGGTGCCAAAGGTATCGCCGTTGGCGATTAGAGGAATGCAGACGGAAGGACCTTCCCCGAGCAGGTGAGAGCAACGCGGGGTGGAGAGTCCGCCGGGATGAGCATGGGTGCATCCGCGGCGAAGAGCCCAACATTGATCAGGCGTGAAGATCTGGTTTGCGGGGCAAAGCACACCCCACTCGGCGACGGACTCGGCGCGGTTTCCGGAGGTGCTGAGCATTGCGATGCATCCGGAGGCGCCTGGGAACAAACGCCGTAAGCGCTCGGGGATGAGGCGGAAGATTTCTTCGCGGGAAGTACAGGCCTGGAGAAGGCTTCCGAGTTCGCTGATCTGGGTAACTTCGGAAGTCTGGAGGCGGGCATCGTCGAGCAGGTAACCGACCTTCTGGTGGGCGATGGTTAGCTGGTTTTGCGCGGCTTTACGCTGGACGATTTCCTGGTGCTGGTGGAACTGGGTGAGGGCCAAGCGGAGTGTGAAGGCGAGAAGGGAGGCCGCGATGGCGACGTCTGTGAGAATTTCTCCGTGGGCCTGTTTCCACCGGTTCATCAGCAAAGCGATGGAGGAGAGCATGGCGACCAGGACGAGGTTGGTGCCGAGGAAGCTGAGGAAATTGGCGGGCTCGGAGGTGGATGGTGAATTGGGGGACGGGGCCCAGGTTAGGGCGATGAGGCCAGCGGCAACCTGGGGAGCGGTCCAGCCCAGGTCGAACCATGCGGTGGCGGAAGAGGAACAGTGGAGGTAGATCCAGTCTCCGACAAAGGTTGCGACGGCGCAGACGAGGAGGAAGAAGGCTAAGCGCAGGAAAAGATTGCGAGTGTTGGGGACGCGGGCGAATTGCAGGCGCACAAAGGCGGCGATAAGAAGAAGCAGGCTTTGGGCGTCGCTGATGCTGACATCGTGGGTGAGGGCATCGGCGGGCAACATCTGGCGGACGGGGAGAAAGAAGAAGGTGGAGTAGATGAGGCCGACGACGATTGCGACCTGAAAGAGATCGAGAAATATCTCGAACTTCACGCGTGCGCGGCGATGGGTCTCCGCAAGGAAGAGCATCATCAGGACGGGGGCGCCATAGAGGCAATAGAGCAGACCGCGTGTCGATTCGGACAACAGGGACTGGGCGAACAGGGTGTCGTAGGTCTGGATCGCAGTGGGAACGAGCAAGATCGCCACGACAACGACGAAGAGAAACCAGAACAGGGCAGTATTCCCCTGAGCGCGCCGGAAAGCGATCCAGGCGCAATTGATGGCGAGAAGACCGGCAAGGACAATGATGGATTCGGAAAGGCCGGATCCCGCGCGGCCGGTGCCGAGCAGGAGGTAGCCCAGCGCCTGGGCAGCGATGAGGAGGGCGAAGAGAAGGGCAATGAACCAGGGTTGGCGGAGGTGTGCGAAAGCGCGCAGGCGGGCGCCGCGACGCAGGTCGAGATTGACTGCGGTGGCCATCAGTTGGAGAGAGGCACTTCGGCCTTCAATCGTTGAGATCGGCAGGGATGGTGGAAAACTCCAGATTCTCTGCTGTTTTCGGTCTGAAATCCGCGACTTGAGTAGTTTCCGTCCGGCCGGAACCAAGGGTCCAGTACAAAAAGAACCAGTAAGATGGGCTTGGGATAATACGAACACAGAGCGAGACGTGAGGCAACGGCAGAGCGAGGCGAGGGCATGACTTTCGTAATCGCGGCGCAGGGGAAGCGCGTTGCTGGTGCGGGGGGTGAATCCTAGAATCAAGGAGGGACTCTCTGTCCCAAGACCGCCCATGCCGGAAAATCCTAATCGTGCCGAGATAGCCCGCCGTGTCGAAAAGGCGGAGAGGCTTTTGCAGAAGGGAAAGACGTCCGACGCGCTGGCGGAATACCTGCAAATTCTGGAAAGCGATCCGCCAAACGACAACGTGCGGCAGATGGCAGCGGACCTGTGTCTCTCCTTGAACAAGGGACCGCAGGCGGTGCGGTTGCTGGGAGAGTTGTTTGAGCGGCAGGTGGCGGCGACGGATGCGACGCGAGCGAGCCTGACCTACAAGAAGCTGGCGCGCTACACCAATCCGTCGTGGGAACAGAAAGTGCGGTTTGGGCAACTGCTGGAGCATTCCAACAGGAAGCTGGCGATCGGAACGTATGAAAATGCGCTGGAAGACTTGCAGCGGCAGGGAAAGAAAGAAGAAGGGCTGCTGGTTTTGCGGCGGATCGTGAGTCTGGAGCCGTCGCAGGCGAACCATTTGAAAGTAGCGGAACTGGCGGCGGAACTGGGCGAGCACGGGATGGCGTCGCAGTCGTTTTTGCAATTGGCGGAATTGACGGAAACGGCGGGCGGAGACGCGAGCCCGTGGTTTGAGCGGGCATACACGGAGAATCCGACGGATTGGAAGATCGCGGTGGCCTATGGCAGGAGCCTGTTGTCGCGGGGCGAGTCGGGGGCGGCGATTTTTATTTTCGAGCCGCTGGTGCAATCCGGCGATGACTCGCTTGAGTTACGCGATTTGTATGCGCAGGCGCTGCTGTCGGCGAACCGGTGCGTAGATAGCGAGCCGCTGATCTGGGCGATGTTCGAGCAGAACCCGGCGCGGATACACCAGGTGGTGGACCTGATCGGAAAGATGATCGATTCGGAACTGGATGCGGAGGCAGTGGCGCTGGCGCGGAAGCTGGAAGCATTCCAGCGGCGGCGTGGGGAACGGCGAACATTCATCTCGACGATGCAGGAACTGCTGGCGGCGCATCGTTCGTCGGCGGAAATGCTGGAATTTCTGGCGGAACTATTCAACGCGTCGAACCGTGAAACGGACTACGCCCAGGCGCTGCTGAAGTTGTTTGACTTGTATTGCGCGAAGCACGATTACCAGAAAGCGGGCGAGTGTCTGGACCGGGCGGCGGAAGTGGATCCCTACGAGCCGGGACACCAGAAGCGGCTGGAGGCGCTGCGAGGGAAGATCGACGATCAGCGCTTCAATGCAATCGCATCGCGGTTCGCGGCGACGGTGAGGAAGGAAGAGCACACAATCAAGGTGGAAGAGCCGACGTTGGGAGCGGCCGCTCTGCAGGACTTGATGCTGCAAGCCGAGATTCTGGTGCAGTACGGAATGCGCTCGAAAGCGATCGAGCGATTGCAGCGCATTCAGGAACTGTTTCCGCATGAGGAAGAGCGTAACCAGGAACTGCAGCGGCTGTACATTTCGGCCGGCATCGAACCGCAGTATGCGAAGCCGGTGGCGCCGGCCGCAGTGGCCGCGCCCGCAGCGGTGAGTGCCGATCAGTCCGCGGCGTCGGCGAGCGAGGCGGCCGATGTCAGCAGTCTGGCAAGAGTGGCCGACATCACGCGCAAGCTCTACCAGCAGGGGAGCGCGGAAGGAGTATTGAAAACGGCGGCGCACGAGATCGGCACGAACTGGCGGACGGCGCGTTGCATCGCGGCGCTGCGCAAACCGGGTCTACCGCCGTCGAGCGTGCAGGAATATCACATGGAGGGAATGATTCCGGCGAGTTCGGCGGCGCTGGTCAGCCTGGTGGAAACGCTGCAGGATCTGGCGGTGGCGCGAGGCACGGTGACGCTGGGCGATGCGAGGAAGGCTCCGGAGTTGATGGGCGTGCGCAGCGACGTCGAGGAATTGCGGATTGAATCGCTGCTGGCGCTGCCGCTGACCGAAGGCAACGACCAGATCGGAGTGCTGATCCTGATCCAGAACACGGGCCGGGTGTGGCAGGCATCAGAGGTGCTGGTGATCCGGACGTTGAGCGACCAAGTGTTGATTGCGCTCAACAATGCCGGGCTGCGGCGGCTGGTGAAAAATCTATCGGTGACAGACGAGAAATCGGGGCTGTTAAAGCGGGCTTCGTATCTGGACCTTCTACAGGCGGAAACCCGGCGCGGGCTGCAGCAGGGGACGGCGGTGACGGTGCTGCTGATGCAGTTTGGACGGCGCAGCGCGCTGATCAAGGAGTATGGCGAGCAGACGGTGACGGCGGTGATGGAGCAGGTGGGACAGATGGTAGCGGCAAACATCCGCACGAACGATCTGGCGTTCCGCTATGAAGCGACGACGGTTGGGCTGGTGCTTGGCGACACGGGCGAAAAGGAAGCGCTGTTGGCGGTGGAAAAGTTGAAGCGCCTGCTGGCGGAGGTGCGCTTCCCGGGCAAGGACCAGGGCGTGGAGTTCAGCGCGGGACTGGCGCAGGCGGTGATGCGGCAGCAATTCGATCCGGTAGACATTGTGACCGAAGTGGCCAACCGCGCGGATCATGCGCTGGAGTTGGCGGTGGCGCGAGGCGCTGGGGAGATGGTGAGTCAGGCGCCGCAGTTCGCTGCGGCGGCGGTGGCGTAAACCTTTTCACCGCCGAGACGCGGAGATCGTCGAGCAAATCCAAACCCTTTAACCGCGGAGGGCGCAGAGTTCGCGGAGAAAATTTTTGCGGGACTCTTCCGGATTGCCGTCCTGCGCCCTTCGATTGGTGCAAACCCAAACTGTTTAGCGAACAGGCAACAGCGAATAGCGAACGACGAGCGACTAACGACCAACGACTGTCCCTCCTGCTAAACTCACAAGCAACCATGCTGAAACCTGGGGATATTGCTGTTGTCAGTGGGGCGCGCACGCCCTTTGGACGCTATTGCGGGAAGATCAAGGATTACACGGCGCAGGAACTGGGCGCGGTGGCGGCGAAGGCGGCGATCGAGCGGGCGGCGATCGATCCTAGTGAGTTCGATCATGTGGTGTTTGGCAACGCGCAGCAGACTTCGGGGGACGCGATCTATGGAGCGCGGCATGTTGGGTTGCGGGCGGGATTGCCGATAGAGACTCCGGCGCTGACGGTGAATCGACTCTGCGGGTCGGGGATGCAGGCTATTGTCAGCGCGGCACAGATGATCCAGACCGACGAAGCGAAGATGGTGCTGGCGGGCGGGATGGAATCCATGTCGCAGGCGCCGTTTGTGATCCGGGGGCGCGACGGATTCGCGCTGGCTCCGGGCGGGAAGCTGGAAGATTCGCTGATGGTGGCGCTGCTTGATTCTTACTGTGGGTTGCAAATGGCGAATACGGCGGAGTTGTATGCGGAGCAGCAGGGCATTACTCGACAGGCGCAAGATGAGTTCGCGCTGCGCTCGCAGCAGAAGGCGGACGAGGCTTACAAGGCAGGGCGGGTGCAGGAAGAGCTGACGCCGGTGCCGTTGCGGAATTCGAAGGGCGAGGCGACGGGAGAGATGCTAACGGAAGACGATCACCGGCGTCCGCAGACCACGATGGAGGGCCTGGCGAAGTTGCGGGCGGCATTTGGCAAGAATGGGACGGTGACGGCGGGAAATGCGAGTGGCATCGTGGATGGCGCGGCGGCAGTGGTAGTCATGTCGCTGGAGCAGGCGCAGAAAAGGAATCTGAGCCCGCTGGGACGGATTGTGAATTGGGGGATTGCGGGCGTCGATCCGAAGATCATGGGGAGCGGTCCGGTTCCGGCGACGAAGATTGCGCTGCAGCGCGCGGGGCTGACTTTGGACTACATCGATCTGATTGAAGTGAACGAGGCGTTCGCGGCGCAGTATCTGGCGGTGGAGAAGGAACTAGGACTTGATCGCGAAAAAGTGAACGTGAACGGCGGAGCGATTGCGCTGGGACATCCGCTGGGAGCGACCGGAACGCGGCTGGTGATCACGCTGCTCTATGAGTTGCGGCGGCGGAAGAAAAAGTACGGGCTGGCAACGGCGTGCATTGGCGGCGGGCAGGGGATTGCGATGGTGGTGGAGAGCTTTCACTGAGAGCATTTTCACCACGGAGACACGGCGAAGAGCATTAACCACAAAGGTCACGAAGGGGCACGAAGGTTTCTTGCGCG
Organism: Acidobacteriaceae bacterium; assembly: GCA_003152795.1. Taxonomy (GTDB): domain Bacteria; phylum Acidobacteriota; class Terriglobia; order Terriglobales; family Acidobacteriaceae; genus Acidiflorens. The sequence continues at coordinate 7,425 of PMBA01000408.1, read as the reverse complement.
GTTTCCTTCGTGATACTTCGTGCCCTTGGTGGTTGAAAAGGACTCATATGGAAATCAAGAAGGTCGGCGTTCTCGGTTGTGGCTTGATGGGTTCTGGCATCGCGCAGGTCTGCGCGACGGCGGGATTCGACGTTACGGTGCTCGAGGTCGAGCAGAAGTATCTCGACAAGGGGTTTGTGGGGATTGAGAAGTCGCTGGTTAAGTTTGCCGAGCGCGGTCCTGAGAAAGGCGGAATCACTCCGCAGCAGAAGGGCGAGATTCTTGCCCGCCTAAAGGGGACTACTAACAAAGCGGACCTGGCCGATTGCGACATTGTGATCGAGGCCATCATCGAGAATGTTGAGGATAAGAAGAAGATGTATGCGTCGATCGATGGCGTCGTCAAGAAGGAGGCGATCTTTGCTTCGAATACTTCTTCGATTTCGGTGACGGAGTTGTTGACTTCGGTGAAGCGGCCGGAGCGATTTATCGGGCTGCACTTTTTTAATCCGGTGCCGCTGATGAAGCTGGTGGAGGTGGTGAAGACGATTGCTACTTCTGCTGAGGCTTATGAGGCGGCTTACGAGTTTGCGAAGCGGCTGGGCAAGGTTCCCGTGCGCACTTCGGATAAGACGGGATTCATCGTAAACCGGCTGCTGGTGCCGTATCTGCTGGATGCGATCCGGGCTTATGAAGAGGGCGTGGGATCGATCGAGGACATCGATAGCGCGATGAAGCTCGGATGCGGGTATCCGATGGGACCGTTTACTTTGCTTGATTTTGTCGGACTCGATACGACTTACTACATCACGCATGTGATGTATGACGAGTTCAAGGAGCGGCGGTTTGCGTCGCCTCCGCTGCTGAAGCGGATGGTGATGGCGGGGTGGTATGGGCGGAAGTCGGGGCGCGGGTTTTATGACTATGCGGACCCGGCGAAGCCGGTGGCGGGGAAGTTTTAAGAGGGCAGAGGTTAGAGGTCAGATTGAAGAGGTGAAGACTTTCTCTTCGCGGATTTGCGCGGATATTTCAGGCGTAGCCTCGGCTTCGAACGGCACCGAGCGCGTTGAGTAGGATCAGTTCGAATAACACAGCCAGGACGAGGGCGGAGACGATGCACAGGAGTCGCGCAATGCCAAGTAATTCCATAATCGCCTTGACACAAGTATAGGGGGATCGAAACCGGGTTCGGACTCACAGAAGAACTGGTGTGAAAATTCGGAGTGGACTTGAGATGATCTGCGAAAACATACTTCTCGAAAAGAAAAACGCCATCGCTTACGTTACCGTCAACAGGCCGAAGGTGCTGAACGCGCTCAACATGGCGACTATGGAAGAGTTGCGAGTCGCGTTTACCGACATTAAATCCGACGCCGCGATCCGCGTGGCGATCCTGACTGGGGCGGGCGAGAAGGCATTTGTGGCGGGGGCGGATATTGGGGAACTGGCGAAGCAGGACGCGGTCTCCGGCAAGGAGTATGCGCATCGGGGGCAGGCGGTGCTCGACCTGATTGAAAATCTGGGGAAGCCGGTGATTGCCTGCATCAATGGATTTGCGCTGGGCGGCGGATGCGAACTGGCGCTGGCTTGCACCATGCGTCTCGCCAGCGAGAATGCGAAACTGGGGCAACCGGAGGTGAAGCTGGGCATCATTCCGGGATATGGGGGAACGCAGCGACTGGCGCGGCTCGTCGGCAAGGGACTGGCCATGCAGATGGTGCTGGCCGGGGAGATGATCACGGCGCAGGAAGCGCATCGGATTGGGCTGGTGAATGAAGTGACTGCATTGGCGGAGTTGATTGCGCGGGCGGAGGCGATTGCGGCGAAGATTGTCGCGAACGCTCCGCTGGCGGTGCAGTACGCTATGGAGGCGGTCAACAAAGGGATGGAGATGACCCTGGCGGAGGGACTATTTCTGGAGGCTTCTTTGTTTGGAGTGTGCTGCGCTACTTCGGATAAGGCGGAAGGGACGGCGGCGTTTTTGGAGAAGCGTCCGGCGGTGTTCAAGGGCAGGTGAGAGGTCAGAGGTCAGATTGCAGAAGTTAGAAGCTTGAACCGCAGGGGGCACAGAGGCACCGGGGAAGGCTTTCACCACGGAGATACGGAGTCACGGAGAAAATCTCTGAAGAAAAAAATCAATTCCGAGCGGCCTCCCAAGCCTGCTGTTGCCGCTATCGAAGGCAGGCTTAGCGGCGCGGGGAAGCGGTTTGCAATTGTTGTGTCGCGGTTTAATGGGTTCATTACGGAGCGACTTTTTCAGAGCGCTTATGACGGATTGCTCCGGTTGGGCGCCGCGAAAAAAGACATTGCGCTGGTTCGTGTGCCCGGGGCGTTTGAAATTCCCCTGGCCGCCCGTACGCTTGCCGAAACGAAGAAGTACGATGCGATCATCTGCATCGGGTGTCTGCTGCGCGGCGACACGGCGCATTACGATGTGATTGTGAACGAGGTGACTCGGGGGATTGGGCAGTCGGCGCAAGAGACTGGAGTGCCACATGCTTTTGGGGTGTTGACTTGCGAGACGCTGGAGCAGGCGATTGACCGCGCCGGGTTGAAGATGGGGAACAAAGGATTCGAGGCGGCGCTGGCGGCGGTGGAGATGGCGAATCTGAGGAGTGTCGTTCGTCGTTCGCCGCTCGCTGTTCGCAAAAGCAGAGCCAAGGGTAACAACAACAAGCGTTGACTCCCCTTACGGTGCAATTCCAACCTGTACACTGAGAGCGAACCGCGAACGACGAACCGCGAACGACTGTCCATGGGCACTCGACGAAAATCCCGGGAACTGGTTCTGCAGATGCTGTTTCAGGCGGACATGGGGAAGCAGACGCCGGAACTGGTTCAGAAAACGTTCTGGGCGGAACGGAGCAACGTGGAGGAAGAAGTGCGCGGGTTTGCGGACGATCTGTTCCGCGTGGCTAGCGACCGGATGGGGGAGATCGACGGGTTGATCGGGAAACACACGCAGCACTGGCGGATGGAGCGGATGGCGACGGTGGACCGGAATGTGCTGCGGGGAGCGGTGGCGGAGTTCCTGGCGTATCCAGCTACTCCGCGGGCGATAGTGATTAACGAGGCGCTTGAGATTGCGCGGAAGTTTTCTACGCCGGAGTCGGTGCAGTTTATCAACGGCGTGCTGGATAGTGTGGGGAAAGAGGTTGGGACGTAGGGTTCTCAGTTCTCAGTTTCTGGGGCACAGTCAGTCCAGACTCGCAAGCAAAAAAAATGAAGGTTATGAGGTTGCCGGGGAACCCTGATTGTTGATGGGGACTGGCGGTCGAGCTGCGCTCAGGCTGGACAGCCGAGGGGCGGTTGTCCGCACTCAGCCGTTTTGACCTCGGACGGGGCTAGGCCCCGTGGCACACACTAGCTTTCTTGGGACATTACTGTGGCTTGATGGCGATCAGGTTGGGGAGGCAGAGCGGGGCACTACCGCCCTGGTTGTTACACATGTTGGGATTGTTGTTGTCGTTGACGTTGACGTAGGGGACCTGCTGGTAGTCGCTTTGAATGTTGGTATCGATGATGTGGACGGAGCCGGCGGGGCAGGTAGAGCCGGGCTGGCACGGATCGCTGGCGGCGACGAAGACCTGGCTGCCGTCGGTGGTGGCGGAGGCGGCGAGCGGGAGGCTGCCGCCGGCTAGCGGGATGGATGTGGTGAGTCCACTGCCGACGTTGAAGACGAGCACGGCGGGGATGTTATTGGCGACGATGATGACCTCGGCGCCGTCGGCAACGAGCTGGGTGTAGATCGGAGTGAAGCTGCCCTGGCCGAGGTCGAACGATGTTCTGTGGAAATTCGTGTCGAGGGCCACCGACGGGGGGTTGCAGACGTACTGATCGTAAAGCAGCGGATGTTGATTCACGCTGATGCCGAACTTATCGATGTAAGGAGGGTCCAGCGCGAGCACGACCTCAGCGGGATTGCCCGTGGCATCGAGCTGGATAGTTGGCAACGGGTAGATGGCGAGCGGGTTCTCCCTAGTGGAGACACCGCTCAGAACGCTGGTGGTTGGAGTGTCGCAGTTGGCGAAGCCGGAAATGAAGCCGGAAACCGACGGTGGCACGGGTGGTACGGCGACGTAGGCAAAGCTCCCGTCGATGGAGAATTTGACGTCGTTGGCCGGGGGGGAGATCGAAAGCGAGGTGAGCGCGTCGACGGTGGAGTAGACGTACATATTGCCGGCGGCGGTGAGGATGAAGAGTTTCAACTGATCGGGAGAGAAGGCGGCGGCAGTGGCAGTTTCGCCGGGAATTATGAGGTCAACCGGGGCCGCGCCGTTGCTGTTGCTGTTGTAGATATAGACCTGGCTGGGAGTGGAGACGGTGTCGGAGACGACCACCAGCGTTCCATCATTCGAGATGGTGAGCACCTTACCGCACAAGGAAACGTTGCAAGGAGTCGAGGAGGTGGAGACCAGGGCAACGGCGGGATTGGTGGCGCTGACATCGACGTACATGAGTCCCTGATTGCTTCCGAAATAGACGCGCGCCGTCGACAGATGGTTGAACATCATGGAATTGGGCGTGCGAGGCAGGGTCAAGATGGCGCCGATGGGGGTGGTTCCTGGGGTTAGCGGGAAGAGCGCGCTGTAGCAGCCTGGGTTGTTCCCGCAATCGGTGGTGGTGGCCCAGGCGGTGTAGGTGGGTGGCTTGGTGGTGGATATTACGTCAATCGAGACGGTGCTATAGCCAGTCAAGCCGTTGGGCAGAGGTCCATCGCTGGCATAGACGGGGAGTCCGGGTACAACTCCGATATTGCAACTGGGGGGGGTGCAGGAAGCGAAGACGGTGGCGCCGCCGAGATTGTTGCGGGCGGTTGCAGTGTTGCTGCCCGTGACGTTGGTGGCGGAACTGAAGGCGGCAACCTCGGGATTGGTCGTGCTCCAGGTGAGGGGGGGACTGGCCAGGGTGACACCCAGGGTGTCGACTGCGGTAGCCAGAATGACGGTAGAGCCACCATTGCTGACGGTGACCGAGTTTCCGGCGCTGCCCTGGACCTGGAGCCGGACGGATTGGACGAGGCAGGTCGTGTATTTATAGGGGCTGCTGGTGGTGCCAGCGACGCTGGCAAAAAGCTGGGTGACGCCGGGGGCCTTGGCGGTGGTCTGAACCTGGTTGGGCAGGAGGGTTGGCAAGGTGGAATCGGTGGTGACGACGCCGGGATTGCTGGACGACCAGAACATGGGGCCGACGGTGCTGGTGATGTCTACGCCGTTGCTGAAGGCGGTACCCTGAAACTGCCAGGTCTGTTTCTGGGAAAAACAGTCGTATTGAGGCGGCTGGGTCTCGGCCTGGGAAATCAGGACGCTATCGATGTGCTGGTGGACGTAGATGGTGCTGGGCGGGCTGCTGACGCCAGCGGTGACCGCGGTAACGATGGCGATTCCGGGAGTGCCGGGACTGCACATGGTGGCAGAGGGGTCCCAGGTGCCGGCGCAGGCGGAGCCGTTGCTGACGACGGAGAGGGGCGCGGAGACATTTGGGTTCCCGCTCACGACCACAAACTGGATGTTAACGCCGAGGATGACCTGGCCCGAGGCGTCCTTGGCGGTGGCGGAAAATATCAGGGTGGCGCCGGAATCGATCGAGAGATTGCCGCCCGGGCTCAGCGTAATGGACTGCACGCCTCCGTTGCCGGAGTTGCTGCTGCTCTTGCCGAGGCAGCCGGTGAAGGCGAGGACAAAGGTGATGGCCAGCGTAAGAAGGAAACCGGAACCGCGACGATGCATGAACCCTCCTCGCGTCCGTCTGCCAGGCGCGAGCATAATGTTGTTGGGCGGAAAGNNTGGCAGGCGATTCAGGGATTTTGAAAACCCTGAAACTCTGAAACCTGGCACTCTGTTCAGATGCTTCGAACAGTGGTTGACGATGTGCGGGGTAATTGTTATTATCATACGGTTCCGCGAGTTAAGTCTGGCTTGCCTGTGTACGGCAGTCCTGTTGGATGCGCGACCTGCGCCGGCGACAGGCTCCGGGAAAATTTTGGCTGAGCTTTGAAGAAATACGGACCCGGTTGGAAGTGGGACCGGGGACGCCCTCGCTGAAACGTCCTGCGAAAACCTTTGCGCCCGGGCGCGTTGAGTTGATGAGAGCCGGGGAGACACGCGAGGCTATGCAGGGGAGAGCAGACGAAACGGAACGCCTCCGAACCCAACCGGGAACCTGGTTGAGGTGAGGCGTGGCGTCACCGTCGTCGGCGATTTAGTCGGAGCGGGAACTGAACGAATTCTCACCGCGGAGGTGTGCGGGGAGAGTATGGCTGGGCGCGCTAGCCTGTGCCAGACCGGGGGCGGGGGAAGGCCTGTCCTTGGGGCAATGTGTGGTTCGGTGAAGTGTGTGAAGGAGACGCGGCTTGCCGCGTCTGGGAGTGGCGAGAGTGCCTACTTTTAATCAGCTGGTGAAATTTGGCCGCGAGAGGCCCCGGTACAAGACGGCGAGTCCGGCTCTGCAGTCGTGTCCGCAGAAGCGGGGCGTGTGCACCCGCGTGTACACGCAGACGCCGAAGAAGCCGAACTCCGCGCTGCGCAAAGTGGCGCGTGTCCGCCTGACCAATGGGATCGAAGTGACGACGTACATTCCAGGGGTTGGGCATAACCTGCAGGAGCACTCGATTGTGCTGATCCGCGGGGGCCGGGTGAAGGATCTGCCGGGCGTGCGATATCACGTGGTGCGGGGAACGCTCGACGCGACCGGAGTCGCGGGCCGCAACCAGGGGCGCTCGAAGTATGGCACGAAGCGCGCGAAGAAGGCGTAGAAACAGTTGCCAGTGGTCAGTGGCCAGTTGCCAGTGAAGCACTGCTGATGAAAGCTGAGAGCTGAAGAAACATGCCAAGAAAAGGACATATCGCGAAGCGGAAGACCGAGTCCGATCCGGTGTATGGATCGGATCTGGTGACGAAGTTCATCAACTCGATGATGTGGCAGGGAAAGAAATCGACTGCCGAGGGCATTTTTTATAAGTCGCTGGAGAAGTTGCAGGAAAAGGGCGGCGACGAAGCGCTGAAGCTGTTCACGAAGGCGGTGGAAAACGCGAAGCCACTGCTGGAAGTGAAGACGCGGCGAGTGGGCGGCGCGAACTACCAGGTGCCGATTGAGGTCGCTCCGGACCGCAGGACGTCGCTGGCGATTCGCTGGATCGTGAGCTATGCGCGCGGTCGCGGCGAAAAAGGAATGATTGACAAGTTGACCAACGAGTTGCTCGATGCCTCGAACGGCAAGGGCGCCGCCATCAAGAAGAAAGAAGATGTGCATCGCATGGCGGAAGCGAACAAGGCGTTCGCGCATTACCGGTGGTAGGAAAGAGCTGCGGGCTTCGGGCCGCGAGCTGCGAGCAGCGAGCTAACGACTAACGACAGATTTCAGAGTCCCCAGGAAGAGTAGATAAAGACCGTGCCCAGAACAGTCCCATTAGAGCGTTGCAGGAACATCGGCATCATGGCGCACATC
>PMBA01000100.1 GCA_003152795.1 Acidobacteriaceae bacterium | reverse complement strand
GACGCTGCCTACCAGGATTTCGACCCGGCGTTTTTTGATGTATATGCCAAGGGCTACCAGCACTTACTGGATAGCCTCCGGCAGAGCCTGCCCAATCTGCGCATCACGTTGCTCGAGCCTTCTCCGTTCGATGATGTGACCCGAGCTCCCCAGTACGCGCTCCGCGACGGCGGCTATAACAAAGTCATCCTTCGTTATGGACAGTTCGTTCGTGACCTCGCTCGACGGCAGAATCTCGACGTCATCGACATGAATGCGCCGCTGGTCTCAGTGCTTGAAAAGGCGCGTCTTGTCGACCAAGCTCTCGCGGAAAAGATCATCCCGGATCGAATCCATCCATCGGCCGCTGGTGGCCTGGTTATGGCTGCCGCCATATTGAAAGCCTGGAATGCTCCCGCGGTGGTGTCCACTGTGGAACTCGACGCGTCCCACCCGCGCGTGCAGCGCCGAGAGAATACTCAGATCACCGAACTTGAGAAGAAACCGACTCTTTCCTGGACGCAACAAGACAGCGCCCTCCCCATGCCCTTCGATCCCAAGGACGATGTGCTTGCGCTGGTCCTGCGATCCTCGAATATCGTGGAGTCTCTCGACCAGCAAATTCTAAGAATAACCGGCTTGCCGGATGCGAAGTATGTCTTGAAAATCGATGGCGAGGAGATCGGTGCCTGGACTCGCGACGAACTGGCACAAGGAGTTAATCTAGCTCTGCTCGACACCCCCATGCTCAAGCAGGCGCTGAACGTCCACGCATTTTCTGCCCGCCGCAACTCAATCCGCCTGGCCCGCTGGCAAGGTGTACAGGTTGCCTTGCAGGCGGAGGCTTCGCCGCACATGGGCGAGGCCCTGGCGGCTCTCGATGCCCTGGATAACGAACTCCTCCAGCAACAAAGATCCGCTGCCGTGCCAAAATCACATCGCTATGAATTGGTCCCACAGAGTGGCAGGTAGAATTGGACAGCGGATCCGGGCAATGGCACGACAAGCACATTTGTTCTTGACGTTTCTTATGGTGGCTGCTGTCCCGCCGATTTCTTTCTCACCCGCCGCAGCAGTCACTCCGCCCGAATCCGGCTACTACAAAACAGTTCAGAATGACGGCGCGTGGTGGTTCCAGAAACCCGATGGGACACGTTTCTTTTCGCTCGGGGTGAACGTTGTGAACATTGGCCCCCCGAAAGGCGAGTATCGCGCGGCCAAGCCGGAATACGCGTCGTTCCGTCACTACTCCACGACGGCTGCTTGGGCAGAAGCGACGCTAGCACGCCTTCGAGACTGGCATTTCAATACCATCGGCAGCTGGTCCAACCCCATTTTTCATGATGGGCCTCTTCCCTTTACGGTTGTGTTGGACCTGGGTGCGGCGGCCGGCGCTCCGTGGGGAGATCTGTTCAGTCCCGAAACCGCTCATAAATTCGACGAGAGTGCTAAACGTCAGATCCTGCCGCTGCGCAACAACCCTAACCTGCTGGGATATTTCTCCGACAACGAACTCGGTTGGTGGAGCGATGCGCTTTTTGTTCATTTCATCAGACAGCCGGCCGCAAACTCCACACGCCAGCAGCTGATTCGTCTGCTGCGTAGCCACTACCAAGATCAGTTCGGAGCGCTACAACGTGATTTCCATACTGGTAATGCCACAGCTTTCGAAGAGTTGGGTCACCGCGGCAGGATCACGTTGCGAACCCGCGGGCGCGGGTCGGAAGTTGTGGACGAGTTCGCCCATTGTCTGGCGGAACGCTACTACCAACTCGCCCACGACTCCATCCGGCGCTATGATGAGCATCACCTCATCCTGGGTAACCGCTTCGCGGCATGGTATCCGCAGGCCGTCGCGCGTGCCGCGGGGCCGTACGTCGACGTCATCTCGATCAATACCGGCGCCGACTGGAAACATGGAGAAATTTCTACCTTTCTGCTGAAAACTCTGCATGAAATCACCGGGAAGCCGATTCTAATTTCTGAGTTCTACATGTGCGCCCGCGAGAATCGCAGCGGCAACAAGAATTCGGGCGACATTTTCCCAACGGTTGCCACGCAGCGCGAACGTGCCGCAGCATTTCGCATTAACCTGGAGGCTCTGGCGGAGCTCCCCTATGTGATTGGGGCACACTGGTTCCAATACTACGACGAACCCACATACGGACGACCCGACGGTGAAGACTACAACATGGGCCTGGTTGACATTGATGACCGGCCATACCGGGAAATGACAGCCGCGGCCGCTTCGCTTGACGTCAACACGATTCATCGCCGGGCACCGGAGCCATCGGATTCTCCAAACATGAGTCTGGTGCCGTCGCTAAACTCCGACTCGTATGTCTGGGGTGAGAAACTCGCCTTGATTGGAGGATCGGAGGCCTCGAAACCTGCGCTGCCTTTCGCCGACCTCTATGCGTCGTGGGATCGCAAGTCTCTCTATCTCGTTCTTCACACTGCCGACTATCTCGACCGGCACCTCTATCCTGAAATGCAGATTCCTCAATCCGATGCGATGGAGTGGACGGTCAAGACTGCTGCTCAGGCGGAAACTCTGCACGTTCGCTTTGGTTCGGGAATTCCACCCGTGGTAGAGGGCGGGTCTACGGTGGCGCACATGAGGCAACAGTCCACGCGATTGGTGGTCGTCCTCAAGCTGCCGGCGTCATTCCTTGGAACACGTCAGTTGACGGAGTACGACTCGATTTCGCTGCAGTCCTCACTCGCCAGCCACGGCGGGGTGAATCGCATGCAGTGGACCCAGGTTCTTAAACTCGAATCGCACACGAGTGCAACCAGTGCGCCACTCAGGAAGAAAGCAAAGTAACTCTTGTTTCAGAGTGGTTTATTTGACTCTCCGGGAACAAAAAGTATGAACCCAGACAACTCAAGTCTGTTCAAGACCTTGCCGGAGATGAATCCGGTAAACTTGCCGGCCCCGCACGTTGCGGACACTTGACGTCGTATCCCTCATCGGGATACACTGTATCCCAGTATGGCATACAAAGCGACGACCATCGAAGAGCTGATCGCCATCATGAAGCGCGTCCAGGGTGAGAAGACGCTGACCAAGTTCGCAGCCGAGCTGGATATGTCCAAGCAATATCTCAGCAACGTCTACAACCGTCACAAGGAACCGAGCGAGCGCCTGCTCGAAAAACTGGGCTTCACGCGGCAAACCGCCTACGTCCGGTCGCCGACTGCTGCCAGTCGGGAGAAGAAAAAATGAGCTCAATCAATCCCCAAACTGCCCCGTCGGGCGGCAAGCAGCGCGTCCTGGTCAACGTCATCCTCGACAAGTCGGGCTCTATGAGTACCAAGGTCCAGGATGTCATCGGCGGCTTCAACCTTTACCTCGACGAACTCGCGAAAGAGCCGGCCGTTGACTACGGGTTTTCGCTGACGCTGTTCGACACAGTCGTGGAAATGAAATACAAAGCAGTACCCCTCGCGAGAGTCGCGAAGCTCGACGACGCAACCTATCGCCCCAGCGGAAACACCGCCCTGCTGGACGCCATCGGTAACACCGTGCAAACGGCCAGCACCGACGGCTTCGATAAGACCATCACGGTCATCATGACGGATGGAGAAGAGAACTCTTCGCG
>PMBA01000156.1 GCA_003152795.1 Acidobacteriaceae bacterium | reverse complement strand
CCTTCACCGCCGCCATGCCGCCCGGCGCGTACACCGTGTACGTGGGCCTTTTCAAGGGCACCGCGCGCGCGCCGGTCACTCCGTCGAGCGCCAGCGACGGACACGATCGCCTGCGCCTGGCGACGATCGTCGTGCAGTAGTCATTCCCGCAAGGTGGATAGTCGTTGCAAGCGCCACTTTGCCTTCACCGAATCGCAGCCGCAAATGGCCGATAACAAGCATCATATCAACTACCCGAAATGCCAACCCGTCCTGGGCGGAAACTGGATCTGCTGAATTCATCGTGATATCAGCCGGTTCCCCGCGGCTGGTAGGAAATCGAGGCTAGCAAGAAGCGAGGATTCTGGCACCCTATGCCGGATAGAACGTCTCGTCCAGCACAGCATGGGTTCTCGCCTGAACATCGATGACATCCGTGATCTCTTCTCCGAGTCGGGGAAGAACCGGCACAGGACTGCCCTGCGCAAGGCCTGTCCGGCCCGTCCTGCGGCCTTCGTTTGCGGCAGCCTGACCAGCACAACGAGCGGGTAGTTCCTCGGAAGCACCATGGTCTTCAGCTCGGTCTTCTTCCTCTTCCTCTTTCTTCCCGTCGCGCTCGCCGTCTACTATGTCGTGCCGACGATTCGGGGCAAGAACGCGTGGCTCTTGCTGGCCAGTCTGTTCTTCTATTCCTGGGGTGAGTTGCGCTATTTGCCGCTCCTTCTCACCTCCATCGGCATGAACTACGTCTTCGGTCTACTGGTCGGAAGGGCCGCCAAGGCGGGCATCGGCCGCAAGGCGTGGGTCGTGGCCGCGGTGACCGCCAACCTGGGTTACCTGGTCTATTTCAAGTACTGGGTGTTTCTGCTGACGAACGCGGCGGCGGTCCTGGGGACGTTGGGACGCAAGATTACCGTGCCCCGTATCGCTCTCCCGCTGGGCATCTCGTTCTTCACCTTCCATGCGCTCTCGTACATCCTGGACGTCGCGCGTGGGCACGTGCAGCCGCAGAAGAGCCCGTTTCGCCTGGCGCTCTACATTTCGCTGTTTCCACAATTGGTGGCGGGACCCATCATTCGCTACGGCCACGTTGCCGACGAGCTCGCCGTGCGCAAGCACACGCTGGACGACTTCGCGTACGGCATCTACCGATTCTCCGTTGGGCTTGCCAAGAAAGTCCTGATCGCCAACGTCGTCGGCGTGGTCGCCGACGGTTGTTTCAAGCTGCCACCCACGGCCCTCACCTCCGTTCACGCCACCCTGGGCGTCGTCTGCTACACGTTGCAGATCTACTTCGATTTCTCAGGGTATTCGGACATGGCGATTGGCCTTGGTCGCATGTTCGGGTTTCACTTTCGCGAGAACTTCGACCTTCCCTATGTCGCTACCAGCATCACCGATTTCTGGAAGCGATGGCACATCTCGCTGACTTCCTGGTTTCGCGACTACTTGTACGTTCCCTTAACGGGAAACCAATTCTGGGTTCCCCCGTGGCGTTCGTACTCGGCCATCTTCGTCGTCTTCGTCCTGTGCGGATTCTGGCATGGGGCGAGTTGGACCTTCGTCGCCTGGGGCGCGTTGCACGGAACGATGTTGGTTGCCGAACGCGCCGCCCTGCTGCGATGGCTGGTGAGGCTGCCCAGGGTCGTTCAGAACCTCTATGCCATGCTGTTCGTCATGGCCGGCTGGATCCTTTTCCGGTCCGATTCCTTCTCGGGTGCTGCGGCATATGTTCGCGCCATCTTCCACCTGCGCGACTGGGCGCAGGTCTCGTGGGCCAGCCTAGCCGGCGTCATCAATCCCGAAGGCTGGTTCGCCCTGGTCGTCGGCGTGGTGGGCGCGATGCGGTTGCAGGCTCGATGGTTGCCCGGCCGGTTGCTCTACCGATCGCCCGAAGGTACTTCGTGGGCCGCATCGCCAGCCGGCGTGCTCGTGGTGCTCTCCTTGCTGGTCGTTTCGTTCATGAAGCTGGCAAGCAGCTCGTTCAATCCCTTCATCTATTACCGCTTCTAGCTGCCATGCGTTTCTGCAACAAGCTTCTCGTGTTCGCGTTTCTGGCACTGCTGGCTTGTCCAAGCATCGCCAGCTTGTGCCATCTACGCCCCATGGACCGGTTCGACGAGAAACGCGCCCTCGCGAAAGCGCCCCAGCTGTCCGGTGTGAAGTGGAGCGACACGCAGAGCGTCGTCACATTCACGCGAGACTGGGAAACGTACTACGGCGATAACTTCGGGTTGCGCAAGCTGCTCATTGGAAGCTACCGCCTCGCCAGCCTGCATCTCTTTCGCATTTCGCTCAATCCCGCCGTCGTCGTCGGAGAATCGGACGGTGGAGTGCGGTGGCTCTATTTCGACGCCAGTGCGGCGGGCAATGGCATGGGATTGGATGGTTTTCTCGGCAAGGTGCCCTATGGCCAAGCCGAGCTGGCAGCGATTGGCGCCAACCTGTCACGGTTGGCGAAGCTGTTCGCCGACAATCACACCCAGTTCCTGGTGGTGGTGGTGCCAGACAAGCAGACCATCTACCCGGAGCATTTGCCGAAGAGCCTCCGTCCTCGGCCGGGAACGCGGTCCAGATCGGATCAGGTGTCGGAGGTGGCGGAAAGGGTCTTGGGCCCTGCTTACCTCGATCTGCGACAAGCGATGCTCCAGGCGAAATCGGAGGGCATTCTCTATTACCCGCAGGACACGCATTGGAACCACAAGGCGGGGTTGCTCGCCTACCAGAAATTGATGCAGGCCTTGCAGGTACAGGATCCCACGCGAACGCCAATGCCCAAGGAAGCCTTCCGCTGGGATCGCAATCCGATCCTCCTCGGAGATCTGATCGACCTCGCGGGTCTTCCGTCATTTTCCCGGGAGCCGCTCTTGGTGCCGGTCCTGACCAGCGCCATTCCACCTGGGCACAGGCATGGCAAGTTGCTCATCTACTACGATTCGTACTTCAGAGAATTCGTCAAGCCCTACTTGGAAGTCGAGTTCGAGCGAGTGAGGATCGTCTACGGAGGATTCAAGGCGAGTGCCGTGATCCTGACGCAGGCAGAGCTCGATGTGGAGAAACCCGATGTCGTCATCATCGAGGCTGCGGAACGCTTTTGGACATGGTGAATTCCATGGACGGGGCAGGTGGATCGTCGCTTCAAGCGCCACTTTGCCTTCACCGAAGCGCATCCGCAAATGGCCGATAGCATTATGTCAACCACACGCAACTACATCTCCAAACTATCTCTCTACCCAAGGCACGAGGGAGGTCTTGCCTGGGCTGGCGCTGCCATCAGCAACGCGAGCGACACGATTGTGGAGGCCCGCTACATTTCATCCCGATGATCTCGAGGAAGCTGGCCCGGGTCCGTGGTCAGGTGCCGGTGCGATTCATTCGCCTCGCGTAACCCGGCTCTCTCCTCCCAAAAGACGTGCCTCCAGCCATACAGGAGAAGCTCGATGCCATTACGGCGTGCGGACCTACGGCCCGTAGCAAGGCGGTGCTGGAGCGGCTGCTCGGGCGCTAGGACGGAGCGCGTAGCTATCGGGCGCGACGGCGCCTCGACGGGGCCCCAACCAGCAGCAGTGTCGCCCACAGCACGACGGGCGCGGTGG
>PMBA01000431.1 GCA_003152795.1 Acidobacteriaceae bacterium | reverse complement strand
GAGAGGAAGGACCCGTTCAGCAAGGCATCCTTGCAGCAACGCCTGAACCGGTTCTATAAGGAATTTCCTGTTGCGGCGTTGCAGGCCAATAACCGGTTGAGTCTGTACGCGTCCGATGCGTATGCGAAGCATCGAGAAAGTGGTAAGACCGTCCTCGAATCGATCGTAGAGGGACTGAAGGAGGAGCGCGCAAATAGTCCAGTGGGATGTGCTAATTCCCTCAGCAAAGATCTGAAGCTCACCCACGAGCAAAAAACCGAAGTGCTGACGATCTTTGACGAAGAACAGAAGCAGATCGCAAATGCTTTTATTGCCATGTCCCCATCGCCACGTCGTACGGCAACACCGATATTCCCTGCGGCCTTGTTCCACAAAGATGGACCGCTCAAGCTGCGGCAGATCGGGCTGAACACAGCCGACAAGATTAGATGCGTGCTCAATTCCAAGCAAAAGGAAAAGTTTGACCGCATGCAGCAGAAAGGGGAGAGGACATTGCAGCGGATGGAAAGGAAAGCGCCCCGGAAGTTGATCTAGTTGGCTCGGGGCAGTCCTTTACTGAAGACCGCCCGGAGGCTGAAACCGATGAAGGCGATCCAACTCTGGTCAGGTCATCGCAAGCGCCAGATGGTTTGGCGGAGAACATTTTTTCATTGGGAGTTGGTCGGCGGCCTCGGACAAAGGGGCAGCACCTCAGGGGTGGGTATGAGAGAAAAAAGGACAATTGGAGTGCTAAAGTCGCTTCGTGGGAAAAAGGAAGGTGTGACTAACGGAGGAAGCGAACTACAGCGAGCATTACTGAGATCTGATCGGCCGGACTACTATTCCATCAGCGAGCTAGCGGAGCGATGGCGGGTCTCCCGCGGTACGGTGTACAACCGGCTTCGGTCCGCAGGGGCAAAGGTGTTAGACTTTGCGGCTGCTGGCAGGAGAAGCAAGAAGGCCATCCACGTGAGCGTTGTGTTTCAGATTGAAACTCAGAGAACCAAGAGATTATGTTGACCGTTCGCAGGCGAGGTAAAACATTCCACGTTGACTTGATGGTTGGCAGAGTGCATGTCGTCCGTCGCTCGCTAGGCACCAGGAATCACGATGCGGCTCGCCGGCTGGTTCACAAATTGGAGACCGCGCTGGCCGAGGGCCCCCAATCCCTGGTGTGGCATGAGCTTCGCGTTCTACTCCCGGAAGAAACCTTTCGCCGGTTTGCAGTTTTTGCGGGAGTCAAAGAGCAACCACGTCCAACATGGACTGACCTCCGCAAATTGTTCAGTGTTTTCACAGGACAGCGGTTCAAGATTGGAAAACTAGCTACGTCCACAATTGAGAGATACGAACACACATTCCGCGAATTCGAGTTGTTTCTTTCGGAGCGAAAAACTAGTTTGCTACGGGACATTGGCGTACCTCTTGTGGAGGAGTTCAAAGTTTGGCGCGTCGAAAGGATCAAGACGCGGAAACACTCTAGGGGTGCAACCGGCGCTGTGCTGGACGTCGCCATACTCCATCGCATCTTCGCGTTTGCGGTGAAAAGAGAGTTGCTTCCGAAAAATCCCGTCCAGCTCGAGGGTAGGCCCGGAGAACATCCCGAGGGCGGCGCGGAGCCATTTACCGCAGATGAACTGTCACGGCTGCGGAAGCACGCACAGCATGACTTGTTGTGCTTTCTTGCGCTGCGGTGGACAGGTTTTCGAGGTTCCGACGCGGTCACGCTATCATTCCGGGAACTGCACTTCGCCAGCAAGGAAATCGAACGGCTCACGAGAAAGCGAAAGAAGAAAGTTGTCCTGCCTCTTCATCCCGAACTCCTCTTTGCCCTAGAGGCAGAACGAGACAAGCGCAACGCTCAGCCCACAGACCGTGTTCTGCTGAACCCTCTTACAGGTAAACCCCTCACGCGTCCGCGGCTCTATCAGAGGATGGTTGCTCTTGGCCGTCGAGCCGGCGTTCCCAGCGCACATCCTCATCGATTCCGAGATACGTTTGCGGTCGATTTGCTACTCAGAGGCGCAAGCCCCTACGATGTTGCAAAGATGCTGGGCGATACGATCGAGACGGTCGAAAAGCACTACATGCCTTTCGTCCGCGAACTTCGCGAACGTGTTCGCAGAATTCTAGAAACTGGCACCGGCCTAAAAGAACTTGCTGCGGCGGCGGCGTCCGAAGCCTCTCAGGACGGCCTGAAGAAACCAAACTAGGAGAGGTGGCTCCACTTTCAATCGGCGCAGGGACGAACCAATCAGTAGACTTGATGGAATCGGCTGACACTGGAAGCAGTTGCCGAAACCAGCGCGCAGGAGCTGCGAGGTTGCGCCGTCAAGAGTGCCCGGGCGTCTAGTTACTTCCGCAAAGTCGTGCTGCGTGAGCGCGAGTGACTGCTAGTCTTGCTCCAGCCGTTTCCCGGGACCTGGTGGCTAGGTCTCGGTTGTGCGAGAAGTCAAAGATTGTGACGCCGGTGTGACGCAAAACCTACCGTGACTGACAAAGTTGACATCATTGACACTTCACGGCGACTGATTTCAAATAAGTTGTCTGTTTGCAATACAGTCTGGCGAATTCGGCTTACAGGTCCGGCTGCCACAACCCTACTTTCAATCATTTCCAAAGCCAGTCTGGCCTGTGGTGACGCACACATTCAGTACTTCCACATCCTGAGTTCGTTTCCACCATGTTCGAAATGAACTTCGTCCATGAGTTGGCGGATCAGGTAGACGCCGCGTCCGTGATCGGCATACAGGTTCTCACTTCGCTTGGGATCGGATAGAAGCTCGGGACTGAACCCTGGTCCGGGATCGGTCACGATAATTACGATTCGGCCGTTGGGATCGGACTTCAGCTGGCACCGGACCTGTTTTGAGGCGTCGTTCTCGCATCCATGTACAACGGCGTTCGCCAAAGCCTCTTGAACGGCCAGTGCAACTTCAAGGCGCTTCTGTTCCGGGACGTCCAGTTGCGCCAGGCTTTCAGTGATCGTGTCCACGACAGCAGCGATCGCCTCCGAATCCGCTGGCATGCTGAGGTCGAGCAATTCAGAGAGTGCGCTGTTTTCCGGGCCACTGCCAGGCTCAGCCAACATAGGGGCTCATTTCGTCTTCGAAACTCGTTTTCGAATCCCGCAAATGGGGATGGGCAACTCTAGGCGAAGGACGCCACCGCCGCGTCGTCGTCATCGAAAATCTCGAACAGGTTCAGAACACCGACCAGACGCAGAGTCTGCACCGCGAATTTGTTGGGTTGCACGAGCTTGATGTTCCCGCCACGCTGCTTGGTGGAAGCCAGAAATCGCACCAGCAAACCAATTCCGCTGGAGTCAATCATGGGAACTTCGGCGAGGTTGAGCACGATGCGGGTATCTCCGTTGCCCAGCGCCTCCTCCATGGTCTGGCGCAAACCGTCCACGGCGGGGCCCATTCTGAGAGGTCCCCGGAGCTGAACTACCTGCACTTGCGAACGCTTACGGACGCTAATGTCCAAACTGTCCTCCGCCGAAACCCCGCGCCAGTCTCGGGTCGGGTGAAAGTGACGATGCAGAACGCGTTCCAACTTACGGGAAGCGGCCGGGTTTTGCAAGTGCGCCCGCCTTCGTGGGGGCAATGCCGGGCTGCAATCGCAGTTCGCCCTGGAGCGGAAACGCGATCCATCCGATGGAAGTAAATATTTCATCCTGAAGGGTCGAAAATTTGACATAATCGGTGGCGCCCGAGGCAGCAATCATGCGTACGCCGAGCCCCCGCACCGAACCATCTCGTTACGCAGTAGTCGTCGTCACCACGGACGAACGGGTGCGTCCCGAGGCGGAGACCTATCTGGCTGGGGAGCACGACCTGACGGTGCTTCGGAGCTGGGATGAATTGACAGCATTGATCGACCAGCAGCCGCCGGACGCTGTACTTCTGGACTTGGATACGGTGGGAGAACGCAGCCAGGACGGAATCAACGCTCTGGGCGAATTGCGCGCCCTGCGACCTGACCTGGTGCTGGTGGGGTTGACGCGTTCCAATAGCCGCAACCTGCGCCTGAAGGCGGTTGCCGCCAGCGTCGATGAATATTTTGTTGCGCCCATCAACTTCGAGGAAGTGCGGAGCGTGCTGCACCGGGCGCTGGAGAAGCGGGCGCTGGAGATCGAATGCCGGCAACAGCAAAGCGAACGCACCGAGCAGGAATCATTTTGCGAACTGATCGGCGGCAGCGAACCCATGCGGCGCGTGTATGACGCCATCACCCGGGTCGCCGAGAGCACCAGCACGGTGCTGATCCGGGGCGAGAGCGGAACCGGCAAGGAACTGGTGGCGCGGGCGATTGTTGCGCTCGGGTCGCGCGCGCAAAAGCCCTTTGTCAGCATCAATTGCGCGGCCTTGCCGGAGAACCTGATCGAAACCGAACTCTTCGGACATGAAAAGGGCGCTTTCACAGACGCGCGGGCGGCACGGGCCGGGCACATTGAACTGGCGCACACCGGCACGCTTCTGCTGGATGAGATTGCGACTCTCGGTCTGGCGCTTCAATCCAAACTGCTGCGCGTGCTGGAAGACCGCGCCGTGACTCGGATCGGGGGGCAGAGCGCCCGGAAGATCGACTTCCGTCTCATCGCGGCGACCAACGAAAACCTGGAAGAATTGGTGCGGGCCGGCCGTTTCCGCGAAGATCTTTATTACCGCATCAACGTTGTGCCCATCTTGCTGCCGGCTCTGCGCGACCGGCCGGCGGACATTCCCCTGCTGGTGGACCATTTCCTGCGCTTCTACTGTGGCGCTAANNNAGGTCCAACATCTGCCGCAGCGGCTTCTGTATAACAGCGCGGCCAGCCAGGAATCCATGCTGATTCCTGAAGGCGGGGTCGACTTTGACGAGGAAATCGCGAAGATTGAGGTTGCCTATCTCACCGCGGCGCTCCGGCGCTCCGGCGGCAGCAAGATCGGCGCGGCGCGGCTGCTGCAGGTCGATAAGCAGAAAATGCACTATCTTTGCCGCAAATATCGCATTGGGAAAGACTGAAAAATTGAACCCAGCCGCCTCGCTGGATTAAAGTTTAATGCATCATAGATGACATTTTAATACAGTCTGTGAGGCTGGCTCCGCCGGCGTTTCCCCTCTTGTTCCCAAAATAACTCCTAAGTGTCTGATGGGAATGCGGGTTTGCGGATGCGCCAGGAGTCGCCACGATTTGGTACTGGACCTGCTCTATAGACAAGCGAGCAGGACAAATCGAAAACAGGAGAGATTGGATATGGCGATTCAAAAGAAGTCGTTGATCAGCACTCGCACAGCGGTAAAGAAGGCCCTGTTGGCCACCAGCGTTGGTCAGCCCACCAAGGTAGCCAGCCCCGCGCGTATCGCCAGTCCAGCGCGTATCGCCAGCCCGGCCAAGATCGCCAGCCCGTCTCGTATTGCCAGCCCGTCGAAAATGCGGTAGCGGAAAACGAACGCAATGGAGAGGCTACGGTGTTTCGTAGCCTCTTCGTGTTTGCGCCGGAATTACCAGAGCTTGCGCCCGAGGAAGTCGTTTACCCCCTGCCACGTGAATCCGGCAATACTGCGCCGCTGGACGAAAATCTTGGCCGTGCCAGTAAAGCCGTCCTTCAACCCCTGGTCTGAATTGGAAACCGGAATCCTGGCGACATAGTAGCGGGAAGCCTCGATGCCCTTGTACTCCTGCTGGTCGAAGAGTCCCTTTTCCGCCTCGGAAGAGGCCGGAGCCAGAAAGGCGACATTGCCCTGGATTGACCTGGCCTGGGCATCCAGATGCAGAGCGGCAGGTGAGCCAAGGCGTATCTTGCCGACATCCGGTGCTGAAATAAAGACCAGCGCCTGAAGCACGGAAGTGTTCGCAATCTCCATTACTTCGCTTCCGGGCGGCAAGTACGAACCCAGCAAATCGCCCACCCTGGGAGTAACGACCGTGCCGTCGAAGGGGCTCAAGACGGTGAGTTGGATCATTTTTTCCTGCAGGGTCCGGTCGTGTGCCGTCAATTCCTGGCGGTGACGTTCGGCAGCCGCAAAATCCGCATAGCGCATTTGTGCCTGAAAGGCGCGAGCGGAAGCGAAGCGGAGGTCCGCAGCCACCCTCGCCGCTTCGGACTCCATGTTCAGGTTGCGGAGCCGGAGCAGCGGCGTGCCCGCCGCCACAACCTGCCCCTCTTCGACATTCACCTGCGTCACTGTCCCCGGAACCTCAACCCGCAGCACTGCGCGCTGCATCGGTTCGAGCACTAACCGTCCCTCCACGGTCTGCCGCCACACCGGCGCCAGCAAAACCAGAAGGCTCAAGCAGGCGAAAACGACGGTATGGCGGGGTGTGAACCAGGCCTTCACCCGGTCCTTCTTGTCCAGATAGAGGAGTCTCATAAATCTCCAGAGCGTCAGAATGCGCGATTTGAAAATGAGGACTGCGAAAAACGCTGCGGGGACAAACGCCCAGTCCGGGCTGTAGCGATGGATGACATTGTAGACAAAGGTGACGATAACGAAGAGCAGCCCGTAACTATAGACGCTGGAAGCCAGCGTGTACGGCACATACAGCAGCCTCCGCCGCCAGGTCGTGTAGGGCACCTCGACGGGCAAACGAAAAATGTTCTTCTTGGTCCAGTTGTTGAGGTAGATCGAGGCGTTTTCCTTCAGTTCGGGGATGTCGAGCAGCTCCGTGAACATGAAGTAGCCATCAAGTTTGATGAGCGGGTTCAGGTTGATGAGGACAGGGAGTATGCCGGAGGCCAGCATCACGACATAGGCGAAGTTGTGGAGCGAATCGCCAACCGCGGTTCCCCACCACACGAAGCTTGCGATGGAATAAATAATCAGGCTGGACCAGACTCCCGCGGCGGCGGTGGCGATTCTCTGCCACTTGTTGCCGTACACCCACGCTTCGGTGGTATCGCAGAAAAAAGCGGGAGAGAGATAGATCAGCAGAAAGCCCATGCCATGCGATTCTCCGCCAGTGTGCTTGCAGGCCAGCCCGTGACAAAACTCGTGGATGCAGGCGATGACACAGATCAGGACCCAGAACTCGATGATGTCGGCCAGGCTCTTGTGGGTGAAGTTATAAAACTCAAGGTTATCCTGTCCGATTTCTGCCCAATGGCTTACCAGAACATACGCCGCGAAGGCGAACATGACGAGGCTCAAGAGGAGGAACTGGTAGGTAAAAATGAACTTCACCCGGTTGTGGACTCTGGTCAGAGTAGCGTCGGGATCCCAAGCGGGAAACGTGATCTCAGCCAGGTTGCCCCACTTTGATTTCTTGTGAGTGCGCGCGCGCCGTTTGTCCACCAGCTCTTCGCGGAAGCGCGCATTTTTTTCCTGCAGGGTCTTGGACCAAAATGCCGCTTCCGCATTTTCCGTGGCAAACTGCAAAACCCAGTCGGCAGTGACAGGCATCCCAGTGCGCGCCGTGAAGAGACCGGCGATCTCGTCATACGTCCGTTCCCCGTCAAAGAGCTGAAGCAGTTCCCAATACTCGGGAGGCAAAGTGTAGAACTCGTGGTTATCCGGGATCAAAACACGAACTACGGGTACGCCGTCCAACACGTGGCCACGGCCGACCAGCCGAGGGTCCATCCTGGGCACGCGTTTTTGCCGCGCCAGCCTTTCTGGTATCTCCGGCAAAGCGACGTTGAGCGCCTCGACGATGTTCATGCGGGATTACCCGCAGCAGAACGCGAAGTCCGGATGTTTCGATCCACGCGTGGGGCCTGACTCAAATTCATCGCGGTGAACCGATCCGAATGCTGGCAAGCATTCCGGGCCGCAAGTCGGGAGCCGGGCCCTCGATCTGCGCCCGCACTTCAATGGTCCCGCTGGACGGGTCCACAACCGGGCTCACATCAATCACTCTAGCGGCATGTTTCACAGCCGTTGAGGAGTCTGCCGACGTGACGGTGACGGTTTGCCCTTTTTTTACCGCGACGATGAAGCGCTCGGGCAGAGTAAATTCCACCAGCAGAGGCGCAACCGCAGTCACCCAGAAGAGCCGGTCGCCGACGGCCACGCTCTGTCCCTTGCGCAGGTAGCGTCGCGCCACGACTCCATCAAAAGGCGCAGTAATGCGGGTTTTCTCCAATTCCAGTTCCAGCGCGCGGAGATTGTGCTGGTTCGTGTTCGAGTCCTGCTTCGCTTTTTCGATCTCATACTGCGAAGCGGTCACCTTGTAGCGCGCGTGGTCCAGTTCCTCGATCGTGTTGATGCCGGCGTCCCGCATGGCCTGGGCGCGCCTCAAATCGGCATCGGCCACTCCCGCTTCGGCCTCCCAGTCTTTCAGATTAGCCTCGGAACTGCGCACCTTGGACGTGGCGGCATCGCGCTCGGCCGCCAGTTGCCGGTCATCCAGAGTGGCCAGAACTTCTCCTTTCCTTACCGCTCGACCCACATCGAAATTAATCCCAGAAATCACGCCTGCCCGGAGGGCCACTACATCGATCTGGTTTTCAACCACGATGGGACCAGTTGCAAGAAAACCGCCTTCCTCCGTGGACAGCGCAGAGTGTGCTTCCTTCTCCGCCACCGGCGGAGGAGCGGCAACCGCAGTCGCCGGCTGATAGCTGCTGTCGCAACCGGTGGCCGTCAGCACCACGGCCACGGTTAAAGCAAGCGCGCATCTCGTCATAGAATCCCCTTCGGATTACCAGCCTATCCAGGACCAGACCTTGGACCAGAGCCACATCGCAGGCCGCCGGAAGAACACCCGTCCGGCCGGACTCCACCCGGTGGAAACCTTGCTCCGGCCCTGCATTCCGGCGCGGATCAGTCCATCGTGGTTGGGCACGCGAACCCGGGCGTAGAAAAACCGCTCCACTCCTTCTACCTGGCTCTTGGGACTTACGATAACCACCTCTCCGCGAAACGTGTGGGTGGGGAATGCCTCGAGCTTCACCGAAGCTTTCTCGCCCGTCTTGAGCAGCGGGACATCGCTTTCATCCACGGACACATCCACATTTGCCCAGGAAGTATCGACGATTTCCGCGAATGTATCGCCCGGATTCAGACTTCGTCCGACCATGTCTTCGGTATGCGGAGTTGCGACCAGACCATCGATCGGCGAGCGCAACACCGTCTTTTCCTGACGTTCACGAGCGCGCACGACTTCGGAAGCCCAGTAGTCGGCCTGGGCCCGCAGAATTCCGGCCTCGCTGCCGTCATTCGCGGCCAGGGCCCTGTTCATCTGCGACACCGCGGTTTCATACTTTGCCTGTGCGGCGGTTAATTCGGCGCGATACTGCCAATCGGCCAGACTGGCCAGGACGGCGCCTTGCCTGACAAAGTCACCTTCCCGCACGTTGACTGTTTGGATGACGCCGGCAACCTCAGGCTGCACATGCGAACTATGGGCGGGAGTGACGGACGCGGGTCCGTCTACGCGCAGGGGCAACGGAAAGGCGGCGAGGAAAAGCAAAGCGAGCCCGGCACCCGCCACCAGGGCCGTCCGCCGCCGCTTTTCCAAGGCCATGAACCGGCGCTTCTTTTCCAGCAGGGGCTGGAGCACATCGATAAACGGCACCTCACGATAGAGCGACGCATTGCGCAGCGCCACCGTCGCCTGGCCGGCCAGCACCTTGATCATCTCCAGGTGGGCAGTGTTGAGAAAATCCGGGTCGCTGCTCTCGAACGACAGGATGCCCACCGTGCCGTCGTCATCCGCCAAAGGCAGGGCGTGAAAGGCGCGCATCCCGCTCTCGGCGAAGTAATTCTCGAACTTCGCTCGCGTCTCCGGACGTTCGTCCTCCACCTCGTCGCCGTGCTGGGTCACGAATATGGACTCCCGCGACAGCGAGGCCCATTCGAGCAACGCCTGGAGGCGCGAAGTATTGGGGTCCTGAGGATTGATCTTGGCCGTGCCCGACATCGCTTTCAGTTGCAGCCGGCCGCGCTGCTCCAGCGCGATGGCCGCTCGTTCGTACGGAATTACGCTACTCGGCCCGTTCACAATCGCGTCCAGCACGCGGCCCAGATCGAGCGTGGAGGTAATCTCAGCGCTCACCTTCACCAGCGCTTCCAGAATCTCCACCTTGCGCTCAGCTTGCAGCAGGCTGGCATTGTGCAGAGCGTTGCTGGCGGTTTCGCAGATGTTGGTCAGAAGGAACTGGTCGTCGTCGTCGAACGGCACGCCGTCCATACGATTGACCGCCTCCACCACGCCCACCAGGTTCTCGTGCTCCATGAGCGGACCGGCGGCGATGGAGAATACCGCCTCATCTTCGTGTCCGGCGTTGCGTTTCTGCAGACGCTCGTCGGAAGGATCGTCGATCAGCACGGGCTCGCCGTTGTCTGAGATGTCTCCCGCAATACCGGCACCCGGCATCTGCACCATGCCCAACTCCACGGTTGGATCGAATCCCGCGCTGCTCACCAGTTCGAGTGTGTCGCCATTGACCATCCACAGGTTGATACCCTGGACGCTCATTACCTCCTGGAATTTTTTGGCAATGATCCCCAGCAACTCATCCATTTCCAGGGTTGAGTTGAAGACCTTTTCGAGGTCATACATCTGGGTCACGCGGCTGATCGAATGCAGGCTGGCATTGCGTTCGCTCTCGTAAGACCGGGCGGCGGCGAGGGCTGGCGACGCCAGGCCGGCAACCTCTTGCAACGCTTCCAGCATCGCCTCCGGAAACGGTTGTTCGTAGCTGATGACCTCCAGGGCGCCGAAAAGAGCTTCACCCGCGACGAGAGGAACATACGCGAGAGCAGTCACCGTACGCCGGATATCCAGGTGAGAGTAGTCTTCTCGCTGCAGATCGCTCCCCTCGAACACCACCAGCGTTTTGTTTTCTGCCACAGCGCCCAGCGTACCGGCGGCAAAATCAATGGTGCCACTGACTTCGACGTCGCCCGCAATCGCGGTGCGGGTCCAGGCAGGATTGTCCAGGTCCTCGATGATGTACACCACAACCGCGGCGCCAGGGAGCAGTTGCGCGATCTGTTCAGCGGTTGCCTGGGCGCGCGGGCCCACCTCCGGTCGCGCCAGCAGGGCGGCGGCAAAGTCCGCCACGGGAACGGCGAATTCGGATCCTTGAGTCGCCATCAACGGCGCTCCTGATTTCGTAGATTCGTCGCGACTCAGATCGCCCGCGCCGGGGGATTTCCAGGTGATCGCAAGCGTTTCGGCATCTTAAGCTGCTCGTGAGAACTGGTCAACCTTTATCGAGAACTTTCAGGGACGAAGCACGTAATTCGAAGCAACGTCGCGAAACGCAGCCAGGTGTTTCGTCCGGGTGGCTTCATCCCACCCGAGTTCTGAAGCCATCAAGTCAGCGACCGCCGGAGCCATGGCGAGGGCGGCGCGCGCATTCAAGAACAGCGCCCGCGTTCGCCTGGCGAGCGCGTCTTCCACGGTGCGGGCCATTTCGTGTCGCGCCGCCCAGACCACCTCCGCCTTCACGTAGGGCAGCGCCGCATGGAGACGCTCGCCGAGCCCGGCGTCAGCCTCCATGAGCTTGCGAATCTCGTTCGCATCCGCACCATAGCCGGCCAACCAGCCGAATTCCTTCGCTGCCTCGTGGAAGCCGTGGATGCGCAGGTGCTGCGTCACGCA
>PMBA01000163.1 GCA_003152795.1 Acidobacteriaceae bacterium | reverse complement strand
ACCGAGTCCGGGCGCTTTCGTTTTTTTGGGAGGGCGGCAACCTCTCGCCTTTCCAATATTCCGGGGACATCGGTGGTTACCACGTGTCCTGCCAAATTTCACGCCGATCCCGTCTCGTTTAAGGTAAACTACTTATGTCCGCTGGTGAGGTGATGTATGCTTACACCGGGCCCGGCAAGTTCGTCACGTGAAGTAGTATGGGTCGAAAGACAGAGTTCAGCAGGGTGGGGCTGCTCTGTGTGCGCTTGGATGTTTCACCCCTCAGGCCCACCGATCGGTAAGACAATCGACGAAATGACACGCAATTTCCAGATGCAACTCTCCCAAGAGTTTGGGTCGCACGAGTGCGCCCAGCACCCTCGCGTCAAAGCAGAGACGGCTTCCATGTAGTGCGGTGCGTTGAAAATAGCGACCGTTATGTTTCGCGGCGTCCGGTATGAACTGGGGCGTTAGACGGGGGAAGTCAAAGGCGCTTACCACGGGGGACACAGAGAGACACGGGGGAAATCGGGGACTCATCAAGGTCGGGCTGTCGGATGCACTGCAGTAGCTGTCATAGTCGAACTGGTGACGTTCAGCAGCAGGAAGCAGGCTGATCCATGACCGACCGGGTTCGGTTCATCACCCATCAGAGTAAGCAAGTTCTTCTAATCGACCTGTCAGGCTGTTTGGGGGCCGAGGTGGAGAAGATATTCCGAGCGGTTCCCGACCTTGTGAGTACCCGCCCGGGCGGTTCAGTGTTGATACTTTCGGATTTCACGGGAGCTTCCTTTGAGCGGGAAGCCATTCAGACCATGCAACAAACCGCCGTTTTTGACAAGCCGTACGTCAAGAAATCCGCTTGGGTGGGAACAGAGAACTTCCCTCAGGGGTTCGCTGAAAACGTCAAGAATTTCTCCCGCCGCGAATTTTCCGCTTTCAAGACCCGCGAAGAAGCCCTGGCATGGTTGGTGGCGGACTGAATCGACGGCCCGGAAGAATTCGGTTTCTCCGGTGCTCACCGCAGAAGGCGCACAGCCACCCATTACAATCCCAACTTAAGAATGAGGATGAATGAGTTTCCTAAACTGCTCCCGCCGCGATCAATGTCTCGGTTCTGCCATACTCGTCTTCAGCTTGGTCTCGGCCACGGGCGTGATGAAGGAGGTTTCCGGCTTCTGGAATTGACGAGCAACGGATTCGGGAAGCGCTTCCTCCAGTTTCCTCGCGAGCCAGTTTTGGAGCCCGGACTTGTGCTCGGGCGACAGAGATACCAGTCGGACTCCGAGATTGCCGTTTTTCAGCCAGCAGATTGTGGATTCTGCCATGAACGGCACTTGCTGATCCGGTAAGGTGAACTGAACCTGCACGTTTTCTCCGGCGGCGAACGCCACCGTTGTAGTAAGGGCCATGCCCCCTTCGCTGATGTTCACGCTGTGGCAGCGAACATCCGGAAGGTTTCGTCTCAGGATGGTAATGGGGATCGAGACCGGGCACCGGAAGTAGCGCCGCCGTTCTCTCAATATCAGGCCATAAGCAGGTTTGAGGGTGGCGCGGATTGACTGCATGGAAAAAGGTCTGTCAAAAACAAAGCCTGCCCTCCGGCGGAAGGCGGCTGTGGCGTCACCCTCGTTGCCGCTGATGGCAAACGTCACCGCGGTGCGGTTCGATGGAGAGAGCCGAACCAGGTCCAGAATCGCTCCGGACTGCTCTCCCATCTGGAGATCGACGATTACGGCATCGAACTTTCGGCGGTTCAAGAGCCGGATGGACGCTGGCACGTCTTGACAGGCATCGGTCGCGATAGAAAATTCCTTCAGGGCGAGGCTGAACTGCTGAATTGTAACTGGATCAGGGGACACCAAAAGCGCAAGTCCTATCGACATACCCACCTCATAAAGTTTGTTCTCACGAAATATTCCCGCTGGCTTGAACTCGGACGTGCGGCTCGGCACCCTGCTCGCGCAGTTTGCCGGCAACTTGGTCAGCCGCTAGAGGCTTGCTGAAGTAGTAGCCTTGAATTTCGTCACACTGCTGTGCGCGCAGGAATGACATTTGCGCTTCCGTTTCAACTCCTTCGGCAATCACCTTGAGATGCAGGCTTCTCGCCATGCTGATGATTGCCCTGGTGATGGCCGCGTCGTCGGGACTCACCGCGACATCCCGGATAAAGGAGCGGTCGATCTTGAGCCTGCTGACCTGAAACTGTCTCAGGTAGCCGAAGTTTGAATAGCCAGTTCCAAAGTCGTCGATCGCCAGCGCCAAACCCATGGCCTTCAAGCGCTGCAGAACTGGAAATGTCACGTCGGCATTCGCCAGCAGCAGGCTTTCCGTGAGTTCGAGTTCGAGGTATTTCGCCTCGATGCCAGTATCTCGAAGCACCGTCTTAATAAGCTCGCAGAAATCATCCTGGCGAAACTGGACCGCCGATACATTTACGGCCACCGGCACCGCGGGCAACCCTTCGTCCTGCCATTTTCGAACCTGCGCGCAGGCGGTCCTCAGCACCCATTCACCGATGGGCTTAATCAGGCCGCTGTTCTCGGCGATTGGTATGAACTTATCGGGCGGCACCAGGCCCAATTCGGGGTGTTGCCAGCGCAGGAGGGCCTCCAGCCCGGTAATTTTTCCCGTGCGAATATCCATCTGCGGTTGATACACCAGAAACAGTTCTTTTTGTGGGAGTGCCAGTCGCAAGCTGTTTTCCAGTGTCAATCGCTCTATAACCTGAGTGTTCATGTCCTCGGTGAAGAACCGGAAATTGTTACGTCCACTCTCTTTGGCACGATACATGGCCGCGTCGGCATTCTTGATCAGGTTTTCGCCATCCGCCCCGTGTTCGGGGAAAATGCTGATGCCGAGGCTGCAACTGATGCTCAGGGAGTGGTCTTGAACAACGAATTCAGCGGTCATTGCATCCATCAGGCGCTCCGCCGCAACGGCTGCGTCGGGGAAGTCCTTTAGGGCGGTCAGCACGATGAGGAATTCATCCCCGCCGAGGCGGGCCACGGTGTCCTGATCACGGGCAAATTTCTTAAGCCGGCCGGCAACGTCCTGCAGAAGAAGGTCGCCGGCGGCGTGGCCGAGCGAGTCGTTGATGGTTTTGAAACGGTCCAGGTCAAGGAATAGAAGGGCGACCTTATCTTTGCGCCGGCGCGCACTGGCGAGTGCCTTTGACAATCGATCCTGAAGGAGGGCCCGATTCGGCAGCTCCGTAAGAGCGTCGTAATAGGCGAGGAATTGGACCCGATCTTCGGCGAGTTTGCGGCCGGTGATGTCTTCGTAGGTTCCAATGACGCCGGTCACCGTGCCCTCCCGGTCCCACAGGGGCAATTTGCTGGTTCGGAGCCACACCCGGCTTCCGTCGGGCCGGTCCTGTATTTCTTCATAGCCGAGATTTGGCGATCCCTGTTCCATGACCAGCCTGTCATCGCTGCGATAAACTTCAGCCGTCTTGCTCCAGGCGAGGTCAGAATCGCTTTTGCCGACGATCTCCGCCGGATTGTTTAAACCCGCATCGGTGGCAAAAATCCGATTGCAGCCAAGGTAGGTGCAGTTCAGGTCCTTCCAAAAGATACGTTGAGGAATGGCGTTCAAGACGGTCTGAAGCAACTGGTTTGCCCGGTACAGTTCGTCCTCGGATCGCTTGCGCCCGGTAATGTCTTGCTTGATGGCGACGAAATATCTATTGTCTGGATTGCCCACGTCAAGGGTTACCGGTGTGATGGTCATCTCTTCGGTATAGCAAGTGCCATCTTTTCGCCGGTTGACAAGATCGCCGTACCATACCTTGCCGGATGAGATGGTTGACCAGAGCGTGGAATAATAGCTGTCGGGTTGCTCGCCGGATTTCAACAGGCGGCAGTTGTTGCCCAGCGCCTCTTCTTTGCTGTAGCCAGTCATGGTTGTGAACGCATGATTTGTCCACATGATCGTGCCGTGGAAATCTGTGATCACGATGGCGTTGGCAGCGGCTTCCAAAGCCGCAGCCTGCAGATTTACGTGCTCGATTGCCTGGCTTAGCTCGCTGGTACGTTGCATCACTCTTTCTTCGAGAACCGCATTGAGCTTAGTGACCTCTTTCTTTGCGTCGATCCGCACAGCAATCTCGCGGGCCGTCTCGCGGGTCGTGAATACCGCGATCGCGAAAGCAACCACAGCCAGTACCATCAGTAAAGAGGCAAGGCGATGGGCTTTGGCATAATCAACCTGAGCTTGTTTGGCAGCCACGTCCACTTGTTTGTTTTGAAAGTCCACAAATTCGTTCCATGCAGCGTGATACCGGAGCAGCGCCGGTAGTGTTTCATTGACCATGACCGCTTCCGCTGGGTCGTGTTTCCTTTCATCGACAAGTAAATGGATCGCTCGCAGGTAGCTTTCCACATATGGCTTTCTTGTTTCTTTCACCGCAGATAGTAGCTGCTTCTCAGGGTCTGACTCACAGAGGCTTGCGCTCTGCTCCACCAGAGCCGTAATCTCCTTGCTATTCTCAGACTCGGTTGCCAACAGCGTCTTAACGAGTGCACTGTTTTCCACGAGGACTATTTCCATGGCGATACGGTTGTTGTCATTGGAGAGCGCCAACGCTTTTCGTGCGAGTTGCAGGTTGGTGAACTGCCTGCCGGTGATGTCGCCAAGGGTCGCATTGATGTCTCGCATGCGGCGCAGTCCTAACTCCCCGATGCCCAGCAAGGTGGCAACCAGCACAGCAAATGCCATGCCCAGTCTCAGCCCCATGTGTCTGTTTTTCAACGTAGACTCCTGGCGAGTGCGATCTGGGCTGAGTCAGGGTTCAGGAAGAAGAATGTTGCAAGACCTGCCCCGAGAAACCGCGCGATGGTCGTGTGGCGAAGTGCCCGAATGAGGCGGTTTTGCGTCGGCATTTTCAAACCCGGGAACCGGTACCGATTCCCAAAAACGCAACCGTCGCGACCCCTATCCTAAGGCCCTTGATCAATGCACCTTTGCCCGACGTTTGGCTGACTTTTTTGGTGAGATAGACTGCGCAGGCTACGTATCGCTTGGACGTTTTATCCCAAGTTAACTGTACTGCCGCTTGGGAGGCGACCCGTAGTTACGAGGGGTCAGTGCGGCAATGCCGCTCATAAGATAGGGCGGTAATGAGCAATAGTGAACAGGCGTATAGTGGTGAAGACTCTAAAATAGTAAACTGCCTAGCTGGGCGTGCCTGGAAAAGACGGAGAGCTATATCCTCTTCGCGGACAGGCGTGGTGTTTGCGGGTTCCGGCGTTTGCCCCATTTTCGCGCTCGAACCCGCCGCCGAAAGCCGGTTTGGCAGCTGGGTTCAGGGAATGTCGCAACATTGTGTTGGTGATTGCACGATGGGGGATTCGACATGCTGAGGTTTCAGTGTTCTGACTGCCGCCGCCACAACGGTCACATTTCACGAACGGTGAGTGTGTTTGAACGGGTGTTCTTGCCGTTATTCCTGCTCCGGCCGGTGCGTTGCGATGACTGCTTCCGGCGGCAATATGTCAGCGTGCTGTGCCGCGTAGGGCAGCGTTCGCAGCGTCCCGGCCCGCCCCAATCGCCCCGGATCGCCGCCTGATTTCTTATTCGACTTCCAGGCTCGCGCGAGGCGCACTTGTTCCCCCGCGTTCTCAGGCCGCTCCCGGCTTCTGAGTAGCGCAAATCCCGGGGACCAGGCTTCTGATGCCGGCACGCCTCGCGACAGTTTTCAAATCCGCAGAATTGACCTGAGTCTGTCCGCAGAGGTCCGGGTACAATGCCGCAGCGGAGGACTTATGTCAAAATCGCGCAGGCAATTTCTGACGCTCACCTCTCTTGGCATTCTAGGGGCAGCGGTTACGAGTCACAGCCGGGCGCAGACTCCCAGCGGCTTGCCGCCCGGGGCACCGCCTGCATTCGGTGCGGGGCCGGCGGTCGGGCCTGAAGTATTACCCTCCACCTTTGCCGAGGCCCAAAAGCTGGTTCAGATCGAATTGAACGAAGCGGAGCGCTCCGAGGCCGCCAGCAGCTGGCGCGCTAATATGGCCGCGCTCTACGAGCGACGCACCGGGCCGCGCGCGGTGGCGATCGAGACGACGCTCGCTCCGGCAACGCATTGGAATCCGGTGCTGCCAGGCTTGAAAGCAGGTCCAGAGCGCGACCGGTTTGTGCGCAGCGACACCGATCCGGGAGCCTTGCCCGCCCATGACGAAGACATTGCCTTTGCCTCGGTCGTAGAGCTCTCGCGCTGGATCGAGCAGCGCCGGCTCAGCTCAGAGCGCCTCACCCACGTGTATCTGAAGCGTTTGGAGCAGTTCGACTCCAAGCTGCGCTGCGTCATCACCCTTACACGCGACCTTGCGCTCCGACAGGCCAAGCAGGCTGACGNNGGCATCCCGTGGGGAGCCAAGGATCTTCTGGATACAGCAGGTATTCCTACTACGTATGGGGCCGAGCCTTTGCGAAACCGCGTGCCTGCCGAAGACGCCGCGGTGGTGAAGCGTCTGCATGCGGCGGGCGCGGTGCTNNTCTGGTTCGGCGGCCAGACGATGAATCCATGGTTGCTGGAGGAAGGGTCGTCGGGCTCAAGCGCCGGGCCGGGAGCGGCCACGGCCGCCGGTTTGGTGGGCTTTGCGATCGGAAGCGAGACCGGGGGCAGCATCGTTGCTCCCGCCATGCGTTGCGGCATTACCGGCCTGCGCCCCACGTATGGCCGTGTGCCGCGCACCGGCGCGATGACGCTTTGCTGGTCGCTCGACAAACTCGGCCCCATGACCCGAACCGTCGAGGACGCCATGCTGGTTCTGCGCGCCATCTCCGGGCCCGACGCCGGCGACCTGGCCAGTGTGCCAAGCCAGCTCGACTTCGACGCGGGTGCTGCCGTGGCGGGACTGCGCGTCGGTTACTTCCCCGCGTGGATGAAGGAAAATCCAGCGACCAACGTGGACCGTGCCGCCCTCGATGTCGTCAAAAAGCTGGGCATGGTTCCGGTTGAGGTCACGCTTCCCGACTGGCCCTACGACTCGCTTGACCTGATCCTGTTTGCCGAGGGGGCAGCTGCGTTCGAGGAACTCACACTCAGCGGAGCTTTGAATCAGTTGAAGGTTCAGGTGCCCGATGCCTGGCCCAACCTCTTTCGTCAGGCCCGCTTCCTGTCAGCCGTGGACTTTGTGCAGGCCGATCGTTTCCGGCGCAAGGTGGCAGACGAGATGGCACGCGTGTTCGCCCGGGTTGACCTGCTGCTGGTGCCTTCGCTGCGGGACGAAATGCTTACCATTACCAATTTCACCGGACATCCCTCGCTTACGCTGCGAGCGGGCTTTGTCGAAGTGTCGGAGGCGCGCAGCGATTGGGCGCCCGATCCGAACCACCCGCTTCCGAGATTTTCGCCGCCGCGTCGTGTTCCCCACGGCGTCACCCTGATCGGCCAGCTTTTCGACGAAGGCAGGTTGGGCCGTGTCGGGATCGCCCTCGAGCGTGTCTTCGGTGTGGCGAGCGACCGACCGCCAGGTTTCTGAAGCATTGCTTGCCCATTCCGCAGTCGTTACTCATAGGACTGTGACCTGAGTCACGGCGGAGCGGGTCGGATAGCAAGAAAATTGGACGTTATCTCGTGCGGGGTCCGGTTTGCGCGAAAGTTGCAAACTGCGCCNNCACATATTTGTCTGCACACAGGAGAAACCGGAAGGAGTGACGTCGTGCCCCGGTAACGGATCCTGGCGGGTGTTGCAGGCCCTCGAGCGCGAACTGGGTTCCCAGGGCCTGGACAATGAAGTTCAGGTGACGACCTGCGGTTGCCTTGGCTTGTGTGACGACGGACCAATCATGATCGCCTATCCCGAAGGTGTCTGGTATCACAAGGTCAAGGAGGAAGATGTTTCCGAGATCGTGGATTCCCA
>PMBA01000086.1 GCA_003152795.1 Acidobacteriaceae bacterium | reverse complement strand
AGCGCAAACGATCTGGACTAACCGCAATCCTGGCCCACGCTGAATGGCCGGACAAGCCCAACACGCCCCTCAATCCACCTGAATCCGCGTGGCTTTGACGTGCCCGGAAAACTCCTCGAGCAAATTCCCCGAGAGATCGTAGACATCGTCGGTGTAGGTGCCGTTGAAGCTGTTGCCGTCCGAGCTCAGGTGGACGTCCTCGTGAATGACCACCGTCCCCAGCAGATTCCCGCTGGCATCGAAATACCATGATGGGTGTTTGAGTTTGTACGCGCGATTACCCGTCTGCTGCCACGCGCCCAGGCACACGTTACCGTTGATCGGGTTCGTGAAGTCGTTCAGAACCTCGGTTCCGTCGGCATGCCAGGCATCGAAGGCGACATCGACCACTGCCCCTTTGTACGAAAAGTTGAGGTTCCACAGACCCACGATTGAGACGGCCGTGCCTTGCTTGGACGTGGGCGATTTCTGGCCTGCGCTGGCTGGGGCCGCAACCGATCCCGGTACCGACGGAATGACTTGCGACCGCCCCGATATTAGGTTGCCACCGCAGTCCGCCGAAGCGGCCGGCACCAAGGCAGCCAGTAGTGCCACTACCGTTGCCACGATATAGATCCTTGCCCGTCCCCAAGGCCGGGAATTCGCCTGCGTGTGTAAGACGATCTGGGTGAATGTGCTGCTCATGACTGATTCTCCTTTTTGTTTAAGTTTGTGAACCTGAATTTCTGGAAAGCAATCCAACTATCTTCTGCAACGAATCGAGACATACCACCACCGACCCTCCCGGAGTCTCCTGAAAGTGGAGTTGTCCGGCTTCTATCTCGCGATAGATCGCGCGGACCCCTACCCGGAACAGAGCCGCAGCCTCTTCCGGCGTGACCATGGGCACGCCCGATCCACAGTGCGCGCAGCAGACTTGAACTGAACCCGCTCTCCGCCGGATGATGAAGGCTTCGTCAGTCTGCACGGTGATTTCGGTAACTCGTCTGGCTTTCACCCGACCACTCCTCTTTCTTCTCGACTCTCGGCATTGCACCTGGCGGCACGGCTGGCAACCGCCCGAGCGCGTGTACAACGCACGGATATTGGCCGGAACTGAAGATAAAAGTCTTGAGCCGCGCCCTAAAATCTTCTAGGATTTGTTAGGTTTTGGTCTCGCACTTGTTCCCGCCCGATTTATGTCTGAGGAAATGCAGGAGTTATACGACTTCGGCCCTTTTCGCTTGGACGCCTCGCGCCGCCTGGTGAGCCGCGGCGGGCAGGCCTTACCCCTGACTTCCAAGACTTTTGACACCTTGCTGGTGCTGGTACGGAACCACGGCCGCGTGCTGCCTAAGGAAGAGTTGATGAAGACGCTCTGGCCGGACAGCTTTGTGGAAGAAGTGAATCTGGCTCAAAACGTCTCAGCTTTGCGAAAAGCGCTGGGGGAAACTCCTGGCGAAAATCTGTACATCGCTACCATACCCGGAAAGGGCTACCGCTTTGTTGCCCAGGTTCGGGAGGTCGCCCAACCAGACCATGACATCCTCGTCGAGCGGCATACCCGGGCCGAACTTGTCATCCGCCAGCAGCAAGAGCAGGAGGAAGAGGAAGAGAAGGACGCATACGGCCCTTTCGCGCCGCGATTCCAAAACCCGGCGCGGGCTCTCGCTCCCGCCAGGGCGCCGCTCTTCCCCTGGTGGAAAACTGCGGCAGTCGCGCTGGCTGTATGCCTGGTTGCACTCTACTTCTGGAAGGCGAAGGCAACCGTCCCCAAAGATGAATCGGCGCACTCCCTGGCCGTGTTGCCCTTTCAATCGTTGACGGCCGGGCCCGACGATCAGCATCTGGGGTTAGGCGTCGCCGATGCCGTCATCACCAAGCTCAGCAACCTCCGGCAATTGCCCGTCCGTCCTACCGATGTCGTGATTCGATATGCCGACCCCAAGGTTGATCCCATGCAGGCCGCCCGCGAATTGGGAGTGGACTCGCTGCTCAGTGGAAAAATACAGACGTCCGGCAATCGCATTCGTGTGACGGTACAACTGGTGCGGGTGCGGGATGGGCGCCCCCTGTGGGCGCAGACGTTCGACGAGAATTTCACCGGCATTTTCGCGGTCGAGGATTCGATCTCGGAACGAGTTGCTCAGGCATTGGCGGTCACCCTGGCGGCTCAGGAAAAACGCGAGTTGGAGCGGCACTACACCGAGAATATCGACGCCTACCGGAATTATCTGGAGGGACGTTACGCCGAATTCACCTTCACTCGCGACGGCATGAATCGAGCCATCGAATACTTCAGTCATGCCATTGCTGACGACCCCGCTTATGCCTTGGCATATGCCGGACTCGCCGATGCCTACACCACCGAGTCCGATTGGCTGCTTTCCCCGCGCGAGGCGCTCCCCAAAGCCGAGGCCGCCGCGCGCCGCGCGCTCACTTACGACGACAATCTCGCCGAAGCCCATGAGGCCCTGGCGCATGCCTTGCTCCACGAGTGGCGGCTGGCCGAAGCCGATCGCGAATTCCATCGCGCCCTCCTCTTGAATCCCAACAGCGTCACCACGTATTACACCTACGCCGAGTATCTCGCCTCCATCGGTCAGGCCGACCAGGCCATCGCTCAAATGAATAAGGCGCTCACCATCGACCCGTTGTCGCCCGAAGTCAATTCCTTCCTGGCTTGGGATTTATATCTGAAACGCGACTATCCCGGCTGCCTCGCGCAGTCCCGGAAGTCCATGCAGATGTTGCCCGGCTTCTGGGTCCCCCACTTGATCGCCGGAATGTGCCGCTCGATCCTGGGCCAGTTCCCGGAGGCGATTGAGGAATATCAGAAGGCGCGGACCCTGAATCCGGAAGCCACCCCGCCCTTGACCGGCCTCGGAATGGCCTACGCCAAAGCGGGCAAGCGCGCCGAAGCCCTCAAAATCGCGCATACCATGGAAAACACCGCCAGCCAAAGCTATGTCTCGCCCGTCTACATTGGCTTGATCTATCATGCCCTTGGAGAGCGCGACCAGGAATTCGTGTGGTATCAGAAGGCCTACGAGGACCAGGCAGAATGGCTGCTTTGGCTCACTCTCGATCCGATTTTTGACGACGTGCGCGAAGATCCGCGATTCCGTGAATTGGTCCAGCGCGTGGGCGTTGCGCCGTAGGCGCACCGCGTGCAACTCTGGCCACTTTATTGCCACTGAAAATTGCGGTAGCGTATCATCGTGGCTCGGAACC
>PMBA01000354.1 GCA_003152795.1 Acidobacteriaceae bacterium | reverse complement strand
TCTGACCTCTCACCTCTGACCTGCCCTTGCGGCCTCATACAGCACAATGCTCGCGGCGACTCCGGCGTTCAGCGATTCGACTTGCTTTGCCTGTGGGATCGCCAGGGTTTCGTCCATTTGGCGCGTGAGCTCACGGGGCAGACCGGCGCCTTCGTTGCCGATGAAAATTGCGACCGGCAGAGTCCATGAGATCTGGGGCAGTGGAGTTCCCTGGTGTGAGGAGGTTGCCAGCAGGCGAACGCCGCGCGCGCGCAGTAATGGAAGCAGTTCCGCGGAAGAGATCTGCAAGAAAGGCAAGCGGAAGATCGAACCCGCNNAAGGCTTCGGCGGAGCGCAGGATCGTGCCCAGATTGCCGGGGTCCTGCAGGCCGGCGGCCACGACCAAGGGACCGTCTTTGCCGCGGTCGAGCAGTTGCAAGGCGGAGGAAGCCGGCAGCTTGAGCAGGGCCGCCACACCCTGGGGCGCATCGCTCGGCACAATCGAGTTGAAGAGCGCATCCGGCAAGACGAGCGTTTCGGTGCGCGCGTTGATCTGAGGCAGAAGCTTTTCGGCGAGAGGGCGGCCCGATTCACTGAAGAAAACGCTGTTCAGATGATGCCCGCTGCGTAGTGCTTCCTCGATCAGTTTGGCGCCTTCGATGGCGCACTCACCCTGGGCCGTCAACTCGGCGCGACGGAACGCGAACCGCAATTCCTTCAGCCGCTGGTTGTGGCGGCCGGCCACGGGACGCAAGCGCTCCGCTTGACTGCGAGCGCGCCCGGCCTTCGCGTCTTGCTTCATGGGTTGGTTCCAGGAACAGGTTGTATGGTACATTTCATTGTTTAACTGAACAATGTTTAAGCCGACAATGCTTCCGCCGACCAATGTCGCGTCGGCCGTCGGGAAGGGACCAGAGTGCGCGCGGAAATCCTGAAAATTGACGCTGTAAAGCCAGAAGCTTCACTGATCAAGTATGCTGCCGAACAGATTCAAGCCGGGCAGGTGCTGGGAATGCCGACCGACACGTTCTATGGCCTGGCAGCGGACCCGTTCAACCTGCGCGCGGTGGAGCGCGTCTATGAGATCAAATCGCGTTTACGGCACAAGCCGCTCTCGCTGCTGATCGAGAACGTGGACCAGGCGGAAGAATTTGCTCGTCCCCTGCCGGATGATTTTCATCTTCTGGCGCGTCGTTTTTGGCCCGGCCCGCTGACCATGATCGTGCCGGCAGCGTCGCATCTGCCGCTGAAGGTAACGGCGAACACGGGAAACGTGGCGCTGCGCGTGCCCGCGGCCGAAATTCCGCTGGCGGTGGTGCGGGCAGCAAAGATTCCAATTACGGCTACGTCCGCGAACTTGAGCGGCGCCACCGAATGCACCACCGCGGAAGAGGTGCAGGGCCAGTTGCAGGGTCGCATCTCTTTGATCGTGGACGGTGGTCCGTCTCCGCGGACAATTTCATCGACAATCGTGCACTTCAGAGAAGACGGTACCTGGCAGATTCTGCGCGAGGGCGCGATTCCCGCCAAGGACATTGTCGAAGCATTGTCTTAAGGCAGGTTTCAAAGTCGCCGGGCTTTAGAGTTTCAACCACTCCTGTTGACACATTAGCCCTCCGACTGATCCTCTTTGAAACCTCGAAACTTGAAACCTTGAAACCTGGCTCTATATTGATGCGTCCCTGGCTGCTGATCCTGCTGGCGGTGGTGGGAGCGCTGTTGTTATTTCTCGGCGTCACCGGGTCGCGCATCGTAGGCGCCGCCGCCGAAGTGCCGGGCAAGAAAGCGGATGTGATTGTCATTTTTGGCGCTGCCGAGTACGTGGGACGTCCTTCGCCCGTGTACCGGGCGCGGCTGGATCACGGTTACGAATTGTTTCAGAAGGGAATGGCGCCGGTGGTGATCACGACCGGCGGGTCGGCACAGGATCCGGATTTCAGCGAGGGCGGCGTGGGCCGGGACTATCTGCTGCGCCGGGGCGTCCCCGAGCAGGCCCTGATCGCGGAGACGCAAGGCTCCGATACGGCGCAATCGGCAGCGCGGGTCGCGAACATCATGCGCGCCAATGGCATGGGCAGTTGCATTGCCGTGAGCGATGCCTATCACGTATTTCGTATTCGCGCCCTGCTTGAGCACGAAGGCGTACAAGTGGAGGTGGCCCCCAGGCCAGAGTCGCGTCCGCGCTCTTTGTGGGAGCGGTTGGTGGCGGTGATGCGCGAAGCAGCAAGCTACCTGGCGTGGAAGGCTGGCTTGCCGTAGGGAGCAGCTACGAGCTNNGAGCAACCAGCCGTTTCTGTGGAGGCGAGGCTTGCCTCATCTCGAACACGCCACAGACGCGGCGATCCGCGTCCCTGCATTCGATGGTTTATCCTCCTGCTCGTAGCTCGTAGCTGGAAGCTCGCAGCTGCCTTCCTACCATCCCATCTTCTCTCGCAAGCTCGCGACATGCGCCACGTGATGGCGTCCATGCCAGGAGTAAAGCGCGAGAGTTTTTTCGAGTGACATGAGTCCCATTTCAGGATGGCGGAATGCGCGCTTCCATTCCGCGTCGGTCAACTTGCGGAGCATCAGCATCCAGCGCTGGTGCAGGGAATCGAGCAGCGCCAGCGACACTTCGATCGGGGCGTGCCTGGCCTCGGGCAACTCGGCCCAAAGATTTTCCAGGTACGGCTTGATGGTGGGCTCGTCTTCGGTGAGCGCCAGCTTGAAGCGAATGTAGGAGTTCATGTGGCTGTCGGCAACGTGATGGGCTACCTGGCGCGGCGTCCAGCCGCCATCGCGGTAAGGAGTATCCAGTTGCTCGTCCGAGAGTCCCCGGAGAACGGCGCGCAATCTCGCGGGAGTCTGCTCGATGTCGGTCAGGTATTGCTGTTTTTGTTCCGCTGTAAGCGGGCCGGAGTAGGAGAACTTTCCAATCGGATAACGCAGGTCAGGCATGAACTTCCCTCCGGAGGGATAGATGGTTTCGGAGCGAAATGTGGTGCAGAAAAAACGCAGATTAGCTAACGTCGACGATGAACGACCAGCGGGTCATCTCACCATCGCCAGGATGCGGACCGGCGCCGCGCCCGGCTTCTTGTTCTTCGCCGGGGCGACGATCACCAACGAACCGGTCGCCG
Source organism: Acidobacteriaceae bacterium (assembly GCA_003152795.1). Classification (GTDB taxonomy): domain Bacteria; phylum Acidobacteriota; class Terriglobia; order Terriglobales; family Acidobacteriaceae; genus Acidiflorens. The sequence goes on along the minus strand of PMBA01000354.1, from coordinate 8,590 downwards.
GCAATGAAGTGAAGGGCGCGGTTCCTTCCACCACATAGGTTCCGTGCAGCGCCAGTTGTTGTGCCAGCGCGCGGTCGGAAGTCAGGTTCACCGGCGTCTCGGAGGCAAAGCCGATGGTGTAGCGGGCGTCCATCAGGAACTCAGCCGCGTCGCGGGCCAGGGGAAACGGCGTCAGCGCAAGCTTCGAAGGATCGGATGTTGACAGACCGTCGCGCGCCCCCGCGCGTCGGATCGCGACGATGGCTCCTTGCGGGATCATGCCGTGCTGCGATTCCCACGCGGAAATATCGTCGAGAGAAATCTGCGCGCTGCCGCCGGCCGCTTCGAGCCCAGGTTGCAAATCCATAACTACCAGCGGAGCGACCAGCCGCTCGGGCGGAATTTGGCCAGCCGCCCATGTCCCGGGAATGAGCGCCGCGGGAGCGATAATGCGCGTTCTGGATTCCGTAGCATGTTGCGCCGTAGCGTTTTGCCCTTCGGTCAGGTCGACCACGTGCGAATAACGATTCTGCTGCATGGAACCGGGGCGCCGGTCGGCGAACAGCAGAATGGCAAGCACCAGCACGTAAGCGATGATAAAACTGCGAATTCGCATTCAATTCCTTGAGCGGGAAGTAAGTAAGACGCAAGTACTGCTGTTATTGTTGCCCGCAGGGGGTGCCATGTTCAATCCACGGTTGTACATGACCCACCGATTGGCTCCGAAATGCCTGGTGATGGAGCGCCGGGCGTCCCCGCCCGGACGCCGAACCGCTGGACCGGCGAGTCGCCCGTCCTCCCCCTGGAAGCGGAAAACTTTCGTTTCGGGTCCAATATTTCAGCCAAGCTGCGCCGCAGGTTAGAATACAGTTAACATTTCCAGCAGCTTCCCAGGTCAACGCCATTGCCGGTTTCGATTCCGGTTGGGGCGCCTGTTGCCTGCTGGCAGGAACTGAGGATTGATGCTGTTCGGCTACCAGGAAAAAGTTCCCGCCCTCCGGCTCACCGTCGTGCAGTACGTGGTGCTGTTTATTTTTCTGCTTCTGGCCTATGGGCTGTGGCGGCTGCAGGTGATGAGGAGCGACGAGTACGCTTTGTTGGCGGAGAAGAACCGCGTTCGCAATGTGCCGATTCTGGCGCCGCGCGGGAAAATTCTGGATCGCGAAGGCCGGGTCATCGTCGATAACTACCCCTCGTTTTCCGCGCTTCTCCTGCGCGATTCCCCGCGCGATCTGAATGGGGACGCCGATGCCATCTCCAGGGGGCTGCACTTGAACCCGGACGAAGTGCGCCAGCGCATCAAGCGCTTCTCTTCGATGCCGCAGTACCAGCCCATTTTTCTGAAGGAAGACATCACCCCCGACGAACTGGCGTTCATCGAAGCGCACAAGAACGAATTCCCCGAACTTGAAACCATCATGGCGCACCGGCGCCTGTATCCGCGCAATGGCTTTATGGCGCACCTGATTGGCTATGTCGGCGAAGTCACCGAAGACATGCTCAACCANNATCCTGATGGGCAAGAACGGATTCCGGCGCGCCATCGTGAATAGCCGCGGACGGGAAGTCGGGCGACTGGACGAAACGCCCGCCGAGCCCGGCAAGCAGCTCAAGCTGACCTTGGACCTGGATTTGCAGATCGCAGCGGAACAGGCCATTGAAGGGAAGAACGGCGCGATTGTGGCCATGGACCCGCACACCGGAGAAATCCTGGCGATGGTGAGCCGGCCAACTTTCGATCCCAACGATTTCGCGGTGAAGATTTCACGGGACGAGTGGAACAAGCTGATCAACGATCCCGACAAGCCGCTGCTGAACAAGGCGATTCAGGCCCAACTCGCGCCCGGCTCGACGTTCAAGGTCATCATGGCGACAGCCGGATGGCAGGAAGGGATTGCCCAGACCCTCCACGTAAACTGTACTGGGGGCGCCACGTTTTATGGCCGGCGCTTTGGATGCTGGGTGAAGAGCGGCCACGGCGCGGTTGAGATCACCAAGGCCATCTATCAGTCCTGCGACGTCTTCTTCTACACCTTGGCGGAAAAACTCGGCATCGATCGCATCGCTAAATACGCGACCGCCTTCGGATTGGGCCAGAAGACCGGTATCGACCTGCCCAATGAAGTCAGCGGCGTGATGCCCTCGGAGGAATGGAAGATCCGCAATTTCAAACAGAAGTGGTTCGCCGGAGAAACCATTTCGGTCGGCATCGGCCAGGGCGCGGTGGCGATCACTCCGGTGCAACTGATGCGCGCCGTTGGCGCCATCTCGATGGATGGCCGCATGGTTGTCCCGCACGTCATCAATCCGACGAACCTGCCGCCCGGCTACGTTGAGACCACGCACTATACGGAAGTAAAAAGCATACCGATTGACCCCACGGGATGGAACACCATCACCGATGCGTTGAGCCGGGTTCTATTGCCGGAAGGCACGGCTCCCTCGGCCCACATTCCGGGAATCGACATCGCCGGCAAGACCGGGTCGGCGCAGATCGTCTCCCTGGCGCTGCGCGCGAAGCATCAGAACAATTCTGATTTTGCCCAGAACGGCTGGTTTGTGGGATTCACGCCCCGGCGCAATCCGGACATCATCGTGTGTGTGCTGTTCGAAGGTGGCGAGCACGGGAAACTGGCGGCCCGTCTCGCAACCCAGGTGATCAAGGCCTACGTCGATAAGCAGCGCCGCCTGCCCACCAAGATGGCGGCGGGATCGGGCCCGGTGGAAGTCGGCAGTCTGTGGACTGATCCCAGAGGCACAGACGAAGACGGCAAGAACACGAGCGCAGACCGTTTGCAGGGCGGCCGCTTCCTGGTTGAAGTTGCGCGCAAGCGAACTCCGCTGGCGGTGGCCGCGCCCGGCATGCACTGACCGACGGCTGACAGCCGGTAGCTGATAGCCTCTCGTGATACGTTAAATCTGCCATGAAGAGTGCCGCTCATCAAGCTCTGGACGCCGCATCCGTGCGNNGATCGCGGACGGCGCGTGGGGTTTCGCCGCGTCGGCGGATTTGAGTCCCGCCGCAGTGGAAGCGACAGCTGCGCGGGCGGTCGAAATTGCGCGGGCTTCGGCGCGCGTGAAACGCGAAGACGTTCGACTGGCTCCCGAACCGGCGGCGGTGGCGGAGTGGACGACACCATACGAAGTCGACCCGTTTACCACGTCGGTGGAGCAGAATCTCGATCTGCTGCTCAAGGTGGACGCCGAGATGCGCGCCGTCGCCGGCGTCACGCTCGCCGAAACTGGCATGAACTTCCAGCGCGAGGAGTCGTGGTTTCTTTCGTCCGAGGGCGCTGACATCCATCAGACAAAATATTCGACCGGCGCGGGCTACACCGCGTATGCGTTTGCCGGTTCCGAAATTCAGAAGCGGTCCTATCCGAACTCGTTCGGCGGACAATGGCAGAATCGCGGCTATGAACAGATCGCAGAGATGAGATTGGTGGAGAACGCCCGGCGCGTGGCGGAAGAAGCCGTCGCCTTGCACCATGCCGAGCAATGCCCGCAAGGCACGGCCACAATTATTCTGGATGGCTCGCAACTGGGCTTGCAGATTCACGAGTCCATCGGGCATCCGATTGAACTGGATCGCGTGCTTGGCATGGAAGCGAATTTTGCGGGCACATCATTCCTCACTCTCGAAAAACTGGGCCATCTGCGTTACGGCAGCGAAATCGTCAACGTGGTCGCCGACGCCCGGCAGGAACATGGGCCCGGTCTGGGGACCTTCGCCTACGATGACGAAGGTGTGGCTGCGCAATCGACGCCAATTATCACCAATGGACGTTTTATCGGCTATCTGAGTTCACGCGAAACCGCGCATACCATCGGAGCCGCTCGCTCGGGAGGAACACTGCGCGCCGAAGGTTGGAACCGCCTGCCCATGATTCGCATGACCAACGTCAGCATTCTCCCCGGAGAGAAGCCGCTAAGTCTGGAGCAGCTCATTGCCGCGACCGACGATGGCATCTACATGGAGACCAACAAATCCTGGTCGATTGACGACAAGCGATACAACTTCCAGTTCGGATGCGAAATCGCCTGGGAGATCAAGAGAGGCAAGCGGGTGCGGATGCTGAAGAACCCTTCTTATTCCGGGATCACAACCGAGTTTTGGAATTCGATGGACGCGATCTGCTCGCGCGACGAGTGGACGCTGTGGGGAACTCCAAATTGCGGTAAGGGCCAGCCCCAGCAGGTCGTGGGCACCGGACACGGCGCCAGCCCCGCGCGGTTTCGCAATATTCGCGTGGGCTCGGCGTACCAGGGAAGTTGAAGAGAAATTTTGTAATCGGGTAATTTTGCAATTTACAACCTTCGGATCAAGGGGCATGGGATCGATTTCAAATTGCTAAATTACAAAATTACCCAATTACCAATTGTCATCAATGCTGACCAGAGAACAAGCCGCTGACCTCTTCGACCGCATTCGCCGCTACTCGTCCGCCGACGAGGTCGAAGCCATCTTTACCGGGTCCCGCTTCGCCCTCACTCGCTTCGCTAACAACGTCATCCATCAGAATGTGGAGGAAGAGAACTCCATTGTTTCGATTCGCACGAATTTTGCCGGGCGCACGGCGCGCGCCACCACCAATCAGTTTGACGACGGGAGTTTGCGGCGGGCAGTTGCCGCTTCGGAGAATCTCGCGCGCGTGCAGGACCCGGACCCGGACCTGCTGCCGATGCCCGATGCGCAGGAATCCCTCGGCAAGACGGGCGAAGCGCCCGTCGCTCCACCATCCAGGTTCTTCGAGCAGACGGCCGCGATTACTCCCGCCGATCGTGCCGAGGTCGTCAAGAGCATTGTTTCCATAGCCTGCAAACACAAGCTGACGACGGCGGGCATCTACTCGGCCTCAGACTCGCGCGAAGGAATCTTCAACTCGCGCGGCCTGGCGAATTGGCATCATCAGACCTTGGCGGAAGTTTCCATCACCATGCTGGCCGATGATTCTTCCGGTTGGCAAAAATTGAACTCGCCCGATGTGAACAATCTCAATCCTGTTCGCTTGGCGGAAACCGCGGCGCAAAAGGCGGTCGAGTCCGCCGATCCGCGGGAGATTGCGCCCGGGAAGTACACGGTAATTCTGGAGCCGGCCGCTGTCCTCGACATTGTTGGCTTCATGTTCTGGGACTACAGCGGCGTGGCGATTCTCGACCAGCGCTCGTTTCTAAACGACCGCATCGGCACCCAGTTGTTTGGCGAGAACATCAGTATCTCCGACGACGCCGCGCATCCATTGCAGGCGGGTCCGCCATTCGATGGCGAGGGCATGCGGCGCCAGCCCGTGCAATTGGTCGAGAACGGCGTAGTGAAGCGCGTGGTCTATGCGCGCGCCACCGCACGGAAGATGAAGAATTCGGAGTATGCCGGCAAAGTCGGCCTCATCGAACCTACCGGCCACGGGTTTCCCTTGCCGAACGAGATGGGAGAAATGCCGCTGAACGTCGTCTTCGGTCGAGTAGAAAACCCGCGCAGCGTCGAACAGATGATCTCGTCAACCGAGCGCGGAGTGCTGGTCACTCGACTCTGGTACATCCGAGAGGTTGATCCGTACGAGAAGATCGTGACCGGCATGACCCGCGACGGGACGTTCCTGGTGGAGAACGGTAAGGTGCAGTGCGGCCTGCGCAATTTTCGGTTCAACCAAAGCCTGATCTCGATGCTGTCGAATGTCGAGGCGATGAGCACCCCGGTCCGCGCCAGCGGAGAAGAATCGTTCGACATGGTGGCGCCAGCGATGAAGGTGAAAGAATTTAACTTCACGGAAGCGACAAAGTTCTGAGAACCAGCCATCAGCCATCAGGGTCTTGGCGAACCTGATTCTCGGGCTGACGGTGGTTACGTGACGACTGACCTCTGACGGCCGACGGCTCACCTGCTACGCCCCTAAGTCCCTGTACCACCGGCACTTCGCCGCAATTGTTCCATGACCTACGTAACTTTGCATTGCCTATGCTGGGGTGTAATCTCGGCCTGAAATACGCACTTGCTCACGCGGAGTGGTGCACGGTACGAACTGGAAGGAAGGTCGTCGCTAACGTGTCTGAAGCCGCCAAGGGAACCGTTGCTGAAGTTAGCAGGAATCGAAGGGTTTACACGGACGTGCAAGGCGCGCCGCGCTTTCCGATCAAACTGCCAGTGGCATTGAAGTCGGCGGTCAACCAGTCGGAAGTCACGGGAAAGCCGGTCGAGACCGAGAACATATCCGCCAACGGCGTCTTGTTCCGCATGGATGCCGATGTCCCCGTGGGTTCGGCTGTCGATTTTACGATTTCTCTTCCCGCCGATGTGGTGGGCGCAGAAGCCGACGTGCAAGTCGATTGTCGAGGACGCGTGGTGCGCAGTTTTGCCGATGGTGGACGACGTGGCGTCGGCGTGGTCATTGACGAGTACCGTTTTGAGCGTGGGTAGTTTGCAGTCGTGACGCGGCTCCCCGCGCCGCCAGGCAGGCCGCGCAGGTAGGGCGCGAAAAGAGGACAGATGGGCAGTACTTTGGTCAGCACTCCGGTCGGTGTCGAGCCAGGCGAAGGCATTCAGCCTGAAGACGGCAAAGGCACGATCCGCATCATTGTGGCCGATACCCAGGCCATTTTCCGTGCGGGCCTGCGCAAGATTTTTGCCCTCGAGGACGATATCCGCGTTGTTGGCCAGGCCGAGAGTCTCGACCAGACCATTGCCGCCATTCAAAAATTTTCCGCCGACATTGTGATCTTCGAAGCCGCCCTCTCGCCGAATCCAGCCGACGCCGTTTCCGATCTTCTCCGCCAAAGCGCCAGTTGCCGCTTGGTCGTCGTGCTTCAGGAGCCCGACCAGGAGTTGACCCTCGACTTATTCCGGCGTGGCGCGCACGCCATCGTTTCCCGCGAGATCGAGCCCGAAATGCTCGTGGACTGCCTGCGCAAAGTCGCGCAGGGTGAATTCTGGCTCGACAGCCGCTCCGTCGCATGGGTACTGCAAGCCTATCGCACCCAGGGCCTGCGTCCGGCAGGGTCGCGTCCCAAAGTTTCGCTGACGCCCAAGGAGTCCCTCATCGTCTCTTGCGTTACTCAGGGGATGAAGAACAAGGAGATTGCCCTGCGGGTTGGTACCACCGAGCAAGTGGTCAAGAATTATCTCCGCAAGGTTTACGACAAGCTGGGAGTGGCCGACCGTCTGGAACTCGCCCTTTACTGTCTGAATCACCGTGTGGTGGAGGGCGTGGGGCAGGCAAAGCCCGTCGTCCAGCCTGCTCCGCCAACCAATGGCCACGCTTTAGCGGCGCCGGGAACGGCGAACGCAGCCTCCGCCGGGTCGGGATCCCGCTCCTGATTCTTTTCCTCTGAAACCAGCTTCACACGTCTGCTCTGAGATGAGCGCCGCCTTCCCACCCTGAGACCAGGGTTCCCGCTCGCCGCCGCTCAAGGTCTGCCGGCTGTTCCGCGACCTCAGGCGATGCGGTTGCTCCGTCCCAGAGAGTTCGCAGTCTCGACAGCCGCGCCTGGCATGATCCGTCTCGATTTCTAGTACAATTCTCTGTCGCGCACTGATTGCCGGCCGGCTGTGGGCGGCGGAGGTTTCAGGAGCGCCGATTCTTTATTGTTGATTCTCCACCCCCCAAAGAGGCAAAAGAAAGGCATCAAGAGAGGCAACCATGAAAGGCGATCCAAAAGTTATTGCCATTCTGAACGAAGTGCTCAAAGCCGAGCTTACCGCCATCAACCAGTATTTCCTTCACGCCGAGATGTGCGAGAACTGGGGCTATGAACGGATGGCCAAGCAGATACGCAAGGAATCCATCGAGGAAATGCAGCATGCCGAGATTCTGATGGAACGCATCCTGTATCTCGACGGCGCTCCCAACATGACCGACTATTTCAAGATCAACATCGGCCAGACACTCAAAGCGCAACTGGAGAACGATCTGCAGCTCGAATACACGGCCGTGAAACGCCTGAACGAAGGGATCAAGGCCAGTGTGTCCGCGGGCGACAATGGTTCGCGCGAACTGATGGAGAAGATCCTGCACGATGAAGAGCACCACATCGACTGGCTGGAAGGCCAACTGCACGCGATTAAAGAAATGACCTACGAGAATTACCTGGCCCAGCAACTGCACAAGGCTGAAGAAAGCTGACAACCGCAGCGTCTCGCCCTTGTCGTCCCTGCGCTGAGCGAAGCCGAAGGGAAAGGGAATCCGCCATTCGCGGGTGGGCATGCAGCACTGTTAGAATCAAAACAATCGCTTCGCACGGCGCCGGAGAGATGGCCGAGTGGCNNTCCGCCATATTTTCAATAGCTTAGGGATGGCCGCACAACAGATAAACAACACTAGGCAGGACCAAGGGCGGGAATTTCGACAATTTGCTAGTCAGTCGGGTATACCTTCTGACCACTTCAGAACTTCTGACTACTTCTGAACTCTAAGGCTCGGGAATCTTCGTCGTTCCCGTCATGTGGGGGAAGTGCGGCTTTAATCAAGCGGGAGCAGATAGCCGGGCGCTTTCATCGCTCCTCCGAACAGGGTAACCGGGTGCGGTGTCGGTTGGAACGTGATCGGTTCCACCGAGCGCGGCATGAGCAATCTTGAACAGTTTCCTGAGCTGAAGTGTTGAAAATTGTTTTGAAGGT
>PMBA01000369.1 GCA_003152795.1 Acidobacteriaceae bacterium | reverse complement strand
CTCACCACCGTCCACGCCAACTCGCCGCGCGATGCCCTGGCTCGCATCGAAAACATGGTGTCGATGGCCAACCTCAATATTCCCGAGCGAGCGATTCGCCACCAGATCGCCAACGCGGTGCACGCCGTAGTCCAGGTGGCGCGTCTCTCTGACGGTACACGCAAGGTGATCACGATTTCGGAGGTCACCGGCATGGAGGGAGAGATGATTACATTGCAGGACGTTTTCGTTTTTGACCGCAGCGGCATCGACGAGAGCGGGAAGGTGCGGGGCGTATTCCATTCCACCGGGCATCCGCCGCATTTCGCGGAGCGGCTGGCCACCGCCGGCTGCCGGCTCAGCCCCACGCTCTTCGAGTCCCGGATGGAGGTTTAGCGGATGCCGTTTTTTATTGCCTTGCTGGTGTTCCTGGTGGTCACCCTGGCGGTGTTTGCCGCCATGTCTCTGTTCGACCAGCGGAAGGCCCAGGCGCGCATCCTCCGCGATCGACTCTCCACGGTTCAGAAACCAGCCGATCAACCGGCGCCTGAAGTGGCTCTGCTGCGCGACGAAGTGCTGAGCCGCATACCGGCCTTCGATACCTTCCTGCGCCGCTCGGACCGGGTCTCACAACTGCAAAAAGTTCTGGCTCAGGGCAATGTGGATGTTCGCGCCGGGAACTTCCTGATGCTTTGCGGGGTGTCGGCTCTGGTTTTCGCGGTCATCGCGTTCTTCGCCGGCGGCAACCTGCTCTTTGGCTGGGCGGGAGCGCTGCTGGGGTTTTTCCTGCCCTACGCNNGCCGGACATGCATTTACCACCGCGCTGGAAATGATCGCCAACGAAGTCGCGGAACCGGTGGCCGGAGAGTTTCGCCAGCTCTACGAAGAACAGAAATTCGGGCTCCCGGTACGCGATGCGCTCATCAACCTGGCCGACCGGGTTCCCCTGGTCGACGTCAAGTTCTTCGTGACGGCGGTCATGTTGCAGCGGGAAACCGGCGGTAATCTCGCCGAGATTCTTGATAACCTCTCTTATGTGATCCGCGAACGTTTTAAGATCCTGCGCCAGGTCCGGGTCCACACCGCCCAGGGACGGCTGACGATGGTCCTGCTGATGGCGCTGCCGCCCACCATTGTCGTGCTCATGCTGTTCCTCAACAAGGGATTCATTATGCCGCTGTTCACCGACCCGATCGGACATGCTTTGATCGTCGGAGGCATCACTTTGCAGACGATGGGCTACTTTGTGATTCGCAGAATTATCAGGATTCAGGTGTAGAAATGAAGTTCTCAGTTCCCGGTTCTCAGTTCTCAGTAAAAGCCAAAGCCGATGGTTCGCCGCTATCACTGAGAACCGAGAAACCGAGAACTGAGAACCGAGAACTGAGAACCGGGAACTAATTCATGGTACTGGCACTTTCCATCTTCGTTTTCCTTACCCTGGTGGTGATCGTCTTCGCTTTCGGGGCGGCGGCGGTTGCGCCTTCGTCGGTGCTGGGCTCACGCTTGCGCGAAATCGGCTGGCAGCGCCCCAAAGCGCAGGCGAAACCGGCCATCCGCGAGCGCATGCAGCAGGCGCTGGATCCGCTGAGCCGCGCCTTGCCGCTCTCGCCCGCGGACGTTTCGCAGACCCGGCTGTGGCTGATTCAGGCGGGATATCGCAGCCCGCAGCACGTGACCATCTATCGCGGTTTACGCGTCCTCTTCGCCGCGCTTGCCTTCATCTCGGTGTTTCTGTTCACCGGATTCGAATCGCCCCTGCTGCTGCTAGGCTTGACGGCGTTTGGTTTTTTCATTCCGCGTTTCCTGCTGAAAAAGAAATTGCAGGAAAGGCAGCGCCGCATTCGCCTCGGCTTACCCGATGGGCTCGATTTGACCGTGATCTGCGTGGAAGCGGGCTTGTCTCTCGACCAGGCCATGATGCGAGTGGGCGAGGACCTGCGCACGGCGCACCCGGAACTGAGCGGCGAATTTCATCTCTTCGACCTGGAAACTCGGGCCGGAAAGCCTCGCGTGGAGGCGCTGCGCAATCTGGCCGAGCGCACCGGGGTGGATGACATCCGCGCGCTGGTCGGAACCCTGATCCAGACGGACCGCTTCGGAACCAGCGTGGCCCAGGCCTTGCGGGTGCATTCGGATTCCCTGCGCACCGAGCGCCGCCAGCGCGCCGAAGAACAGGCCGCCAAGACCACCGTCAAAATGATTATTCCCCTCGTCCTGTTTGTGATGCCCTCCCTGATTTTCGTCACCGTCGGGCCGGCCGTAATTCAGTTGATGCATATTTTCATGCCGGTTGCTCCGGGAAAACGGTAGGCTGCTTTGTAATTGGCAATTTGTAATTTGTAATTTAAGACCGGGACCGCCGCCCTTCCGGTTTCAAATTGCAAATTACAAATCACCAATTACAAATTGAGGTTGTTCATGCCCCCTCGTGGGCCCAAGGGATACGCTTTCAACCGTACACGCACCACTTATCTCGCGACCGATCTCATGATCGCGCGCACGCACTGGTCCCGCTTTCGCGGCCTGATGGCGACCGATTCGTCGCAGTTCTGCCGCGGCCAGGGACTGTGGATCAGTCCTTCGCGCGGCATCCACACGTTCGCCATGCGCTTCCCGATCGATGCCGTGTACCTTGACCGCGAGCGGATTGTCATCCACATTGAAGAGGACCTCAAGCCCTGGCGCCTGGCCGCGGTTCGTGTCCACGCCGCNNTCCGTGATTGAGGTTCCTACCGGCACCATCCATGAATCGCTGACTGCCGTCGGCGACCAGGTGGACATTTCCTTCGAAGAACGTCCGATTCACACCGAGGCGGCTTGAATTACTGTGACGCCGCGCCGGGACATTGAATTGGTCAAACAACGGCTCCGAGAGGCCGAAAAGATGGCACAGGAGAGAGAGCCATGAGCAAAAAAAGATACGAAAGCGGCAGCCGGAACGTGTTCAAGGATCTAGGCGTGCGGAATGCGGACGAGCACTTCGTCAAGGCGCAGCTTGTTTTCAAGATCGACACGCTCATGAAGGAACGTGGCCTGAAACAGGTCGAGGCGGCCGATCTCTTCGGCATCCGCCAGCCCGACGTCTCCAAGATGCTGGGCGGCGAGTTCCGGCAGTTTTCCGTGGAGCGCCTTCTGCGCTTCCTCGTGGCGCTCGATCAGGACGTTGAAATCCTGGTGAAACCACATCGGGACTCGAAGAACGCGCCAGCTTTGCAGGTATTCTGAATAGGCCTTGCTTTTGGCTGGCGCAGCGGTTCACCGCTGCAATATGTGAACTAGGCGGACCCCCGCAAACCGCCCTTGACTCACCTGTTAAAATAGATTCATAGCAAACAAGTATTTGCCCCAGCACCCGCTGCTCCTTGACAACGAATCCGAACTGAAGTCGGCCATTGTCTCCGTGGCCCACTTCTGCGACCGTTTATCGGGCGTCGTGCGAATAACTCTATTTCTTTCAAGACTTTGAAAGCGAGCTGGTAACTCGTACGAAAGGACCCCCGCTAAGTGATTGATTTCCCGTGGCGGGCACCAGTGGGAACGCGTCGAATTGTCTGGAACCAACGCTAACTCTTTATTCCTGAATACTTTGCATATAAGTTATTATTATTCAAGACTTTGGCGGGAAATTCTCTCCAAGTCAATGATTCCAATACACCGGTAGCATGGGGGAGGGGGTACCCCTGGTAACCACATCGCCTCGATCTTCGACGTTCGAAGGACCGGGAAACTCTTGAAGCGACCGAGAAACCCTGTTCCAGTGTCCGAGAGAAAAAAGACACAAAAAACACTGAAGTTACCGCGATAATCAGAGCATCCTTCTGGCACACTATACTAGTACGACTCCCCCCAGAAAATAACGCAGTCAAAATAATGTCCGAAGTTGTCGACATTCCCGAAGTCGCCACGCAGTGGCCGGAACCGCCGCGCCTGCTGGTGGAGTGGTCGTCGCCGTGGGAAGAGTTCAAGTCCGCGCTGCGCCCGGCGCTCGCCCGCTCTCCGAAGGCCCTGACCGGAGAAGCGCCCATTGGCATCTTCCCCTATCGCGGCATGCTCGCCTGCTGGCTGCTGGAGTGCCTGCTGCTGATCGCGATTATCGTGATCCCCGAACACTTTGTGAGTCTTGAGATCCCGCTTGGTCCCAATCATCCCCAAGAGGACGTCATCTACTACTCGGGCGACGAACTGCCGCAAACCCAGGACCGAGGAGGAGCGGAGTCTGGCAAGTCCGGACGCGCCGGCGGCCAGCAGGCCCACCACCGCACGCAGACGATTCGGGTAGCGCGGGGCGACAAGCCGAGCGAGAAAGTGGTGGACGCTCCCAAGCTGAACCTGCCGCATTCCGATTCGGCGGTCGCCAATCTGCTTGCGTTCAAACCGAATCCTGGACCGCCGCCCGCCGAAGGCTTGCGATCTTCTCTCACCGCGCCAGCGCTGCCGGCGATGAGCGCGGTGCCGCCGTCTCCGGAACTGAATTCCTCGGCTCGCCGCAATTCGAGCAACCTGACCACCGACATTGTTCCTCCAGCGCCCGAAGTTTCGCACAGCAGCACGCGCAGTTCGCCAAGTTTGAGCGCAGCCGTCGTGCCACCCGCACCGAACCTTTCGCGGGACAAAATGCGGAGTGCAAACCCGATCGCTCCGAACGTCGTCGCACCGGCTCCGCGGGACGCGCAGCGCGACTTGGCCAGTTCCCTGGTGCCCTTGACGCAGACGGTCGACGTGGTTGCGCCACCGACTTCCGCGCCCCCGCGCGACATGTCGTCCACACCGAAACTGACGATGCCGGCCCCGGCCATCGTGGCGCCGCCGCCATCGCAGGTCAGCCGCGATCTCAATAGCTGGGGCGGTTCGGCCACTGGCGACTTGCGCACGAAGCCAGTGCCTCCGCCACCGAGCGCGTCCGGCGGAGGATCGGCGACAAGGACTGGCGTGGGCGCATTTACACCCCAGGTCGTGCCCCCTCCGGCCAGTCTCGACGGACACGGTTCTCAGGGAGGAAGCGGTACTTCGGCAAGCGGCGGCCGCTCCGGTGCATCGGCAGGTTCGCTGCTCGGCTCGGCCGATGTGGTACCGCCTCCGCCGGGGCTGGGGGGCGGCAAGGCGCTCACGGGCAGCGGACGAGGCAACAAAGGAGCGGGCGCAGGCGGTCCGCTCGACCTCGGTTCTTCCGTCGCACCGCCGACGAACGCAGGCGGAAACGCTGCGGGAACCGGTGTCGTCGTTTCCAGCCAACCAGGAAACAAAGCCGGACTGCCGAACTCGACCGGCGGGGGCGCGCTTGCGATGTCGCCGAGTGGGACGGGAAAGAGTGGACTCGGGGGCAGTGGCGGCGGATCTGGCATCGGCAAAGGCAATGGCCCCGGCAGCGGCCTGCAAGGAGAAGGGTCCGGTGCGGGCAAAGAAGGTGCTGGACGGGGATCCGACCCCAATGCACGAGGCGGGATCTCGCCGTATCCAGGCAGCGGCGGCGCGGGCAATGGCACCAGCGGCACACCCGCCATGCCGGGTGTGTCCGTGGAAGGCGGCACGACCACGGTCACGCTGCCCAGTTTCGGCGCTCCGGGCGGCGACGCTCCATCCAGCGGTCCCGGACGTTCTTCCGCCGGCGATCATAAGGGGTCGGGAGTTACGATCGAAGCGACCCCCCGCTCCGGTGGCGTGTTCGCCTACTACGGCTTTCTGAAAGGCGACATCACTGGCTCCATCTACATCGAGACCGCGATCGGCACGGCGGTAATGCAGTACGCCGACGCCGCATCGGCAAGCCATCCTTCTTCGATCAGATTGAGCGCGCCCGAACCCATGCGCAAGGATCTACCCGTTGGCCTTCGGTCCACACACGTGGTGATCGCCTGCATCCTGGACCGCTCGGGAGATCTCAAAGACCTGAAAGTGCTAGAGCCCGGCGCCGCGGAAACGACGTCCAAAATTCTCGCCGCTCTGCATAGCTGGAAATTTCGTCCAGCCTTTCGGGGAAGCGACCCCGTGGAAGTCAATGCGATTTTGGGTTTTGGAGTGGATACGCGGTAAGACGGCGCCGGATTAGGTCGATCTGTCTGACGCACTACACTAGTAGCCCTTTTGCTTATCCACGACTGCCAGCAGCGGTTGCCCGCCCAGATAGCGCCGCAGATTCTCCGAGAACAGCGCGTAGTGACGCTCCCATAACTTGTCAGTCAGCGCCGCGGTGTGCGGAGTGATCAGCAGATTCGGCACGTCCCACAGAGGAGAGTCGGCGGGCAGTGGTTCTTTTGGAAAAACATCGAGCGCCGCGCCGCCAATCGTTTTTTCACGCAGAGCGGCGGCGAGCGCGGGTTCATCCACGAGCGGGCCACGACCGACGTTGATCAGGCAGGCGCCGGGCTTCATGAGCGCCAGGCGTTCGGCGTTCGCAATGGCCTTCGTGCCATCCGTGACGGGCACTGCCAGCACGATGTAATCCGCTTGCCGGAATATTTCGCCGATCTGGGCTGGCCCGAACACAACGTCGGCGCCTTCGCTTCCCTTCTCCGGATGCTCGCGCATGGCGATCACCTTCATGCCCAGAGCTCTGGCACTCCTGGCAACCGCGCGTCCGATGCTGCCGAGGCCGACGATCCCGACGGTTGCGCCGGCGACCTCACGCACGCGCGGCAGTTCGTCCCACAGAATCTGCTGCCCCCAGACGTGCTTCTGCTG
>PMBA01000415.1:10381-10988 GCA_003152795.1 Acidobacteriaceae bacterium | reverse complement strand
CATTCCGCATCTGCGCGAAGGCATGGGGCAGGAAGCGGACCAGATCGGTCGCCACCAGGGAATTCTCGCCGACGGATTCGCTGGCCAGGTCGCCTGCCAGTCCATGAAGATAGACGGCGAGAGCGGCGGCTGCGAGGGCATGCTGCGGATGTTGCGCGAGCAGGCCAGCGACCATGCCGGTGAGGATGTCTCCGGTGCCTCCGGTGGCCATGCCGGGATTGCCGGTGGGATTCACCCAGGCGGTGCCATCGGGCGCGGCGATTAAGGTGCGATGTCCCTTGAGCACGACAATCAACTGATGCTCGCGAGCGAAGTCGCGCGCGACTTCGAGCCGGTTGGCTTGAATTTCGGCGATGCTTAAGCCGGTCAAGCGCGACATTTCTCCGGGGTGCGGGGTGATGACGACGGTTCGCCCGCTGCCGTTCAGTTGGCCGGCCGATCCTTCGAAGGCGTTCAGGGCGTCGGCATCCACCACCACATCGGCGGTCGATGCCTGGTCGCGGCGTTTGACGATGGTGCGCACGAATTCAGCGGTCTCGGAGTTGCGAGAGATGCCGGGGCCAATGGCGAGCGTCTTGCGTTCGAGCAGCGAATCCAGGGCGGGACC
>PMBA01000415.1:0-10282 GCA_003152795.1 Acidobacteriaceae bacterium | reverse complement strand
GGGGTACTGAGATGAAGTCCGAGTTGCGAGACGATGGCTTCTGGAGGCGAACCGATGGGCACAATCAGGGTGGGACCAGTAGTCGATGCTGCGAACACGTGGGCAGGATGCGGAGCGGTGAAGCTCACGATGGCGTCGGCGCGCGCCTGATCCCGCAGGTGGACCGTCCGGCTACTGGAGCCAGCCGCGCTTTCTGGCCGCATGGCATCGGCGTCGGCCCCTGACGGAATATCGACGGCAACAATTGGAACCGGAGACGCATTCATCTTGCCGATCGCGGCGGCATAGAGCGGGCGGACCGGCGGACGAAAACCAGTGCCGAGGATTGCGTCCACGATAACGTCGGCGGCGAAAATCTCCGCCGCAAGCGATGAATCGAGCCCACTCGCATCGAGCACGATCACGGGCGCGAGGTTCAGCGGCTCGAGGGTCCGCAGCATTCTTTGAAACATGGCTGCGGCATCGCCGCGAAGGTGTTCGGGATCAGACAAGAGCAGCACGCGAACCGCGCGGCCTGCTTCGGCCAGCTTGCGGACGACGACGAATCCATCGCCACCGTTGTTGCCTTTGCCGCAGAGAATGCCGATGCGCTCGGCTTGCGGGTAGTCGGAGAGAACGAAGCGGGCGACGGCTGAGCCGGCGTTCTCCATCAACGTCAAAGATGGGACTGCGAAGCGCTCCGAGGTCACACGATCGATCTCGCGCATTTCCGCCGCGCTCACGATCTTCATGGCTCGGACCCGGCCGTTTGTTCAAGTTCGCGAAGCTGTTGCGGCTCGCCCATGGCAATCAGAAAATCGCCGGCTTCGATGCGATCGTCAGGGGCGGGGTTGAAGCGCATACCCGACTCGCGCTTGATGGCGAGGATGATGACGCCGCGGTCCTGGCGGATGCATGAGGTCTCGATGGTCTTACCGGCAAACGGACTGTGCGCGGCGATGGGCACTTCGCCGATTTCGAGATCCATGCCGAGATGGGTGGTGGCGGTATCGAGGAAACTGACCACGTGGGGACGCAGGAAGGAATGGGCGATGCGCTGTCCGGCAAAAACATAGGGACAGACAACCGCATCGGCGCCCGCGCTGCGCAGGTGTTTCTCCGCCATATCTTCGCTGGCGCGGGCGATGATGCGGAGGCTGGGATTCAAGCTGCGGGCGGTCAACACGATATAAAGATTGGTGGCGTCGGTGGTGGTGGCGGCGACCAGGCCCCGAGCGCGGCCGATCTGGGCGTCACGTAGAACTTGTTCCTGGGTGGCATCCCCGATGAGCATGAGCCAGTTGTCGGCGGCGAATTTCTGCGCCTTGGCCTCGTTGCTTTCAACGATGACGAACTGAGCGGGACGGCGCGCCAACTCGCGGGCGGCGCTACGGCCGACCCGTCCGGCGCCGCAGATGATGTAATGATCCGAGAGACGACCTATATCGCGCTCCATGCGGCGCCTTCCAAAGAAGTTCTGCAGCTCGAATTCTAGCAAAGCCTGGGTGAGGGATCCGATGACGAGGAACACGAGGGCGACTCCACCCAGAATGATGATGACGTTGAACACCCGCCCGGTGTGCGAGAGGGGATGTACTTCCTGATATCCGATGGTGGTCAGGGTAGTGATGACCATGTAGAACCCATCGAACCAGGGCCATCCCTCGATGTAGTGAAAGCCCAGCGTGCCCAGGCCAACCACGAAGGCGAGCGCGGCCGCGAGGAACTCGAGTTTGCGGAAAGTCCTCATCGATCAATTGTTGCGGCGTTGGTTGTCGACGTTCCGTGCCGGGCGAACCGAGCGATTCAGTTTTCCCGCACGACAAGTGAGTATAGCTCTGGGTGTGATTGAGCGCGGTGACGTTGAGTGCAGTGACGATCAGTTGTGCTTGGAGAGTACGGGTTGTTACGATCTTGAGGTATGAAGCTTTCCGTCGTCATGCCGGTCTATAACGAACGGGCCACGCTCCGGGAGGTGGT
This sequence comes from Acidobacteriaceae bacterium, assembly GCA_003152795.1. Taxonomy (GTDB): domain Bacteria; phylum Acidobacteriota; class Terriglobia; order Terriglobales; family Acidobacteriaceae; genus Acidiflorens. Next base: position 8,323 of record PMBA01000415.1, on the reverse strand, counting down.
CCTGAAGGTTCTTTCGGTTCCGCTGGAGATCGAACTGATCTGCGTCGACGACGGTTCGGGGGATGGCTCGCGCGAGATCCTGGCGGAACTGCAGTCTGAACATCCGCAAATCCGCGTGGCGCTTCAGCCGCAGAATATGGGTAAAGGAGCGGCGCTGCGGCGTGGCATTCAGGAGGCCACGGGCGATTTCGTCATCATCCAGGACGCCGATCTGGAATACGATCCGGCGGAATATCCGCTGATGATCGAACCTCTGGTCCAAGGCAAAGCGGATGTAGTTTTTGGCTCGCGCTTTTTGGGCGGTGCGCCGCATCGCGTGTTGTACTTCTGGCATTCGGTCGGCAACCGGGCTCTTACCTTGCTTTCCAATTGCCTCACCAACATCAACCTCTCCGACATGGAAACCTGCTACAAGGTCTTCCGGCGCGAAGTCATTCAGTCGATCCCGATCGAGGAGAATCGGTTCGGATTCGAGCCCGAGATCACGGTAAAGGTGGCGCGGCGAAACCTGCGCATTTATGAGGTGGGAATCAGTTACTGGGGTCGCACGTATGAGGAGGGCAAGAAGATCGGATGGAAAGACGGCGTGCGAGCCTTGTACTGCCTGCTGAAGTACTCCGTCAAAGAGCCCCACCAAAGAGCCCCACGCTAGAACTGTGGCGCCAACAGTCCCAGCCCCGGATCGGTCCAGCGTTCCGCGCTGAATCTCGCAGGTAGCGGTCGCTGGAGCTTGGCGATTGGGATCTGGCTATTGGTGAGCGTGTTTCTGCCGGAGCCGTCCCTTGTAAGGGTTCTTACCCTGGCTGGTTGTTCCCACACTCTTGCCGCCGGTTTCACCAAAGTTGATCGGCGGATTCGGCTTGTCTTTCACGGGCTTCAGGGCGGAGCCAGTCCGCGGCGTCCGGTTGGCGGCAGGGCGAGATGGGGCGGAGGACTTGGCGGTCTGGCGCTCCAAGGTTTGCAAATCCCTCGAGTTGGCAGTGGAAGAAGCCGCCGGACTCGCTGCTGTCTTGCCGATGGGCGCGCTCTTTTTCGGCGCCTTTTCGGGGGCAGAACGCTTAACCCTGAATGTGCTGTTCTGCTGGGCGAATCCGCTCAGGCTGAGGCCCACCAGTACGACCGGGACCGACCACCAATATCTCATCTTCAATCCTCTGCTCCGGAACCTTTGAGCTACCTATGTTTAGATGCACGCCCCCTGCCATCCAGGAGCCCTATCTCTGCTCATGTTAAACCCGCGAGCCGGGGAAAGCACTCGCAAGAACTGGAAGAGGGCGAACGGGTTAGTAGGGACCACGGTTGTATAGCAGGCTCGCCGTCGATGAGTGGGACTTGGGCGATATGCAAGCTTCTGCACATTGCGATCGAGTTCCCTAGGTCGGCCAGGTAAAATCTGCTCGATATGTGACCCTTGGTACTTTAGTCCCGGCGCGGGGGCTGTTTACCCTTTTATTAACAATAGCTTATAAGCTATAGCGACCTGTTCTTCCCTTCGCACGGCAGTTCATTCCCCAAAGGAGATTCGGTCAGGCGCAAATTGGCCAGATGCCGCGCCCCGCTGGGCCTTTCGCAATCTATGGCTGGCGGCAACCAGGAGAGACACTGTTCTTGCCGGAGCTGAAATTTAAGGGTTCTGGTGACCGAAATCCCCCGCCGTGCGGTTTGTAACGGCAAATAGAGGTCGCGTTGAACTTTCATAGGCTGCATCGTCGGTTGGTCCATTCCATGGTTTTTGGTGGCATCCTGCTGCTCCTGACAGGGTGTCAAGGCGTAGCCGCAGGCTCGAATGGCGGCGGCACGGTCGGTGTCGGTAACGGTAGCCTGGACTTCGGGACGGTGGCGGTCGGCGACAGCAAGGCGCTGCCTAACTCCCTTTCCAACAACACATTCGCTCCGGTTACCATCAGCTCGATTCAGGGAGTGGCTCCGCCCTTCCAAGTCACCGGCATCAAATTGCCGGTTGTATTGGCGGCGGGACAAAACGCCCAATTCAACGTCCAGTTCCAGCCTACAGATCCGGGCGATCCGACCACCAGGATCGCCTTCGATGGGCAGAGTTCTCAGCCCTACGCTGCCCTGGATGCCTCGGGCAGGGCCGTCAGGCGGGGATTACTTTCACCCAGCCCAACGCCGGTCGCTTTTGGAAACACCAAAGTTGGAAGCAACCAGACGAGCACGGTAACACTTTCGAACATTGGCGGGACCGATGTGACAATCACTTCGGCGGTGCTGAGCGGCGCGGGATTCTCGATGAGCAACCTCGCCCTGCCACTGAGGCTGCACCCCGGAACATCGACACCGGCAACGATCGCGTTCGCGCCCACGGGCGGCGGCAATTTCAGCGGCAGCATCGCGTTTTCGACGATCGCGGAAGACCAGGTGAAGAACAAGATCGTGCTTAGCCTTTCTGGCGCTGGAGTTGGCGGCGGAATATTGACTCCCACCCCTTCCAGCCTGACCTTCGGGAATATCCAAGTAGGCAGCAATGGCAGCCTTTCGGAAACCTTGACCAACACGGGCGGAGCCACTGTGACAATTTCACAGGCGACGGCAAGCGGAACCGGTTTTTCGGTCAGCGGACTGGCTTTACCGGCGACGCTCGCCGTCAATCAGAGCGTGAGTTTCAACGTTATTTTTGCTCCAAGCAGCACAGGCGCTGCGAGTGGAGGGTTGAGCATCGTCTCCGACGCAAGCAATTCACCACTCAGCATTCCGCTTTCGGGCACGGGCCTGGCGGCGGGTTCGCTAAGCGCAAATCCGGGCAGCGCGAATCTTGGGAATGTAACGGTGGGAAGCAGTCAATCCGTGACCTTGACGGTTACGAATACGGGCGGGGCAGCCGTGAAGGTGTCGAGCGCCACGGCGACCGGGAGCGGATTCAGCTTTACTGGTCCGAGTCTGCCGATCACGCTCAACGCGGGACAGAGCCATGCATTCAACGTAATCTTCAGTCCTTCTGCAACGGGCGCGGCAAGCGGCGCGCTGACAATCAATTCGAACGGGAACAACCCGACCCTCTCCGTGCCACTTTCCGGAACAGGCGTTGCACCCGGCCAATTGGTGTCCAATCCGTCCAGCTTCAGTTTCGGAAATATCCAAATCGGCAGTTCGAAGAGTTTGCCCGGAACGCTGACGAATTCGGGAGGAACGAGTCTTACGATTTCGGCGGCCGCCGCCAGTGGCGCCGGATTCAGTTTGAGCGGACTGGCGCTGCCTTTGACGTTGAATGCCGGTCAGAGCACTTCTTTCGCGGTACTGTTTAGTCCGACCACGAGCGGGGCCGCAACCGGGAGCGTGAGTATTACTTCCAACGGCTCAGATTCGAACTTGAGTATCCCACTTTCAGGGACGGGCGTTACGCAGGGGACGCTGGCCGCCAATCCTTCGAGCCTGGCGTTCGGCAGCATTCAGGTCGGCAGCAGCACGAGCNNTTGAGCGGGCTGGCGTTGCCTTTGACTTTGAATGCCGGACAAAGCGCGACCTTCACTGTACTGTTTAATCCGGCTACGAGCGGCACCGCCTCCGGCAGCGTGAGTATTACTTCCAACGGCGCGAATTCCAACCTGAGCATTTCGCTTTCTGGAACCGGCATTACAGCGGGAACGCTGAGCGCGAATCCCACAAGCCTTGCGTTTGGCAGCGTGCAGGTCGGTAACAGCACGAACCTGTCTGAGACGCTGACCAACACCGGTGGATCGACCGTCACCCTCTCGCAGGCGAATTTGACTGGGGCGGTCTTCTCCATCAGTGGATTGACCCTCCCCCTCACTCTCACGGCGAGCCAAAGCGTGACGTTTACTGCCAGCTTTGCACCCGCCAAATCCGGTGCGGTGAGCGGAAGCCTGTCCGTGGTATCAGACGCATCAAACTCGCCGCTTACGATTGCGCTCTCCGGGACCGGAACGTCCGCGGGTCAGTTGACGGTTTCTCCAAGCAGTCTCAGTTTTGGGAACGTGGCGGTCGCGTCAAGTGCATCGCTGAGCGGCAGCCTTAGCGCCAGCGGCGCGTCGGTCACAATTACATCGGGAAGTCTGAGCAACAGTGAGTTTGCGCTGTCGGGACTTTCACTGCCAGTGACGCTCGCTGCCGGTCAATCCACGCCCTTCACCGTCACTTTCGCGCCGATGGCAAGCGGCGCCACGTCGGCGTCTTTGTCGTTCTCCAGCAACGCTGGAAACTCGCCGGCCGTGCAATCGATGACGGGAACGGGAACGGCGCCCACTCAACACACCGTGAACGTAACCTGGAACTCCTCGACTAATGCGGTCGGCTACAACGTATACCGCAGCACCGCGTCGGGTGGTCCCTACGCGATGATCAACAGTTCGCTCGATGGTGCGACCGCATATTCCGACACCGCGGTCGACTCCGGGCAGACTTACTACTACGTAGCCACGGCCGTAGATGACAACTCGAATGAGAGCGCATACTCGATGGAAACGCAGGCGGTCGTTCCCTAAGGTCGCCCTCAGCGCGGCCAGGCTAGCTCTCGACTAGTACCGTGACGGGGTGACGAGTCATCCGGCGAAGGGGACGATAGGTCTCCACCTAGCAACGGCCAGCTAACTCAGGGAATCGCGGCTTGTACTTCCCGGGAGAACCGGCTCTCGCGGCCGGCCTCGTCCAGCGTAGTCACAACGTAGAAATAAGTACGGCCACTGACCACCAGGCTATCTTCATACGGCGGGTTTGGTACTCGGGAGGCGATTTTCACGAATTGCCCGTCGGAAGTCGTACTCCGATACACGTTATAGCCAACGACTGAGACTCCGGGAACGGACTGGGGTGCTTCCCACATCAGAGTAACGCGGTGCGGCGGGCCTTTGTGACAGCACGCAAGGCCGAGACAAAGCAGGACAAGTAGCGCCAGCAAGAACCGGAATGGGTTGATCCACATTGATGCCTATCGTCAGTCGACTATAGCCGGATTTGCCGGGGTGAGCCGGTTGGACCTTTTCTTTGGAACCGGCCCACACCGAGACAGAGAGTTCTGGAGCGGGTGGGACGGAGTCGGCACCGCCGCTGTGACCCTGGTCGGGCCCATCGCCTACTTCACCCGCGTTTAGTAGCAGTGCATCGACACTCTACAAACCTCGACTTCGCCAACAGCCGAGGCACATGAATCCTGCAAGCACATGTGAGACTTGAAACAAGTCAGTCACATTCTACTAGATGGCGATCCGGTTCCGATCGCCGAGTTCACTCGTGAGGGTTGCGCAACCAGAATATCGGCGATGCGCGTCCCCGCGTGTCCATCCCAAAGGGGTGGCACAGTTCCCTTCTTCGCTTTCCCGGCAAGCACTCGCGACAATTCGAGGCGCAGCTTTTCGGGGTCGCGACCCACCAAGACATTCGTCCCGATGGAAACCGTAATGGGGCGTTCTGTGTTCTCGCGCACGGTGAGACAAGGGACACCCAAGTATGTGGTCTCTTCCTGAATGCCACCCGAATCAGTGATGACGACNNAAATCGGCAATTCGTTTGCGGGTTCGTGGATGGGCTGGAAAAACCACCGTCAAATCCCGGTTTACCTCGAGCAGCGACTCCAGAATTCCTTTCAGGATCGCGCCATCGTCGACGTTGGCCGGGCGGTGCAGCGTAACCAGAGCATAGCGCCCAGGCAGGCCATCAATTCTGATCTTCTGCGCTGAGGGCAACAGGCGCACGAGCGAGTCAATCATTACGTTGCCCACGCGGAAGATCCTCTCCGCAGAAATTCCCTCACTGCGAAGATTCTCATCGCCATCCTCGGACGGCGTGAATAGAAGGTCGGAAAGCTGATCGGTCACCACGCGGTTGGTCTCCTCCGGCATGGTTCGATCGAACGAGCGCAGTCCCGCTTCGACGTGGCCGACTTGAACGCCCAGTTTGGCGCAGACCAGCACGGTCGCTACCGTCGAATTTACATCCCCATACACCAGGACCATGTCAGGCTGGCGTTCGAGGACGACAGGCTCCAACCTGATCATGATCTCGGCCGTCTGCTTCGCATGCGTGCCCGAACCGACGGCCAGGTTCACATCGGGCGCTGGTATGCCCAATTGCTGGAAGAAAACATCGGACATATTGACGTCGTAGTGCTGACCGGTGTGGATCAGGGTCTGCACAACATTCTCGCGGTCCTTGAGGGCATTCAGGACCGGAGCGACCTTCATGAAGTTGGGGCGAGCTCCGACGATGTGAAATATGTTCACAACTTCTTAGGTAGTGCGAATCTCCAGCTTGAACTGCTCGAGCAAGCGAGCACTCCAACGGGCGAATGAGTTTGGTCGTAGGAGGTAACCCTTCCAATCCCCTGAACGCTGCATCGTCTCAAGCGACGCCAGAACGTCCCGCAGCATCGGCCCGTTCCTGGGACGACACGGAATAGGTCAGTTTCCCGGAAACGTTCGTGGCGTAAGCCAGGACGGCCTGGTTGGAGCCTTCCCCTCGAATCTCCCAGGAGTCACCATTGGCCACGAGTGACATCTTTCCGCGCTGACGCCACCACCGATCAATTTCATTCGGAAGCGCGAACCATAAGTGCGTACTGGACCGCAATTCCTGCAGATACGTCAACAGATCCCGGTAGAGCGATTGCCTCTCACCGCTCATGACGTAATCGGGATGAACGATAAAACTCACCAGCCCGGCCTTTTCCAGGATCATGCTGATCTGCTTCTTCCACAGGTCGATCGAGTGTTCACCTAAAAGGTAAGACAGGATGTAGTCCTGGGTCGTCGTTAGCGGAAGTTCGATCATGTTCCCGATGAAATACGGCATTACGGTACAACAGCCACCGCGCTGAGGATCGAGGTGGGCGACATTCGGAATCGACATATCGCATGAAAACTGGAACGCATCGAGCCACTCAGGTTGTCGGTAGAGAACGCCCGAGCGAAACGTGCCGGCACCATACTGTTTTGCGTATTGGTTTATCTTTCTCGCGCGGCTCAGGAATTCATCGTGCCGATCGAAGAGCCGTCCATCGTGCTTCAGATCGTGAATGGCTATTTCATAACCACGACGCCTTATCGTGTCGAGAAAATCTGGAGTAACTCCGTACCGTTCCTCCGGAATAATCTCAAAGGAAGCTTTGATGCCGAATGAATCGTCGATATCCATCAATTTTGCGCAAGCATCTCTCCCCGCCAAGGTCTCAACATCATGTGTCATCATGACGCAGCCGCGCGCGCCGCGAGGCCAAAACCAGATAAACGGGATCCTGTCTGATTTGTGGACCTGAAGGGACAGCAACAGCAGCTGTTCGCAGATATTCTCCACGCTACGGTCGACCGGCCATTCCGGGAAGGGGATCTTTTGCCAACCTCGTAGCTGCAGTTTCTTGATAAGAATCCGGATTGCAGGAGATAACCACGGTCGAAGAGCGTAGTAGATACTTTTCTCCCATTGGTAAGTTCGAGCACGGAGGACGTAGCGTTCCAGCCGGAGATTGTCGATTACCTCGGACGGACTGAACGGGAGAGTTGCTTTTGAGTTTTGAATCAAGACGTCGCCAAGCACATCGTAAAGTGCATTGTCCACCCGGGAGGAGCGGCGTCCGGAACAGGAGCTGCCGTAGCAAATGCTTGGACCGAATCGAAAAAATCCTTCATCCGCGGACAAGGGACCTTTCAGCTCGAAGTCCAGGAAGCGATCCGGGCAGCGATAGTAATCGATGATAGACCGACCTACTTGCATGGGGGTTTGCTTAAGCTATTCTTGCACGGGAGAATCGGCAATGCGGATATTTTTTATCGACTAACCAAAGTGGCGGTACAGCAGCCGGCCTGCAGCGGCCAAGACTCCTTGTGGAAGATAAGAAGGCACGCCTAGTCTGCTCGGCAGGGTGCTGAAGAAGCGATGGCGCGCTGGATGGAGAGGACTGTACCGAAAATACCCAGTCTCAGAGCGCACCGCTCCCCAGCGCTCTTTGTATAACATCAGTCCGTCATCGCCCAAATCAGAGCGGCCGAAATCGAGCTCTTCCATCCCGCGGGCTTTTGCATCCTGGATGGCACGCCAGAGAAGGAACTGCATGGTGCCATGCTTGAAATGCTCGGGTTCACCGCAGGAGTACTTGTAGACCAGGGTATTTTTGAAACAGATCGTAAGCAGAGCCCCGACGGGCTTCCCAGCCTTGGATGCGAGCCGGATGGTCGCTCGATTCCGAAAAGACAGGAACAAGTTGGAAAACCATTTGCGGGGTTGGGGAGGAACGCCATGGCGCTGGCGGGTGCGGCACAGAAGCGGGTAGAAACGATCCAGAAGAGTTTCCGCCCCCCCTTCTTCATACCCAAGCGCATCCCGTTCGGCCCGCCGGATTTTTCTCTGAATTGAATCC
>PMBA01000347.1:1053-16015 GCA_003152795.1 Acidobacteriaceae bacterium | reverse complement strand
AGTCTCTCGATGTCGCCGTCAAAACTTTGCATGCCTTCGTTGGAGCCGACCCGCATTGCGTCCAGCAACGTCTTGCCGTCAGCTTCGCCTTTTTCCACGTACTCCCGGGTGCGCAGCGTGGACTTCAGTATCTCCATCGCAGCCACCCGTCCAGTGCCATCCTTGCGCGGTATCAGGCGCTGCGAAACGATGTACCGGAAACTTTTCGCCAGCCGGTTGCGCATGGTGTGCTGTTCGGCCATGGGGAAAANNGAAAGCACCAGGTGGCCGGTTTCCGCCGCCTCCATCGCGATCTCGATGGTCTCGCGGTCCCGCATCTCTCCGACCAGGATTACTTTCGGAGCCTGGCGCAGCGCCGCTCTCAACGCCAAGGCAAAACTCGGCGTATCGCTGTGCAATTCACGTTGATGCACGATGCAGTTCTTGTGCAGGTGCAGGAACTCGATGGGATCCTCGATCGTGAGCACGTGATACGACTGCTCGGTGTTGATTTTGTCGATGATCGCCGCCAGGGTGGAGGATTTGCCGGAACCAGTCGGGCCCGTGACTAACACGATCCCATTGCGCAGGGCCACAATCTTGCCTAATTCGGCAGGCAGGTTCAGGCTCTCGAAGTTGGGGATCTTACCCGGAATTACTCGCATCACGACGGCACAGGAGCCCCGCTGCATGAAGATATTGATCCGAAACCGGTAGGCGCCCGGCAAACTGTAGGAGACATCGCAGGAACCAAGCTCCTTCAGGTTATCAATGGCATGCTGGTTGTTCCCAATCAGATCGGAAGCAATGCGCCGGGTATCGTCGCTATTGAGAACCCGCGCCCCTCCGGTCGGGAACAGTTTCCCGCTGATTTCGACCAGCGGTGGTTTGCCCGGCGAAAAGAAGAGATCGCTGATTTTCGGCGAAGCTTTCAGCATCGCCGCCAGCAGCGCCGGAGTGGAGAATGGCACTGCGGCAGGAGCTGCTGCTGCGCCCTCCCGCGGAGCGGAAGGAACCACATTCGGTACACCAATGACAGGAGTAGACATCGAGGCAGCGCCGCCCTTCGGATCAGGAACGATTCAGTTAAGAAACCGGGATAGGTTTTCTGAGAGAGTCTGCTGCGTTGAGGCTTACTCTGGAGCGTACTCGCCGAGGCTTGGGCGGGATAGATTACGGAAGGCCCGATCTTTTAAGGGTTAAGGGTGGCTGCAGAAGTCCGGCAACCTGGGTTATGGGTGATTCGTCGGCACCAGGCCGCCGGCGGCGAGGACGTAAGTCGTCACCTTATCGAGCTTGAGATTGAAACGCATGGTGGTAAGCGTAACCGATCCATCCGGGTTGCTGGTCGCGTCCACGTCTTTCATGAGTACACGGTGTTTGGAAATCATCGAGGCCGTAGCCGGGCTGGAGTCCCTGTCCGGCCCCGGAAGCGGCTGCGGATCCGGCGGCGCGTTCTTGTCCGGGTAGGTGCCCATCCCATTCCATCTTCTGACGCTCTGCGCGGCGCCGGGTGGCTGGTACGAGAGGTCCTGAGCCGACGTTGCCGCCACCGGGTAATACCATGAGGTCAAGTAGACCTTGATGGGTGCCGCACCATTCTTCCATTGGGCGGAATCCATGCGAATGCCGAGCCGGGAGGGGTCGCTTTTCGATTTCGCCACCGACTCCGTAACTTCTCCGGACAAAAGGGCGTCGCGCGGGATAACTACGCCTTCGACCAGGGTCGCGATTGCCAGATTGGCCTGCACCTTGGTTCCGACGGGGGTTTTCCCGGCAATGACGTTTTGGCGCATGATGACCGGAAATTCACGTCCGGACGGGGAATTGGGCGGGCCGGGGCTCGTTTGACTGAGCAGCGTAGAGGAGCCGAGAACGACAGTTAACACGGCGTATCCAACTGCGATCGTTTTGCTGAACATTTGCGTCCCCTTGTTGGTCGACTGGCCGGGACAACACTTTCAATGGCGCAGATTATATCGTAGTCGTCCGGTTGATGACTGACACATTTGGTCCTTAGTTCACGCGGCGAAGACGAAAGCCTGGACCCCGTTGGCGAGAAGTAACGGTTACGGAAGATCGCTGACTTCGGTCCGATTTCACCAAAGAGTTTTTCGAAAATGCCGATCCCCTTCACTATGATCAATCCTATAAGCAGTGCCCAAGCCAACTCCGCGAACCAAGTTGCACAAACGGCTGCTCGCCAGCCACAACCCCCAGCCCAGACTTCAACCAGTGGCACGCTCCCGCAGGACAAGGTCACCTTAAAGAGTACTGATGTAGATCACGACGGCGACAGCAAGTAACCCTTGTTTTCTGTAGTTGCTAACCACTCCCTGGAGGATGGGCGAACGCGCTCATCCTCCATTTTCATTTTCGGCGCCAGGTGTCCCTCCAGTCCTGGTTCGTGATGGCGTCGACTCTGCGCGGCGCAGGCGATGCGGTATGCTTCCGGGATGTCACCGAGGCGATTGCCGGCTGGAGATGCAGAGCTGATTCAGATTGTGAGCGCTGCTCTGGCGGATGCTGCGCGGCGCAGTGGTGAGTGGCTGGTGTGTCGTCCGGGATGCACGCAGTGCTGCGTGGGGGTGTTTGCCATTCATCAACTGGATGCAGTGCGGTTGCAAGACGGGTTGGCTGAACTGGAAAGGAAGGACGCGCAAAGGGCGTCGCGGATTCACGCGCGGGCGCGAGACTCGGCGCGGCGGTTGGCGGCGTCGTTTCCGGGGGACTTGAAGACCGGTGTGCTGGACGAGGGTCCAGAGGCGGAAAAGCGCTTCGCGGAATTTGGGAATGATGAAATGTGTCCGGTGCTCGATCCGGAGACGGGATTGTGCGATCTCTACGAGGCTCGGCCGATGACGTGCCGCACGTTTGGCCCCCCGCTGCGAGCGGAGGGCGGGCTGGGAGTGTGCGAACTCTGCTTTCACGGCGCGACTGACCAAGAGATCGCCGCTTGCGAGATGGTTGCCGATGCGGATGACCTGGAAGCGGAGCTGTTGCGGAAGGTCGAGAAGACGCGTGGGCCAAAGGGTCGGACGCTGGTGGCATTCGCTGTGAAGTGAGTTCTCCTTACGGCAATGCTTTTCTTTTGCGTGCTTCTACCTGCGGCGCTTCGCAGTTCATTGCTTTGTTTGATACCAGCGGCGCAAGGCGACGACCGACCAAATGGCCTCGACCACTCCAAAGGGCCAGGCGCCTTGCAGGAATCCATAGACAGAGCCGAGCGCGCAGGCCGCCGCGAACGCGAGGATGAACCAAGTGCTGCGGTTCTCCAGCGCGTAAGTCACCAGCATCGCGGTTACTGCGAACAACCCGAATAGCGTCAGCATATTCACGTTGCCAATTCCCCGTCTGAAGCACACCGCAGCGCCTTGCGGTTCATTCTCACAGACTCTGAAGAATCCTGTTTGGTTAATTGTGGCTGTTCTGGCAGGCTCCGATTGTCGGCGAAGCCTGGCGGGCGGGTTTTATCGGGCGGTGTTCGGGGAACAAGGGGCGGCTTGACTCCATCAAAATGAAAGCCTACTTCATCTAAATCTGCGGTACTCTCGAATTTTACGCTCCGAGAGGTCGCGGACAACAGTGTCCGCGCCACAGGCACGACACCGTCGATGACTGAGTTTTCGGAAATACGGGAGGCTTCGCTGGGGGAGATTGCCCTGGTGTTTCTGAAACTGGGGACGATTGCGTTTGGCGGTCCGGCGGCGCATCTGGCGATGATGGAAGAAGAGTTTGTGCGCCGGCGGAAGTGGATGACGCACGCGGAATTTCTCGACCGGCTGGCGACGGCGAATTTGATCCCGGGGCCGAGTTCGACCGAAGTCGCAATTTTTGTGGGCCAACTGAAACGCGGCTGGCGCGGACTGATTGTGGCGGGATGTTGCTTCATTATTCCGGCGGCGATCATTGTGTCGGTGATTGCTTGGGCCTATGTGCGCTTCGGTGCCATGCCGAAGGTGGAAGGCGTCCTCTCCGCGATCAAGCCGGCGGTGGTCGCAATCGTGATCCAGGCGCTGGGGAAGTTGGGACGGACGGGAGTGCGTTCGACTCTGCTGGCGGTGATTGCGGTGCTGACCGCAGCGCTGAATTTGTTTGGAGTCAGTCCGGTGATGGTGCTGGCGTTTGCCGGGTTGGCAGCGGCATCGGCGTCAGGGATGAGGAACCGGCTGGTGGGTATCGGCCCGCTGGGGCTTCCGAGAATCGTTGTGCTTCAGAAAGTTCTCGGACGTCCGCAAATGTTTGCCGGGGCTGTGGCGGTGATGGCTGGGGGCGCGGCGTTTCCGGTGAGTCTGGGGCGTTTGTTTTTGTCGTTCCTGAAAGTTGGGTCGGTGGTGTTCGGTAGTGGATATGTCCTGCTGGCATTTCTGCGGACCGAGTTTGTGGAGCGTTTGCATTGGCTGACGGATAAGCAGTTGATGGACGCGGTCGCGGTGGGACAGTTTACGCCCGGTCCACTGTTTACGACGGCGACGTTCGTCGGGTACGTTTTGGCGGGCTGGTTGGGTGCGGTGGTAGCGACGGCCGGAATCTTTCTGCCGGGTTTCGTGCTGGTGGCGCTGAGCGGACCGCTGATCCCGCGGCTGCGAAGATCGGCGGTGGCTGCGGCAGCGCTGGATGGAGTGGTTGCGGGCTCGCTTGCGTTGATGGCGGTGGTGGCGTGGCAGTTGGGAAAGGCATCGATTGTGGACCGGACAACGCTAGTTGTGTTCGCAGTGAGCTTGGTCGCGCTGATTCGGTTTCGCGCGAACTCGGCCTGGGTGGTGGCGGCGGCAGCCGCCGTAGGATGGGTAATGCCGGGATGGTTCATGCGGTGATTTGAATTTAGGGGGCCGCGATGGGCAAGACATGGATTCGGACTGCGGAGCGCGGGGATCTGGCGCGGATTACCGAGATCTATAACTATTACGTTGTGAATACACCGGTGACCTTTGACGTTGAGGCTTACACGGTGGAGCGGCGGGAGGGGTGGTATGCGCAATTTGCCGCAACGGGTCGGCATCGGCTGGTGGTTGCGGAAGAAAATGGGGTGGTCATGGGATATGCGGGGACGACGCGGTTTCGTCCGAAGCCGGGGTACGAGACGACGGTGGAGACGACGATTTATTGTGCGCCAGCGGCAATGGGGAAGGGAATTGGAAACCGGTTGTATGCGGAATTGTTTGAAAGGCTGAAGGGCGAGGACATTCATCGTTTTGTGGCGGGGTACGCGTTGCCAAATGCGGCGACGGAAGCGCTGCATCGGCGATTCGGATTTACAGTGGTCGGCGTATTCAACGAAAATGGACGGAAATTTGGGAAGTATTGGGACGTTTGCTGGGTGGAGCGAATGGCTTAGACTTTCGAAGCGGTGAGGATTTGTGAAGGAACATTCACGAAACATGCGGGCCATGTGCTGGTTGATATTGTCGGTGGGTTTTACGATTTTGAGTGCGAGCTCGCCGCTGTCGGCGGAAGCGGTTTCTCTGCAGGCTCTGGTTACGCCTTCCACCGTGATCGTCAAGGATGGGCGCCCGGTAGCGTTTGCGATTCACGGCTTCATTGAGTTCAAGTCACTAGCTGAGTTGTTTCTTTATATCGAGTCGGAGAAGCAGCGTTGGAATGTTCGAGGCGGGCTGGATGACGAGCAGAGGCGGCAACTGGCGGGCGATTTGCTGCGACGCGGGATTGAAAGCCGGGTAATCTCGATGGAAGATGAGCGGCCCCTGGAGACGCTGATTACGCACACCAGCGACGAATTGCGGCAGGCAGTCGCGCGTGTCAGGGAATCGACTCCGCCCGGTTACGGAGAGGCCTTTCTAGCAGTGCAGGAGAAATGGAAGCATTCGCTGAATTGCTGGAGTGCTTCGCCATCGATCGCGGGACGTGTGCTCTCGAACTGGTACCCCATCGAGGAAGGCATTCAGCTCTATGGCGCTACTTATGATTCGACTGAGCATTTCTGGCAGGCGGTGAAGTATCACCCCGACGTTCGGCTGGCGGATCTGACGGCGTTGCTAGGTATCCTGGAGCGGAACGATTGGGTGCCGTGGTTGGCTCGATTGGACCGTGATCCCAAGACTTATCTGCCGAATGCTTACGCCGTGGAGTTCCTGCGACACAACCTGGCTAAAGATCGACTGCGATGGTTTCGCGATGAATTGGGTCGTCATGGGCTGAGCGCGGACGATCACGCCCGAGCGGTTCAGCAACGCGGCGCGGTTTCATTTCGCTTTAGCGCGTTCGAGGAAAAGGTGCTCTGGGGCGATCTCGCGGATCTGTTTCATTTGGTCTACACGTTCTCAGCCCCCGACGATCCCATCCGGAAGGCGCTCGGGGCACGGCATTTCGACGCCATTACCCTGGGGGAGCGTCGAATGGGTTTCATCAGCGAAGAGTTCCGGTCGGTGATGCTCGAGGTCTGGCGGGAGAAGTACTTGAAGATGGCGCGGTTCCGCGAAGTCATCAGCGCAATTCCAATGGAGGTTCGGCTGTCGCATTTTCTGAATGATGGCGACTCGCCAGATATTCCGATTCCGGTGTATGTGGGGTATTTGAACCAGATTCGGGAGTTGGCTCGGGTACGGTAGTTCAGCGCAACCCTTTGCGAGCAAGCATTGAGGGCTTCGAGAATGCGGCAGGTCTCGGTGGCAGCTCCTGGGGTGAGTTCGCGGACAGGAGTGTCCGCTCCACACGGGCTACGGTTATTCTTCGTCGTTTGTGCACTAGAGGTTAAAATAGATGATTGCGGCCTGCCTCCTGATCGCGCTGGGAGGGTAGCCGGATATTGAGGCTTGGAATCTGTAAACAAAGTCGATGGAAAGGTGCAGTCGCCGCTAGAGGCCAGTGCGCAGGCTTCGTGCGTCGCTTCGCCGCCGCGTCGGTCGCGGCCTTCCTCCCCGGTCTACTGGCGGGTGGAAGGGAGTCTGCTGGAACTTACCACGGTTCGTCCGATTGCGTTTTTTACCTGGAATAGCCAGACATTTATCGCGCGGGCGGCGCGCCGCAGTTTGGTGCTCTTAATGGCGGTGCTGCGTCCGTTCCTGTATGCAGTGAACCGCGTCGCTGCGACTCGGATCGTTCATGCTGTGCTGCGCGGGATTACCCGCGACCGGCTCGACCTGTTGGGCGAGGAAGAATTCGAATACAAACTCAAACCGCTGCTCAAAGCCGAAGGAGTGCGGCATCTGAAGGCGTTGCAAGCGACGGGCGTCGACGTAGTGCTGGTGAGCCAGGGGTTGGAGCAGGTGATGCGTCCCCTGGCGCGGCATCTGGGAGTGCGGTGGATCATTGCGAACCGCCTGGACTTCCGCGATGGAGTTGCGACCGGACGGCTACTGAGTCCGGTGATTCGGCCGCGGGGATTATTTGCGCGGATTCGCGAAGCGGGCCCGGATGGGCAGCAGAGTCCGGCGCGATGGGTGCGGGCGCTTGGGTTGCGGGGGCCGAAGGCGCTGGCGGCGGCGATCGTGCCGGCAGTGCGGGTGGAGACTCCGCGAGTTCGGCCCATTGTATATTTCGACGAAAAGCGGTATCCGGCGCAGTTTTCGGTGCGCCATGCGCTGCGTGGGAAGCGCGTGATGCTGATCGGCGTCACGGGATTTATCGGCAAGGTGTGGCTGGCGAATACCTTGATGGATCTGCCCGAGATGAGGAAGCTTTATCTGCTGATCCGGCGGCAGAAGTCGAGTCCAGCGCAGCAGCGCTTCGAGAAGATGATCGAAGGGTCGCCGGTTTTCGATCCGTTGTTTGACAAATACGGCGACGGACTGGGCGCGCTGCTGGCGGAAAAGATTGAGGTGGTGGAGGGCGATGTTTCGCAGCCCGGACTGGGGCTGGACCCTGCGACTGCCGCGCGGCTGCGTAAGGATTTGGATCTGATCATCAACAGCTCGGGCTTGACGGATTTCAATCCCGATCTGCGGGACGCGTTGGCCGTGAATGTGGATTCGACTTATCACCTGATCGAATTCATCCGCGGATCGGAGCACGCGGCGTTGCTGCATCTTTCGACTTGCTATGTGGCGGGGCAGCGTGACGGGCGGGTGAGTGAACGGGTGCGTTTGAATTACACGCCGGCGCACTTGAAAGATTTCGACGCGGAAAGAGAATGGCATCGTCTGCATGAATTGGTGGAGTCGGCGGAAGCGCGAGCGGAAGGGCCGGAAGTCGCCGAGGAATTGAAGAAACAGGCGTTGGGGAAAGAGCATGCGGCGAAAGGGCTGAGCGGGCAGGCGCTGGAAAACCAGATCCGCAAGAACAGGGTTCGGTGGTTGAAGAATTATCTTACGGAAGAAGGCACGCGGCGCGCGAAGGAGCTGGGCTGGCCGAATACTTACACGTTCACCAAGAGCCTCGCCGAGTCGATGATCGCGAAACACGGCGCGGGGCTGCCGATTGCGATTGTGCGGCCGTCAATCGTCGAGACCTCGGTGGCGAAGCCGTTTCGCGGGTGGAATGAGGGCATCAATACTTCGGCGTCGCTGTCGTACCTGCTGGGAACCGCGTTTCGGCAATTGCCTTCGAACGAGCGCAAGCGGTTGGATATTATTCCGGTGGATGCGGTGTGCGCGGGGATGACGCTGATTGGGGCGGCGCTGGTGGAGAGGCGGCACGATCCGCTTTATCAATTGGCGACTTCGGTGACCAATCCGTGCGACATGGGGCGGTCGATCGAGTTGACATCGCTGGGACACAGGCGTCACTATCGGGCGCAGGAAGGGCTGGAGTACTGGCTGCGGCTGCGAATGGATGCGATTCCGGTTTCGAAAGAGCGCTATAACCGTATGTCGGCGCCGGCGCAGAAGATGATTATCAAGTCGATCCAGCGGGTGATGTCTCCGCTGCCCTCGGCCATGAAAAAGCCGCTGGCGAAAACCGAACGCAACCTGGAGCGCGTGGAGAAGCTGGTGGGCTTGTTCGAGCCGTTCATTCTTCATAACGAGCACGACTTTGTTGCGGATAACGTGGAGAAGTTGTCGCAGGCTCTGACGCCGGAGGAAAAAGAGATTTTCGGGTATGACACGGCGGGGCTGGACTGGTGGGAGTATTGGATCGACATTCATATTCCGGCGTTGCGGCGGTGGACGTATCCGCTGATCGAAGGGCGGCCGCTGGAAGCGCGTGCGCCGCGTGAATTGCAAATGCCGCCGGCGACAACGACAACTTCAACGCTTGAAAATGGCGATGTGATGACGACGGGGACAGACGGAGCAACGTGGCAATTTTCCTGACCGGTGGAACCGGGTACATCGGCGCGCATGTCGCCGCGAATCTGCTGGAGCGGCATGACGCCACCGTGAATCTGCTGGTGCGCGGCCGCGACCCGCGAGACGCCGAAATGCGGCTTTGGCAGGCGTTGCAGTTGCACCTGGCGTTTCCCAAGTTCTACGAGTATTTGCAGGCGAAGATCCGGATATTTCGCGGCGATCTTACGTCGCCCCAGTTCGGACTGGAAGCTGGCGATTATGACCGGCTCGTGCACACCACGGATTCGATTATCCACTGCGCGGCTTCGCTGAACCGGAAGTCGGAAAAAAGTTGTTTGAATGTGAATCTGCGCGGGACGCTCGAAGTGGTGCAACTGGCGCGGCAAGCACACTACTATCACGGGCTGCAGCGGTTTTCGAATGTAAGCACGGTGGCGGTGGCGGGAAAGCGCAGCCACGAAGTTGTTGTGGAAGACCGGTCGATTGAGTGGGAGCGCTCGGATTATGATCCCTATGCGCGCACGAAAAAATTCTGCGAGCACATGGTGCGCGAGTTGCTGCCGGACGTGCCGCTGACCATTTTCCGGCCCAGCATCGTCTTGGGAGACAGCCGCTATCCGCAGACCACGCAGTTCGACATGGTGCGGTCGTTCGTGTTCCTGGCGGGATTGCCGGTGCTGCCCTTCCGTCCGCATGACAAAATTGACATTGTGAATGTGGACTTCGTGGCGGATGCAATTTCCACTTTGCACATGAAGACGAATCCCGAGCACGATACCTATCATCTTTCTTCGGGCAACGATGCGCAGACGTTTCGGGAATTGACGAAGGCGCTGGCAGCCGAGCAGAACAAGCGCGGGCCGCTGTTTTTGCCGATCCTGGAAAAACCGTTCAGCTCCATCGTCCACTCGCTGGCGAACCGCAAAGGGCCGGTGGGGCACGGTGCGGCGCTGCTGAAAGTCTTCCTGCCGTATTTGACCTGGAATACGGTGTTCGACAATACACGGGTCACAACGGAAATGGGGCGCAAGCCGGCGCCATTTTCGCAATACAGTTTTCCGCTGCTCCGGTTCAGCCGTGAGCACAATTTTCAATATCCATATCAAGCCTGGCCGGAGAGCACAAAGGCGGGAGGGTCTGCCGCATGATGGACTTCGTTCTGGAAGCGTGGGTATCGAGCATCATCGAGGGCAAGAAACTTCAGTGGATGATGGGCAAGGGAGAGCCGTGGCAGCCGGGTGAAAAACTGAAGCTGCTGTTTGCGGGCTACAACGGGACACGCAACACGGGATCGGATGTGCGAGTGGAAGAAATGCTGCGGCAGATCCGGCGGATTCTGGGGCCGGAGAATGTCGACCTTAGCATGATGACCTTTAATTTTGACCGGTCGCGGGGATATTTCGAAGGGACTTCGCAAGTGCGGTTGCCGGATATTTTCCCGCCTTTCCTGGCGAGTGAAGTACCGAAGCATCATGGTGTGGTGGCGTGTGAAGGCTCGATGTTCAAATCGAAATTCGCGAATGCCCTGGCGACGATGATGATCGGGTCGCTGGGTATTGCGGCGGCTGAGAACAAGCTTTCGATCGGCTACGGCGCCGAGGCCGGACACATGGATCCGCTGGTCGCGAAAATGTGCGGGCGCTATTGCCGGAATTCGCTGGTGATCACGCGCAATGACGAGTCGCGGAAGATTCTGCGCGAACTGGGAGTGCCGACAGAATTGGGCACGGACACGGCGTGGACGTTTGAGCCGCTGGGTGCTGAGTATGGGCAGAAGGCGCTCCACGATGTGGGTTGGGACGGGAAGATGCCGGTGCTGGTGGTGTGTCCGATTAACCCATTCGAGTGGCCAGTGAAGGCGTCGGTCGCGAAGGCCGCGCTGCACAGCCTGGCCGGCGCATACAAAGACAGCCACTACCGCGGACCCTACTTTCATAATGCGGGGCCAGAGGCGAATCGCGCCAACGAACACTATTTGAGTTCAATTGCGAAGGCGGTGGCTGCGTTTCGCCAGAAGAGAAGTGTTTTTGTGATTATGGCGGCGACCGAGCGCATGGATGCGCGGGCTTGCGGGCGTATCTCGGAGAAGCTAGGCGGAGTTCCGGTGCTGACCTCCGACGACTACAACATGTATCAGATGGTCAGTATTCTGCGGGCTTGCCGCATGATGGTGTCTTCGCGCTATCACGGGATTGTGACTTCGATGCCGGCGCTGGTGGCTTCGGCTGGGATCACGATGGATGAGCGCATACGGAATCTGATGAACGAGCGCGGACATCAGGAGTTGCTGATGAATGTGGATGATCCGGATCTGGAGGCGCGGACTCTGGCGGCGATTGAGATTCTGGATCGCGACGGTGAACGTATTGCCGACGGAATTGCACGGAGCGTGGTGAGGAATTTGAAATTGATGGCGCGCATGGGCGTCTATTTTGAAGAAGAAGTGCAGCGGCGCTATCCGGAGTTCCCAACGCGGCGCGGAGAATGGAGCTGGGAGGATTACCTGCCGCCGATGAGCGAGGGGTTGAAGGAATTAGCGGCGGCGTACGGGTAGGGTTAGTTTTCGAGCTTGGCATTCCTGATCGACCAGATTCTCATGTCATTCCTGGAACAGATTCTTGCCAGCCTGGAGAAGAGCGGGGACAACGTTGTTCTTCAGGAACTTCGCGACGGGCAGTTGGTCCCGCTGACGGCGCGGCAGTTGCTGGCTCAGGTGCTGGTGGCGCGGGCTTATCTGCGGCGACTGCGGCTGAAAAAGGGCGACCGTTGCGCGTTGCTGGCGCATAACTCGGTGCAGTGGGTGGCGATGGATCTGGCCGCAATGGCGGAGAGCCTGACGGTGGTGCCGCTGTATGCGCGGCAGGCGCCGGCTGAACTGGTCGCGATGATGAAGGATTGCGGGCCGGCGGTAATTGCCTGCGGCGAGCAGGCGCTGGCCGATGCAATCGTGGAGGCGTGGCCGGAGGCGCCGCCGCAATTCTGCTTTGAACATGTTTTCACGTTAGGACGCGAGCCGGTGGAGGGTACGGCGCTGACGGTTTCGGAAGAAGATGTCGTGACGATCATCTACACCTCGGGCACGTCGGGCGAAGCGAAAGGTGTGATGCTGAACGCGGGTAACATCGGCCACATGCTGGGCTGCACCTCGGGTCGGCTGGATCAACTCATGCGGGGTCGTCCGATGAAGGACCGCCCGGGGCAGGACGCTGTGTTTCACTACCTGCCGCTTTGCTTTGCGGGCTCGTGGATCATGATGTTGACCTGTCTGCGGCGCGGCAGCAGGCTGGCGCTGAATACGGATCTGGCAAAGATTGCCACGGAGATGCGGTTGACATCGCCAGATTATTTTCTGAATGTTCCCGCACTTCTCGAACGCATGCGGAAAGCTGTCGACGAGCAATTGTGGAAGACGGGCGGGTTGCCGTTGAAGCTGTACACCAAGGCCAAAGGCGCATGGGTACGACGGCAGGAGGGAAAATCGNNCTGATTTGCGGCTCCGCGCCGCTGAGTGTGGAGACGCAATTGTTTTTTATGATGCTGGGCATCCCGGTTTTGCAGGTGTACGGGCTGACCGAAACGACGGCGATCTGCACCATGGACGATCCGGAAGCACCGGTCATTCCCGGGCGGGCAGGGCCGGCGATTGCCGGCGTGGAAATGAAGATCGTAGAGAATGAAGAGATTGTGGTGCGCGGACCGAACATCTTTCCTGGATATTGGAATCGTCCGCAGGAAACGGCAAGAGTGCTGCGCGACGCTTGGTTTCATACGGGCGATCAAGGCGAAGTGGACGCGAACGGAAACTGGAGGATTGTGGGACGCATCAAGAACCTGATTATCCTGGGGTCGGGGCATAATATTGCTCCGGAGCCGATTGAGGATAAGATCCTGCACGAACTGCCGGGCGCGATTCAGGTGGTGGTAGTAGGCAATGGGCGTGGATACCTGGCGGCGCTGGTGACGGGCAGAGTCAGCGTCGGGAAAACCCAGGCGGCGCTGGATCTGGTGAATCCGGGCCTGCCGCATTACAAGCAGGTGCGGGCGTTTCATGTGGTTGAGGAAGCGTTCACCATCGAGAACGGCCTGCTGACCGCAAACGGAAAGCTGAAGCGCGATCTGATTGCAGAGCGGTTTCGCAACGAAATTGACGCGATGTACGAAGTGTCGACGAACCAGGCCTCAAAGAACCAGGCGGCGAAGACGGCATGAACGAATTCAAAGGGCGGACGCTTTCGTGGCAGATCGTGAATGGCTCGATTGAACTTGCCTTGCATCGCGATCCCTGCAACGAGATCGGTTCGCTCACGCTGGATGAGTTGGAGAAATTCGCGGCGGCTCTGCCCGGGCTGGCGAATCAAGCGCAGGCGTTGATTGTCCATTCGACGCTGAAGGCCGGGTTTTCGGCGGGCGCGGATTTGCGTGAGTTATTTCAGCGCGGGCAAGTGATGGAAAAGGGCGCAGCCCTGCGCGGGGTGCGTGAGTTTCTGGAGCGCATCCACTCCGTGATGAATGCGCTTGACGCGGCGCCGTTGACGACGATTGCGGCGGTGCACGGGGTGACGTTTGGCGGCGGGTTTGAACTGGCGCTGGTTTGCGACATTATTGTTGCGGATCGTATGGCGCGATTTTGCTTTCCGGAACTGCGACTCGGTCTGATTCCGGGATTTGGGGGGATTCCCCGGTTGAAGCGCGATTTGGGCAATGCCGTCGTGCGCGATCTGCTTTTGACCGGGCGCAGCTTCAACGTGATGAAGGCGCAACAGATCGGCCTGGTCAGCCAGATTGCCGCCGAGGGCGAGGCCTTGCGGGTTGCCCGGGCCACCGCCAGCCAGGTCGGGAAGTTTGACCGGCGCACTACGGCCGCGGCCAAGGAATTTGTGAAGCCGATTCCGTATGAAGAGTTGAAGCGCGAGCTTGATATTTTTTGCGATCTTTATTCTCGCCCAGTGGTCGAAGAAGGGTTGCGTAAGTTTGTGGAGAGCACGGACGCGCAGCCGTACTTACCCTGATTTGTAATTGGTGATTTGTAATTGGTAATTTGAAGGACATCACGTCTATGCCAGCGCCGACTATCGATCACACCCTCGACGAAATCCTGAATCTTGCGGCGGTGCATTTTAAGGTACCGCGAGAGAAGCTGACGCCCGACGACGACTTTTTCAAGACGCTCGGCATCGACAGCTTGCAAGCGCTCGACTTGCTGACGCGGCTGGAGCATCACTTCGCCATCGAGTTGCCGGACTATGAACTGCAGGGCGTGTCGGATTTTCGGACGCTGGCGAATCGGATTCAGGCTCGGCTTTAACGCGTGTCTCCGTGGTGAGATTAGAAAACTGAATGCTTGATCTCCGCCAATATGCCAGCCTGGGTGCAGCGCTGAAGGACGCGCTGGAGCGCTGGCCCAACGAAACGTGCCTGATTGAAGCCGATCGCGACCGCGAAAAAGTGCGGCTTACCTATTCTGATTTCAAGGAAATGGCGCGGCCCCTTTGCCGTGCGCTTGAGGACGCCGATTTTAAGGCGGGCGACCGCGCTGCGATCATCATGACGAACCAGTCGAAGTGGCTGATCTCGGCCTACTCGATTTTCTTCTGCGGCGGGGTGCTGGTTCCGCTGGACTACAAATTGACTGCGGCGGAGCATCTGCAACTACTGGCTCATTCCAAGGCGCGGTTTCTGGTGGTCGAATACTATTTGTGGCGGGCGATCACCGAGTCGCCGAAGTTTCCGGAACTGGCAGCGGAGATTGTGCTGGTGACGGAAGCGCCGGTGGGAGCGGACTTGCGCGGCGCCTA
>PMBA01000347.1:0-1018 GCA_003152795.1 Acidobacteriaceae bacterium | reverse complement strand
TTCGTCTGTGGAGCTTGCGTCGTTCATTTGCGGACGCTGCGTCCGGAGTTTGTGCGCGACGCGTTTGTCCGCTATCGCATCACCTATGTGAGTCTGGTGCCGATGGTGCTGAAGAATCTGGAACGCGGGCTGCGTGCCAAGTTTGATGAGCTGAATCCGCGGAAACGATGGATGCTCGACCGGTTGATCGGGCTGAACAAGCTGCTGACGCGAGGGCGTCCGCGCGTGAAGCTCAGCCGGCGTTTGCTGCCGCAAGTGCACAAAGCGTTTGGCGGGGAACTGCGGGCGCTGATTGTTGGCGGCGCGTTTACGGATCCCTCGACGCTGCAGTTCTTCTACGATCTGGGAATTCCGGTGACTTGCGGATACGGACTGACGGAAGCCTGCACGGCGGTGACGCTCAACGATCTGAAGCCATTTCGCGCGGATACCGTGGGCAAGCCACTGCCTGGGAGCGAGGTACGCGTGCTGAATCCGGATAGCGACGGAATTGGAGAAGTGGCGGTGCGGAGCCGCGCGGTCATGTCGCATTATCTTGCGGACCCGGAACAGACAGCGCAAACGATTGTCGAAGGCTGGCTGCTGACGGGCGATCAGGGGCGCTTTGAAGAGCATGGACACCTACAACTCTTCGGTCGCAAGAAAAATATGATCGTCACCGAGGGCGGGAAGAATATTTATCCCGAAGACGTTGAGGCGGTGTTTGATGGTCTGCCGGTGAAGGAATTCTGCGTGTTTGCGGCGAATTATTTGTGGCCGCAGAAGACGCTCGGTAATGAAATGCTGGCGCTGGTGGTGCGACTGGATCAGGGGCAGCAGTTCGACGATCGATTGCGCGAGGAGATGGTGGCGCGAAACCGGAGACTGGCAGACTTCAAGCGCGTGGGCGGTTATCTGGTGTGGGAGAAAGATTTTCCGCGGACGGCGTCGCTGAAGATCAAGCGCGGAGAATTGGCGGCGGAGATTGGGGCGGAGGCGGCACGACAGTCGGTCGTGGCAATTTAGGGCGATAATCCAC
>PMBA01000041.1 GCA_003152795.1 Acidobacteriaceae bacterium | reverse complement strand
AATTAGATTGTTATGAGGGGACGCGGGGTACTGTCCTAACCTGCCCGCCGGTGTCCTAAGTTGAGGGTGGCCGGTGAGGGAGTGTCCTAAGTTGGTGATACCCAGAAAACCTGCGGCACTATCCACCTAACGCATGTGGCAATGTGTGTGGTTTTGCCACGGTTGGCAAGGCGGAGTTTCCCGGATCCTAGTTGGGAGGATCCGGATCTTCATCCCAGTCCGACAATGTGAAGCCAAAAACTTCGGGATCGATTCCAAGCCTGTTGCAGAGTGACCTAACGACAGAAGGGGGCATTCTCCGCCCATCATCTTCCGGCAAGATCGCTACCCGTTCACCAACCTTCAATCCGACTATCGTGGTCGGGCCTCTTGGGCCGAAGAGTACAGGCTTCGGCTGAATCTCTACGCCCTTGAAATCGGCTTTCACACGAGCGATGAATCCGGCCAGGGTTGGCCATTGTGCGAAGGGATAGGCCATGCGCCTATCCCACGCGGATCTCCGGATAAATAAATGCGGTCTCGTCGGAGCCAAACGGATCGGCCGGGCGCTTGCACATCGGCTCGGCCTTGCCCCACAGGGTCCAGTATTCGGCCGGTGCCTTTCCCAGCTTGCTTAGTGGTTCGATGCCATTGGCGATGTCATAGGCCACGTGGCCAAAGACGGCGCGCTCCACCTGATAACATGCATCAGGAATTGACTTTCCTTGCCCAGCTACATCGTGCTGAAGGCATTGGGCTACCCAGAACGGGCCTTCCTTTTTCAGGAGGACACTGATCTTGAGTTCGCTCGGCATGATCGCTTTCTCCTTCGGACTTTTCATTTTACCACCCGCACATCCTCGCGGCTTGGATGACGGATGACGCGCTTGGGTAACGCTGATCACCATCCTCTTACCAGGTCCTCGGTTTTCTTGGGATTTTCTTGACTGATTATCCGTTCAGCCTGTGCCGGAAACTTCCATGTGGTCAGGTTAGCCGGTATAACCCGGCGCGTGGTGCCCAGACACGACCGCGAGGAGTGCGTCCGCGCGCTCTGCAAGCTGCTCCGAGATCTCACCGATGCCCAACTCGATTCAATCGAGCGGGTCGTGAAACAGTTTCGGACATCGATGGTCAAGATCTGGCGGAACCCAGGATCGGATCTGGTAGACGCCGGGCTGCTGCGTGACTTCGGAGACGCGCTGCGCGTGCATCACTGCTTTTCCAAGGAGCCACTATCAAAAGATCGCTTCGAGTACGCATTCGAGAAAACTTTGGGGCTCTCTGGGCGGACAGCGATCCTGGCTGGCAAGGGGAATCCTGGGCACGACATCACGATTGATGGCGTGCCGTTCTCGTTGAAGACCCAGGCCGATAGAGGAATACACGAACACGAGATCCACATCTCGAAGTTCATGGAACTTGGTAAGGGTCGGTGGGAGCTTGAGGACCTGCGAGCGCAATTCGTGAGCCATATGCGTGCTTACGATAGAATTCTCACCCTGCGATGCCTGGCCAAACCGCCATCGTCGGCATGGCGATACGAGCTGGTGGAGATCCCGAAGGCTCTTCTTCTGGAGGCAAGGCGCGGGAAGTTGCGCATCTGCGAAGACAGCAAACAGAATCCCAAGCCTGGCTACTGCGACGTTCATGGCCCGGAAGGGACGCTCAGACTACAGCTCTACTTCGACGGCGGCACGGAACGGAAACTTCAGATCAGACACTTGCGGAAAGACCTCTGCACCGTTCATGCCGAGTGGGCGTTCGAGATCAACGATTGAAACGGCAAGATGGCCTGGGCGGCTGCCTTGTCAATACGCTCCTTCGCGATCTTCACGTACTCCGGGCTGAGTTCGATCCCGACGCACCGTCGTTGCTGTTCGCGGCAGACGATGCCGACCGTCCCCGCCCCGAAGAACGGATCAAGGATGCAATCCCCTAGTCTTGAGCCGCCAAGGAGACACAGACGAACCAGCTCGGGCGGAAAAACCGCGAAGTGGGCACCATGAAAGCCGTTGGTGTTGATATTCCAGACCGACCGCCGATTCTTCGCGTCGCCGTTCACGGCAGGTTCGCGAATGGCCACGTAGTCGTAGAAGTACGATTCTGATTTGCTCATCAGGAAGACGTACTCGTGCGAGCGGGTAGGACGGTCCTTCACGGATTCGGGCTGGCAGTTTGGCTTGTTCCAAATGATGTCAGACCGGAGGAACCATCCATCCCGTTGGAGCGCGAGAGCCAACCGCCACGGCACTCCGATCAGATCCTTGGGTTTGAGCCCCTGCGGAGTCGGCGGTCTGTAGGTCATCGCTCGCGCTTGGTTCTTCTTGTCAGGTGCTCGCCATCCACGATCTCCGCTGGTGAAGGAATCTCCGATATTCAACCAGAGCGTTCCGTCGTCGCGCAAGGTTCGCCTCACCTCTCGGAAGATGGCAACAAGATCGGCCAGGTAGTCATCGATCAGCGCCTCCGCGCCGATCTGTCCGGCGACGCTGTAGTCTCTAAGGCCCCAGTAGGGCGGGCTGGTAATGCAGCACTGAAACGTGCCATCTGGAATGGAGGCCAGGACCTTCCGGGAGTCCCCCTGCACGATTTCGAGATCTTCTCCGAGCATGATTGAGCCACCAGCCCTTGATGCGGGCTTTCCCTTTCGTTTCCCTTTCGGCTGGCGGCCTTGCGAAGTTGCTCCCATCGGCGAAATTCGCATCACTCTACATCCTTCCCACCGCGCAAGACGGTGAAACGCGCAGGCGCGCGGGTGACAGCCGGGGTGCCATCGGGCTCATCACAGGGCGGGGTTCTCGGCGCCTCCGGGCTGGGGTCCTTCGCCAGCGCCGCGACGATCAGCTCCTCGACGGTCCAGATGTGGTCGGTCACGCCCATCGCCATGGCCGGAGTCGTGCGCAGCGTCGCGTGGACGCGGCAGAGGTTGTAGTACGCGACCCAAAGCGCCACGGAGGCCGCGTGGTTGCGCAGCTTCTTGCTGAAAGCGTTCGTCAGCCTCGTAAAGCGACGGTTGCCCATGCGGAAGTTGAGGTTGTTCCGTTCCACGAAGGACGTGCTGATCTTGTCGGTGTCAGGGTGTCCCGCAACTCTTATCCGCTCCGTGCGCACGACGCGCGGTGGAGAGTAGCGATGGGAGACGGGCACCACGGCGGTAGAGCCGGCGTACTCCTTGACGATCTGGCCGTAGTCGACATCGGCGCCGAAAGCCGCTTCGATGGCCGCGATGTAGGGAACGAAACCATCGCTCGAAATCTGCGGACGGTTCAGGATGCGGGCGCGCAGGTCGGCGCAGAAAGCGTCGGTCGATTCACCGTCCCGATGCGCGACCGAGTAGGACACGATAGCCTTGCGGTTGGCGTCCAGGCCAACGAACGTGTAGGAGTCGCCCCACTCCGAGGAATCGCCGGGCTGAAGCCGAGCTTGCTTCTTCGCGATGTATGACCACAGTTCGTCGACTTCCAACACGTTGACCTGGAGGTCGCGGAAGAGGCGGTCATGCAGCTTCTCGCAGCCTTCGCCCACGTCCCGTCCGAGCCGCATGATCGTGTCGCGGTGGGTGGCGGTCAGCCGCTCCGTCGAACGGATCGAAGAACCCTCGACGAGAGCCGAGATGACTTGGACCTTCTTGGTGAGTGGCAGCGAGTTCATGACTTGGGGTACTGCATATGCGAGGCCAGGTTGTGCACGTAACTGCACAACGTGATTTCCCATAGTTATGCAGTTGCTTGCACAATGGTGCGAAGAGGAATGCGCAGCCCAAAACGACCTGTGCACGTAAGTGCGTAATATCATTGTGTAGGTAGGTGCGCAACTGGTTACGCTAGATGTGAACATAGTTGCGCACTTTTTATGCGATGCGTGGGCCGCCTATTCCAGCTTCCTCGCGTGCTTTCGAGGCGTCTCCACGAAGGCCATGAGCTTCGATCTTGTACTCAAGCGCCCGCCTGCTCAGGCCCAGCGCTTCGGCGGTTTTCCCGACGTGGCCATCGTTCTTGGCGAGATATTCCGCGAGGATCTTCCGCTCGCATTCCCGGATGGCAACGGCGAGCACGTCGGTGCGTTCCTGCTTCGGAGCGCGGGAACGAGGAGGGCGCGTAGTCTTGGTCATGACCGCGATCCCCAGCAAGATGCGGGCCGAAAATGGGGAAGCCCCGACCCAGCGCCGTAGCGCCAGATCGGGGCCAACTTCACCTTACCCGCCGCCCATCTTCCCCGTTCCTATGGTCTGTTCATTCGAGCACGCAGCATTTTCCCGCGACCTCCGTCGCACGCACTGGGTTTGAGGGGTTCGAGGTTGACAGACGGGGAGCGTGCGGGTAGCCTCGGAAGTACGAGGGGTCCTCCAAAATTCCTCGCACTTCCTCTCGGGGCGTATCCCCGTCCATCTGTGGAAGAAATCGGGAGCCCGGCCGGCAAGCCGGGCTTTCGTGTTTCTAGGGGGAACCTCCTTGACCGGTCTTCTCCCCCTTCTTGGGATACTGGTCTTTGCTGAGTTTCAGAAGCCCGATCAGCTGCTCGATTTCGTCCTGGGTTGGCGGTTCACCACGAAAGAGGACGCGAACCATTCGATTGTCGGCTAGCCGCGCTCGAAGGTGCTCCTCTTCACCGAGAATGGGCGTAGTCGGTGAGGTTGCGATCTGAGAGGATGGAATCGGGGCAGTCTTTGGAACTATCTGGTTTGTAGTGCTTTGCGGCATCGGTGGCTCCGTGGCAGTTTCTCCGCCATTATCCACATCATTAGCGCCATCCGCAACCACGTTCTCGTTGGCGATTTCAACCGCCTCACGCAGAGCGGCGATAAAGTTGTCGGCGGCCTTCTCGTTGGTGAACCCCCACTCGTCGGTTTGAAGACGTGCACGCAAGTTCGCATCAGACGGAAGGCCATCAGGGAATTTGGTCAGGACCTCGACGAACAAGGCTGGCTTCATGGCAAGCCGCCTCTTGATCGCAAGCGCTTCAGGCTCGCCGTCGGGGTACAGGAACATGGTGTGGGCGTCATCGGAGACGCGCACATTCTCTTTCCCGGCCGACACCAGGAGACCATACTTCTTCATGGCGCCGACCATCGGCAACGTGACCCCATTCGCCTTCTTGTACCCCAGGTGCTTGGAGGCAACGTCCACGTTGACCGGATGGCGCTTCTCTTGTTCCCAAATCTTCTTGGCTCCATCCAGCGCCCTACTGAATTTCAGCGACGGATAGTTTGGGCTGCGGTCGCGTGGTGTACGCTCTTTCTCGACGGTGACTGTCTCTTTCGGTGACTCGTTATTGCTCATGGCGACCCCTCTGCGATAGCTTGCTTGCTAACTTTAGCTACGTTATCGCAGGCGCGCCCGGCCTTGTCAAGCGCGAGTCGATGATAATTCTCATGATAGCGTATCGCGCTAAGTCAATGGATTCGATGGGCTGGTGGTCTGACGAATGCCGACGCCGCCAATGTCTCTGGGAAACCCAATCGCGAGCACGGGAACTTGCAGCTCCAGTGTCCTAATTTCGCCGCGCCCAACCCGCGAGTGTCCTAGTTAGGACAGTACCGGACGCGGAGGTGTGATCAAAGTGGG
>PMBA01000172.1:10439-13328 GCA_003152795.1 Acidobacteriaceae bacterium | reverse complement strand
CGCTGCGACGCCAACATCAGCGTGCGGCCTCGCGGACAGAAAGAATTCGGCACCAAAACCGAGGTCAAGAACGTCAACTCGTTCCGCTTCGTCAAGCAGGCGCTGGAGTACGAGATCGAGCGGCACATAGCGGTCCTCGAATCCGGCGGCAAGATTACCCAGGAATCGCGCCTCTACAATGCCAACGAAGGCAAGACTTACGGCATNNCCGGAAGCGCGGCGCCAGCGCATGATGCAGGAGTACGGCATCACCGCGGGCGACGCCCACACGCTGACGCTGACGCGAGCGCTGGCCGACCAGTTCGAGTCGGCGGCCCGCACGGCAAGAAATCCGAAGCGCGTCGCGAATCTGGTGCAGAGCGAATTACTTGGACGCCTGAAAGCGCAGGGCCTCGAACTCGAGCAGTCGCCGATTTCGATGGCTGGAGTCACCGCCTCGGCCGATCTGGTCGAGTCGGGCGCAATCTCGGGCAAAATGCTGAAGGATCTTTACGACCTCTGCTTCGAACGCAAGCAGGATTTTCCTGCCGTTTACGAAGCCGAGGGACGTCCCGTGCAGTCGCGGGATACGTCGGCGCTGGAAAAACTGGCCGATGAGCTGATCGCAGCCAATCCGAAACAAGTAGAGCAATATCGCGCCGGCAAGAAAACTATGATCGGGTTCTTCGTGGGGCAGGTGATGAAGGCCTCGAAGGGGCAGGCCAATCCCCAGTTGGTGAATGAAGTATTGACGAAGAAGTTGGAAGGCTGAATTGCGATTAGTTTGAACTAGACCTTGCGCACCATGCTGTCGCATGTTGCAAGGGATTTTGAGCGTAATCGGCCTGATCTCTTCATCCTACGGTTTGATTGAACCGGGCCGCCGGCCAGACATGAAAATACCGACGCGACTAGTCGACATCTGTGGATACGTGTTTTGTGTCTTGGGATGTAAGTTCGCAGTTGTGTCAGCGTCCGGTATGACCGCGAGTTTGATATATATAGGCGGATCCATGCTCGGCGTGCACTACGCCTCGCGACCAGATGTCTTCTACGCCGCCAATTGGCTCTGCTTCACGCTGTCGGTAGGTGCCTTAGTTGGTTTCTTCGTATATAGAGCGTGGCGTTCGGCGTTTAGTTGGTTTGTGTGGCTGCCTTCAGGTGTTTTGTTGCTTCACAGAATAGTCATTGAACCGCGAAGTGTTCTGTTCGGCGCTGCCGGAAACCCATTAGCTTATTTCTTCTCGGCAGGGTGCAAAGAGATTTCTTTGGCGCCGCTCTACATAAGCGTTCGCTGTTCAGATCAATTTCAATATTCGCTGCCATTCTACGCGGCGATTGGATTCAGCTTCGGTGCGTGGTTGAGCTACCTGCATCTGCGTCTAACTTTGTCGCAGCCGAAAGACAAATGATGCCTTGGTGACCGATTCAGCGACTGCTGTCGAACGTATAGCTCGGTCAATGAAGGCCACGGCGTTGGCTGTGTCTCCAGAGGATTATTGGCGAAATATCGCAATAGCGCTCACTGACCGAGGTTCACGCGAACAACCGGCGCAAGCCGCTGAGAACGCCTGATTTCAGCGGTTACGTGTACCGGCCGGCTAGTGGATTGCGATTCGGGCACCACCGCCCGCCGAGCTGCCGGGGGCCTCTCTACTTCGCCGCTCCCGCGTTCTTCAGCACTTCTTGCGCATAGTAATTCGTGACTTTCGCATCGTCCCGCAGGCTTTCGTAGTACGCCGCTTTCAATAACTGTTCGCGGCGATCCCGCAACTGCTGCCGGATGGCCTGCTGCACCCGCGGATCGTTCAAATCCCTCTGGCCCGCCGGCTCCTTCGCAATCAGCTTCACGATCATGTAAGCGTAGGGTTCATGATTGGTGGGATTGATCATCGGAATCACCGGCGTATATTGCCCCGGCTTCAGCTTCATCACCGCTTCGCGGGTGGCCGGGTCCGCCGTCTTCAGCGCGGACTCGGGAGCCATTCCCAGATCGCCCCCATTGTTGCTGGTCTCCGGGTCCTCGGAATAATTCATCGCCATGGTGGCGAAGTCGTCGCCGCTATCGAGGCGGTTGGCGATCATCTGGATCTTCTTGCGCGCCTCCCCATCGTTCTGCGCCTTGCTGTTCTGCAGGTTGTGCACCTGCGCGCTCACCATTCCAGAAACCATGATCTTGGCCAGATGGAATTGCGCTTCGATCAGGTTGAACTCCGCCTTGTGATCGTTGTAGTAACCGGAAACGTCCTGGTCGGTGATGTTGATGCGCGAGGTAATTTCCTTGTTCAGCACCTTGTCGCGGGTGAGCGACCGCCGCAGGTCGCGCTTGAAATCGTCGAGCGATATTTTCTTATCCTGCAGGCGCTTGTTGAATTCCTCGGCGGTATAGGGCGACTTGATTTCATTCAGCTTGCGGTCCACCTCTTCGTCGGTCGCCAGCAGCCCCAGCTTCTCCGCCCGCTGCATCAGGATTTCCGTTTCGACCAGCTCATTCAGGATGCTGAGCCGAAGGCTCACCGCCTGCTCGCCCGCCGGCTGCTGGTCGGACCCCGCCGTCTGGTTGGCGTAGTACTTGTCGACTTCGCTGCGATAGATCTTCCGGCCATTCACCGAGGCCATGACGTCGCCGCTGCTGCTGTTGCGGTTGCACCCCGATAGAACAATCAACAGAAGCGCGCCGGCCATGACCTGTCCCGCCCGCCCAAAGCAGTTAAGATTTTTCAAGTTGGTCCCTCAAAGAATTTGTAATTGGTAATTTGTAAATGGCAACCTGAATTCGCCATCGCCACGTGTTCAATTACAAATTACAAATCGCAAATCACCGCAATCGCAAATTCGTTACTTGTGCTCCGGAGGCGCGACCCCGGCATCCTTCAGCGCCTGGTCCAGAGCCAGCCGCACTTCATCCGC
>PMBA01000172.1:0-10401 GCA_003152795.1 Acidobacteriaceae bacterium | reverse complement strand
GCGTGCAGGTAGTCGGCATAGTCCCAGTAGGCGTCGCCGTTCTCCGCTCCCAGGCAATTGGCGTTTACCGCCGCATGCACCGCCCAGGGATGAATCTCCTCCAGCGGATAATCCTTGTAGATAAAAAGGACGCGATCGCCGTACTCCTTGAAAAGCCCTGGAAAAAGTGTCTGGTGCATGCGCGAACAAAACGGACATTCAAAATCGTCGTAACTGACGATCGTTACTTTCGCATCCTTATTGCCTCGCGCCGGACGGCCGCTCACGTCGATCTTCTTCATGATCTCGGCATACGGATCGGTGCTGAGGTCGAACTTCGACAGCCGCACCAGTGTCTTGTGGTCGCGGGACAGCAGAAACTCGAACTCCTGTTTCTTCGTGGGACTGGCAAACGTAACCGTGAGCGCGTCATAGTTGGCGAACTCACTTGACCGCAGCGCCCCCACAATCACTTTTACGTCGGGCGGAAGAGAATAATGCGCGCGCACGTGCCGCTCGATCACAGACACGATGTTCGCGGGGGGGGCCTGGGCCGAGCAGCCCAGACAAATTACCAAAAGAACCAGAAACGCGCGCCGGACGATCATCAATCGAAGCCACCTGAACATGAGGAAACCGCTTGATTATCTCACGGCAGCGAGCGTTGCCGTCGCTGGAAACGCGGCAGGCATCGTCCCTAGCGCGAACCCCGCAGCAACTCCTCGGGAGTCAGCAGTTGATTCATCGAACCAGTCCGGAACCCCTCCAGATCCAGAGTGACGAACTTGAAGCCCAGACCTTTGAACACGGCCGTGAGTTCGCGGGCCATTTCGGCGGTCAAAGCGCGAGGCAGCTCTTCGCGCGCAATCTCAACCCGCACGATTTCCCCGTGATGACGCACCCGGAATTGCCGGAACCCCAGCCCGCGCAGCGCGTCTTCGCCGCGCTCGATCACGCTCAGCGCTTCCGGTGTAACGGCGCGCCCATATTCCATGCGCGAGGAAAGGCAGGCGGATGCCGGCTTGTCCCAGACCCGCAAGTCTTCCTGCCGCGCCAGTTCCCGGATTTCAGCTTTGTTCAGCCCCGCTTCGAGCAGCGGAGCCAGAACCTGATGCTGGCGCGCCGCCTGCTGTCCGGGGCGGAAATCACCCTCGTCATCGGCGTTCACTCCGTAGGCGATGGCCTCGAATCCGCGAGCCTCGCGAAAGCGTTCGAGGACGGTGAACAGTTCGTCCTTGCAGTGAAAACAGCGCATGGCATCGTTGCGGATGTACGCCGGATTTTCCAGTTCCCGTGTTTCCACAACCTCGACCGGAATTTTTTGCTCGCGCGCAAAAGCAAGCGCGTCTTCGAGATGAGTTCGCGCCAGGCTGGCGGAATCGGCGATCACGGCTAGCATCCGGCCGCCAAGCGCTCGATGCGCCATCCACGCCAGAAAAGCGGAGTCCACGCCACCCGAGTAAGCGACGATCAAGCGGCCGTGGCCCGCAAGAATATGCCGTAGCCGCGCAGCCTTCTGATCGAGAGTGACCGCAGCGTTCATGATCTCCCATTATCCACGAAAAAAGTTCTCTGTTCCCGGCTCTCAGTTCTCAGTGAACGGCGCGACTTGCTTTCTGAGAACTGAGAACTCCGGACTCATTGGATGCGAAGTCGCAGGGGCCGGCTAGTACAACCGCTCCTGCCGTCTGAGGTTCCCAAACGCTCCCACGTTCGCCAGCGTAAATGAAAAGCGATATTGATTCTCGTTGCGCACCGATCCCAGAGCAAAGCGCCGGTATTCCAGGCTCAGTCCGCAACAGTCCCAGTTGTAACTGGTCTGCGCGGTCGCGTATTGCAACGAGCCGTGGTTGGCGTCAAAACCGAAGCTGCTGGCGGCGCTCAAGCCACGCTTGTTGAGTTGGCCGTAGCCAGCCAGGACGCGAAACTGGTGAAAATCGCCAGCGCCCGCCTTGTCGATCACCCGCAGGAACGCATCGCCCCCTCCCACCGTAAAAGCGCCGTAGTGGTAGTTCACCAGCGCCGTGCTCGCATTGATGCGGCCGGCTTTGAAGTCGTAGTCCAGATCCCACTCGGTGTTGGTGCGCGGGCTGGTCTCCACGCGCAGGCGGGAAATGATGGGAGCGAAGCGCCGCGCTTCATTCAGAAACGCGATGCCCGTGAAATCCGCGGTGGTGCTGAATACATAGCGCTGCCCGGGTGTCGACAGCGCATTCCCAAACGTCGGATCGAAAAAATACTTCTGTCCAATCTCCCAACTCAAAATTTCCCGCGGGCCCGAGGCACAGGGTTGAGTGTCGGCGATGGGCGGCAGTTCCCACGGAGTCGCGCCGGATTGAGGCACGCCGCCGATGGAGAGCGTGTTCATGCCCTGCGCGTCGCAATCCTTCAGGTTCGGATCGACCCGCTTGGCGTAAAGACGATTCACCAGCGAGTACTCGATTTCATTGGTGTTGGTCAGCACATCGGTGGCATCGAAACGGAGAATGTCGGAGAAGTTATTGATGCCCGTGACGTAGTCATAGCGCATCCGCGGCTCGATCACGTGCTTCCATTTGCGTCCGAGCCACGGACGGTCGAAGACCCGCGACAGTGCCGGCGGGCGCACCTCGACCGAACCTTCCAGCGATTTGCGATTCAGATTGTCGTCGGCCGCTCTCCCCGTCGCTGCCGCCAGCACCGGATCGAACTGCTGGGTATAGAACGTATCGCGCAGGGTGAGTTCGGAACGGAACGACCATCCGCCCCACTGCACCGGCATGGTCAGCGACGGCGCCAGATCGAACCTGCCGACCATGGGAGCGGTGCGAAACCCAAGTTGCCGCCGCTGCAAACCTTCGGCGGCGCTCTCGAACGACCAGTACAGCGGCGTGTTTCCCAACTGCCGCTCCTCGCCAGAGAGGAACAGACTCGGAGAGTGCAAAATCCGGACCAGTTCGGTCTGGGTGAGCGTAGGGCAACTCGTTTCGGTCCCGGGATTGCAAACTTCGAAGTTCTGGTAGCGCTCCGCCAGGGCGTTGAAGTGAAATCCGTTGGTCGTGTTCGACAGGAAAATCTGCGACCTCACTTCAGAGTCGATGGCCTGCGTGTACACGTCGGTGAACGCGATGCGGAAAACGAACGAACTCAAATAATCGACATTGGCGACGCCACGGAATGTCCCGATCCGCCGCTCGGCCAGAAAATGCGCATCCTCGCCGCCTTGATCCTGCGGAGGATTGCCGATGCCGCGATCCACCACTCCAACATAGTTGAAATACAGGTAGGAGGTGTCGCTGGGACGAGCCCGGAACTCTCCCCGCTGCGACCAACCGCGTTTCGAGTAGTATTCGGCGCCCATGGTCGCGTCCATACTGCGATTGAAGACCCAGTACACCGACTCCCCGGCAATCGTTCCCTTGGTCGACGAGTTGCCGAAACTCGGAATCAGCAGCCCGCTCTGGCGCTTCTGTTTCTGCACCGGATGGGTCACGAAGGGAAAATAAAAAACCGGAATCCCCATCAGCCGGAAATCGCTGTTGTAGATTTTCGCGCTGCCGTCGACATCCACCGATATACGCTTCGCGTTGAATTGCCATTTAGGACGCGGCAGTTCGCAGGTGGTGACCGTTCCCTGGCGCACCAGGTAACGATCGGGTCCGTGCTTCTCCACTATCTTTCCGGTGAACGCAAACGGATTCGAGGTGGTGAGCACGTAGCGTGATCTGCGCACGCGAAATCCTACGGTTCCGATCACGCTGTAGAACGTTCCGGTCTGGGTGCGGACATTGTAGGTGCCGTGACTGGCCTCGACGTGCTCATCGTACGGGCCGCCGTCGAGCACAACGTGCCCCTCCAGTTCGCTGTCTCCGCTCTCGGCATGGTATGTGACTTCATCCGCGCCCAGAATATACGTGCGATAGTGGATCTCGACCCCGCCCCGCAGATGGTAGACGGACCCGTCCTTCTCCTGTTGCACCGCCCGGATCGTAACCTCCTCTTCCGTCTGGCCGGCAGGCCCCGTGGCTGAAGCAGGGACCGCTGAAGCAGCCGTGACGGGAGGGGTCACCGTTGCCGCGGCAGGGGGCAGCGTCTGGCTGGTTACTATCCCCGACGCGAGAAGCAGATGACAGACCAATGCAGCCGTGATAAAGATTCGAGAGCGGGTGATCATTAGCGGTTGATCTGCAAGCGCGCGTGCGCTCCGCCTGCCGGTCTGCCAACGGGAACGAACTGACCTTAGCACGCGAGCGGCTGGCGAAGCAAAGCTGCCCATTTCTTGGTCTCCCGAATCCGTGCCGGGCCTGGCTCTGGCTGCGGCATTCTTCGTGACTTGCCAACGACGACCTGACTTACGACCACCGGATTGATGAAGGCCGGACCGACGATGACTGGATTGACGACGACCGGATTGACGAACTGTCCGACCGCCGGCGATCCCGCTGCCGCCAATACTCAGACCGAACCAAGCGTCTTTTCGCTTTCCGATCCGAACGTTGATCCGAACCCTGATCCCAACCCTGACCCGAACGCCGATTCCTGGCGCATCGAAGTCGCTGCTCGTCTCGAACGCTATCGCACGCGGCGCAAGCCCCGGACTCCACACTATCCTTCACTGCTCTTGCCTTTTGATGCGCCCCAGAGCTGGTCCCGCCCTGCTCCGCCATTGGAAGCTACCCCCGTTGCCGATACGTCGCCCCCAGCCACCCAGAACCTTGCGTTCCAGATCAATGAAGAACCGGCAGTAGCCGGGGCCACGGACTTCGCCCAATCTCGCCCGGCATCGCCGCGATTCCAGGAACAGGCCCCCGAGCCTTCCGCCAAGGTCATCGAGTTCCCCCGTTCCGCCGCAATTCCAACTTTTCGCTCCAGCGAGCTGGCCGATCCCATCTTCGATCGTCCCCGCATCGTGGAGGCCCCGGAGATTCTCCCGCCGCCCCCTGCGTTGGGTGGAATGCTCATGGAACCCGCCCCCCAAGCGCCCGCCGACAGGCGAACCACCGCGGAACTCTCCGTCGCCTCCGCGTCCATTGGCCGGCGCGCCCTGGCTGCCCTCGTCGATGCGGGAGTGCTGGCAGTGGCTTTGGCCGCCTTTATCGCGATCTTCCTTCGCTTGAACCCCACTCTCAACCCCCTCCCCGCACTCCTACCCGCACCCCTACCGATGTTCGCCGCTGCCCTCGGCCTGATCGCCGTCCTGCTCTGGGCGGCTTACGAGTTCTTTTTTGTGGTGTACACCGGCTCCACTCCCGGACTGCGCGCGGCCCGGCTGCGCCTCGCCGCCTTTGACGGCTCACCGCTCAATCCCCGCCGGCGCCGCTGGCGCGTGCTGGCGTCGTTTCTCTCCGCTTTTTCCGCCGGCCTCGGCTATCTCTGGTGCATCCTCGACGAGGACGGATTGTGCTGGCACGACCGCATCACCCGCTCCTGCGTCCGCTCCACGGAGCGCTCCTTATAGAACGTTACCTCAGTAACCTCCGGTAACCTGGGCGTGATCTAACCCCCGAGCCTCGAACATCATATGATGCAAGCGATGTCTCGGCGCCACATCTCGTCGCTCCTTGGCGGTATCGGCTTACTGCTGGCCTTTGCTCTGGCTCCGGCAGTATTTCCCAGCCGCCTCTTTCGCGTCGCCATAGGAGACCTGACCCCCCTGCTGCTGATCGCGGTGGCCGCCATCCTCTCCTCCAGAAACGCCTTCGATAGCCGTGGACACACCCGTCTGTTCTGGAGTCTTATCACGGCGGGTTTGGTCATGTGGTGTTTCAACCAGGGATGCTGGGCGTGGTTTGAAGTGGTCCTTGGCAAGCCAGTGCCCGACCCCTTCGAGGGCGATATCGTATTGTTTCTGCATGTTGTCCCGATGATTGCCGCGGTCGCCATCCGCCCTCATCAGGCGGACGAGCGCGAAGGCATGCTGCCCAGTGCTCTGAACGTAATCATCCTCCTGGTGTGGTGGATCGTCGTCTATGCCTTCTTTGTTTTTCCCGAGGAGTACATCGTCGCCAATCTGTCGGTCTACAGCCTGCGCTGGGATTTCCTCTACCTTGCCGAAGGTGTCATGCTGATTGCCGTGTCGGCATCGGCATTCTTCAGCAGCTCCGGGTCCTGGCGAGGACTCTATCGCAACATTTTTGTCGCCGCCATCCTCTACACATTTTCTTCGGAAGCCATCAATGAAGCCATTTCGCGCGGTACCTACAGGAGCGGCGGAATTTACGACCTCCCCTTCCTCGCCGCGGTACTGGCTTTCCTCTGGATCGCCATCGCCGGGCGGCGCTGCCTTCGCGATACCCAGATGATGCCTTCGATCACCCGCGCCAGCCGCCCTCTCGCTCCTCAACTTGCAAAACTCGCGCTGCTCTCTCTCCCCGTCATGGGATACTGGGCGCTGTTCCTGAGCCACGATCCCTATCATCTGCGTCAGGTCCGCTTTGCCGTCGCCATGGCTGGCATCGCCGTCCTCGCCTTTGTCGTTTTCCTCAAACAGCACTTGCTCGATCAGCGGCTTCTGCACTTGCTCAAGAATTCGCGGCAGAGCTTCGACAACCTGCAACGGCTCCAGGGAAGAGTGATCCAACAAGCCAAACTGGCTTCGCTCGGAGAACTGGTCGCTCTCGCCGCCGGCGAACTGGAATTTCCGCTCTCCACCATTCTCAGCAGTTCCGAACGCATGGCCGCCAGCAGCAACCTCAGCCGCGAGCAACTCTCCAACGCCCAGAAAATCGGCCAGCAGGCGCGCCGCACTCGCGAACTGGTCAGCGATCTGCTGAGTTTCGCACAGCAGATTCCCGGAGAAAAAAGTCCTCTCGAACTGAAGCCGCTTTTGCAGCGCGCGGTTCAAATGGAAGGATTCAAGCTCGAAAACAAGAAGATCAGCCTGACCGTGGAGAGCAACACCCCCTTGCCTCGCGTGCTGGGCAACCCTAACCAGCTCTTGCAGGCCTTTCTCCAGATCATCGAAAACGCCGTCGACGCTTTGCAGGAAATCGGCGGCGGCCGTCTGCAGGTTTGCCTCTGGCGCGAGGACAACGAAATCGTCGTGCAGTTCGCCGACTCCGGCCCCGGCCTGCGCGATCCCGAACGCGTCTTCGATCCTTTCTACACCACCAAACCAGTTGGCAAAGGCACCGGCCTTGGACTCAGCGCTACCTATGGCGTCATCCAGGACCACAAGGGACAAATCAGCTGCTACAACCGGCCCGAAGGCGGCGCCGCATTTGAAATCCGCCTGCCCGTGCTCAAGACCGCGCCCCTTGCTGAAGCCGCGCGCGCCTGAAACCATCGCGCTTCTCGATCGCCGGTCCCATGGACGCCAGCGCCGTCCCTACGCTATCCCCCGCTCGCCACCATCGCATCGGCCACTCGCGCCGCCTCCACTGCGAAGCGCACATCGTGGGTCCGGATGATGTGTGCCCCTTTCAGGATCAAGCCTGTTTCTGCAGCCAGCGTCCCGTACAACCGCTCCCCGACCTCCGCATCCTTGCCCTCGCGCGCCAGCAGTCGCCCGATAAATGATTTTCTCGAAACTCCCGCCAGCAGCGGGAATCCCGCCTGTTGCAGTTCGCCAAAGTGCGCCAGCAGCGGATAATTCTCCTCGAACCGCTTTCCGAACCCAAACCCCGGATCCAGCACCAGGCGATCGCGCTTGATCCCCGCCAGCGTCGCTGCTTCCGCCCACTGTCGCAAGTCCCGCTTCACCATCAGCACCGGATCGCCAATCGGCGGCAGCCCCGCCCACTCGTCCGGCCGGCCCCGCGAATGCATCAACACCGCTCCCACTTTAAGTTCAGCCAGCGTCTTCGCCATCTTTGGATCCCAGCGGAACCCGCTGACATCGTTTACCACCTCGGCGCCAAGGTCGACTGCAGCCCGCGCCACCGCCGCCTTGTAGGTATCCACGCTTACCACCGCCTTCGGCCGCCGCCGCTTCAAGTCCCTGATCACTGGCAGCACCCGTCGCCGTTCTTCTTCTTCCGACACCGCTTCCGCTACCCCCGGCCGCGTCGACTCCCCGCCTACGTCAATGATGCTCGCCCCTTCATCCAGTAAGTGCTCGGCATGGACCACGGCCTTCTCNNGACGCCCATGATCAGAGTCCGCCGCCCTAACTCCAGAACTCTCGAGCCCACGTTCCACTGAAAAATCGCTCGCATGTCCCCGCTATTCTATGCCCCTTCTCCCGATACGCGGTCTGTCATTCGCGCCGGCAACGCCCATTTTCTCGGGTGTTACAATCCACTTAATGCCCCGCCGGCGATCAGTTTCGCGTCTGCTTCCTATCGTATTGGCACTGGCCGCACCACTGCTGGCCGCACCAGTCAAGCCCTTACAGGATCGCATTGCCACCGTCCTCAGCGCACCCGATCTGGCCCACGGTTTCTGGGGCATCGAAGTTGTCTCTCTGTCCTCCGACAAAGCGTCCGGCAATACCACGGGCAAAACCCTGTACTCCCAAAACGCCGACAAACTCTTCACCCCCGCTTCGAACACCAAGCTCTTCACCACCGCCGCCGCGCTCGCGCTGATCGGCCCCGACTACAAGTTCCGCACCACCGTAGAAACCACCGGCACACTCGACCGCTATGGCCGTCTTAATGGAGATCTCGTCCTCGTCGGCCACGGCGATCCNNCTCGTGCAAAAGGGCGTCAAATTCATCGACGGCGACATCGTGGCCGACGACTCCTACTTCGCCTTCGAGCGCTACGGCGAAGGTTGGAGCCAGGATGACCTTGTCTGGGCCGACGGCGCCCCCGTCTCCGCCCTTACCATTAACGACAACGTAGTCTTCGTCAACATTCTGCCCGCCGACCGCCCCGGCGAAAAAGCCTTTGTCAGCGTCAAGCCTTTTGCCGATTACTACCGCCTCGACAATCGCATCATCACCACCCCCGCCGGAACCGCCCGCAAGTTCTTCGTCAATCGCGAACCCGGTTCCACGGTTCTTACCCTCTGGGGCAACATGCCGCTCGACGATCCCGGCGCCAACGAAGCCCTCGCCATCGAAGATCCCGCCGAGTTTGCCGCCGGACTCTTCCGTCAGTTACTCGAGAAACGCGGCATCGTAATCTACGGTCACCAGCGCACGCGACACACCGAACTCGCCACCCTTTCCACTTTCAGCGTGACCGCCATCGCGCCCTCGCGTGGCGGCAGCGATAATCAGTCGCGTCCACTGAAAAACGATCAGCCCATTACCCTCGCCAGTTACGAATCGAAGCCCCTGTTGCAGGATGTCCGCGTAATCAACAAGGTCAGCCAGAACCTCCATGCGGAAATCCTGCTGCGCCTCCTGGGACGCGAGCGTGGCAACTCCGGAACCATTGAAGGCGGCCTCGAAGTTCTTCGCGGATTTCTGACTCAGGCCGGAATCTCGAACGACCAATACGTTTTCTACGACGGCTCCGGACTCTCCCGCCAGAACTTAGTAACTCCCCACGCCATCGTCCAGTTACTGCGCTATTGCTCGACGCAGCCCTGGGGCGCCGACTACAAGGCGACCTTCCCGATCGCGGGTGTCGATGGTTCGCTCTCCGAACGATTCAACTCTCCCCGCCTGCAAAACCGCATCATGGCCAAAACCGGCTCACTGGGCGGCGTGAAGACGCTCTCCGGATATGCGATTACCGATTCGGGGCAGGTAGTTATCTTCTCCATCCTATCCAATAACTTCAACCTCCCCGCCAAGCGAGTTACAGACGCGATCGATGCATTAGTCCAGGCCATCGTCGACGACGCCCCAGTGGGACACTAATGCTCCTTTCCGCAAGAGCGTAGACTAAATCTACGCTGTCATCCTGAGCGAAGCGAAGGACCTATGTATCTGATTTCGCTTGCACCGGGTACTTACTTCGCCGAGAATCACTAATGGAGAGCCAGAAATGCTCGCTTCCAGCAAGATCATCGGCTTCGTTCCGACCAAGGATTCCGCGCAAGCAAGAAGCTTTTACGAAGGCAAACTGGGATTTCAATTTGTCGGCGATGACATGTTTGCGCTGGTAATGCGAGCCGGTGAAAACATGATCCGTATTGCCAAGGGCAAGGATTTCACTCCGGCGCCGTATACCGTGCTCGGCTGGGAAGTTTCCAATATCGAGGAAGTCGTCGCCTGGCTTCAGAACCGCGGTGTCGCTTTTGAGAAATACCCCTTCGTCCAGGATAAGGAACTAGGCATCTGGACCGCCCCCTCCGGCGACAAAGTCGCCTGGTTCAAAGACCCCGACGGAAATGTGCTNNACTTCGAGCGCCTGCTGCAATTCTTCCTTCGTGTGCGTAGCCGTCGTGATCGTCCGCACCCGAGCCTTGCCTTCAGGAACAGTAGGAAAGGCGATGCCGGTTCCGAGCACGCCTTGATTGAAAAGCTCGCGCGAAAAATCCATGGTCAACCGCCCATCGCCAATGATGATCGGCGTGATCGGCGTTTCGCTCGCGGGAGTGTTCTG
>PMBA01000182.1:10866-34668 GCA_003152795.1 Acidobacteriaceae bacterium | reverse complement strand
ACCGCCGTCTTGATTCCGCTGTAGGAAAAATCGAACTGCGGCCCCACGTCCTTCACCGAGAGTTCCTTGAGATCCCCTGGCTTGTGATCGCCTGGCTTGTGATCGCGCCGGTCCGCGTGTTTGATCTGCGAAGTCTGGAACTTCACCGCCTGCGGATCGCCGTGTGGTGCGAGCAGGTCGATGATCGGGCCCCCCGGATAGCCCAGTCCCAGCAGTTTCGCGACTTTATCGAACGCCTCTCCCGCCGCGTCGTCCCGTGTGTGGCCGATGTTCCGGTAAGTCCAGAGATTCTGCTGCACCTGCGCCAGATAAAGATGCGTGTGCCCGCCCGACACCACCAGCGCCAGCACCGGAAAATGAAGCTCGTCATTTTCTCTCTGCCGCTGCTCCAGCAACACGGCATGGATGTGTCCCTCAAGATGGTTCACCGCAATCAGCGGCTTGCCGAGCGCGAAGGCCAGCGCTTTGGCAAAGCTGATGCCCACCAGCAGAGCGCCCGCCAATCCCGGCCCTTGCGTCACCGCAATCGCATCGACGGACTGATAGGTTTGTCTGGCTTCGGCCAGCGCCTGCCGCACCACTGGAACAATCGCCCGCAAGTGCTCGCGCGATGCCAGTTCTGGAACCACTCCGCCATAGGGCTGGTGCGTGGCGATCTGCGAAGCCACCACGTTCGACAAAATCTGTTCCCCCGAACGCACCACCGCCGCGCCTGTCTCGTCACAGGAGCTTTCGATGCCGAGGATGTTCGCGTCAGGCATAATTAGCTGTTCGCTGTTCGCTGTTCGCTCTTAGCTCTTGGCTGTATTAGCTTTCTACGGCGTGCTTCATAACTTCTTTGAAGGGGCGCGGCTTCAGCCGCGCCGTTTCGAGCCACTTAAATCGGGGCCGTAGGCCCTGAGGGACTGAATCCCTCCACAAAACCCGTGCATGGAACACGCTCTAGTTTACGCGACGTTCGACTGAGTGCCGATGTCTAACACCCGACAACTCGCCACGGAAATCGTCCACACCCTCCGTCAACGCGGCCACCAGGCCTACTTCGCCGGCGGATGTGTCCGCGACCTGCTGCTCGGCCGCGAGCCCGCCGACTACGACGTAGCCACCGACGCAACCCCGCGGCAGGTCATGCAAATCTTCCCGCAAACATACGCGGTAGGCGAGCAATTTGGAGTAGTACTGGTGCCCTTCAACGCTGATACCACAAAGGACACGAAGGAACACGAAGGCGACGAACCTGCGCAAACAGACTCCTTCGAGGGGCGAGTCGTACCGGGCGCGATGGGCGGATCGGGGAAACAGCGCTACCTGTTCTTGCCGCCATCTCTGCGGAAGTCTGTCGAGGTGGCAACTTTCCGCTCCGATGTAGGCTACTCCGACGGCCGTCATCCCGACGAAGTTCGCTTTAGCAAAGACCCGCGCCAAGACGTCGAGCGCCGCGACTTCACCATCAACGGCATGATGCTCGATCCAGAAACAAACAAGGTTTTGGATTTCGTCGGCGGCCGCGAAGATCTGAAAGCTGGAATCATCCGCGCCATCGGCGATCCCAACCGCCGCTTCGCGGAAGACAAACTGCGCATGTTGCGCGCCGTGCGTTTTGCCGCCCGCTTCGATTATCAGATCGACCCCGCAACAATGTCGGCGATCCAAAAGTCAGCGCCTCAAATTCACCAGGTTTCCTGCGAGCGCGT
Organism: Acidobacteriaceae bacterium; assembly: GCA_003152795.1. Lineage (GTDB taxonomy): Bacteria > Acidobacteriota > Terriglobia > Terriglobales > Acidobacteriaceae > Acidiflorens. The sequence continues at coordinate 32,974 of PMBA01000182.1, read as the reverse complement.
GCGCGAAGAACTGACCAAGATGCTCACCGAAGGCCGAGCCCGCCGCGCTTTCGAACTGCTCGATACCAGCGGCCTCTTGCCGGAAGTCCTGCCCGAAATCGCCGCCATGAAGGGAGTGGAGCAGTCGCCGCAGCACCATCCCGAAGGCGACGTGTTCGTGCACACCCTGCTGCTGCTCGATAAGTTGCCGGCCGGAGGTTCGAAAACGCTCGCCTGGGGTGCGCTGCTGCACGATGTCGGCAAGCCGCCAACCTTCCGCGTAGCGCCCGACCGCATCCGCTTCGATAGCCATGTGGAAGTCGGCGTGAAGATGGCCGCCGAAATCTGCCGCCGCCTGCGCTTCTCCAACTATGAGACCGGTCAGATTCTCGCCCTGGTCGACAATCACATGCGCTTCGCCGACGTGCAGCGCATGAAGCAATCCACGCTGAAGAAGTTTCTCCGCTTGGCCGCCTTCGACGAGCATCTGGAATTGCATCGCATGGACTGCCTTTCCAGCCACGGCAACCTCGACTCCTACGAATACTCGCGCGACCAGTTGCAGTCGATCCCACCCGAGGCAATCCGCCCCACTCCGCTGATCACCGGCCAGGACTTGATCGAAGCAGGCTACGCGCCCGGCCCGCGCTTCAAGGAAATCCTATCCGCAATCGAGGACGCGCAACTGGAGGGCCGCATCGCCACCCACGCCGCGGCCCTGGAGTGGCTGGCGCGGGAGTTCCCTCTTTGATGAGGCCCATGTGGAGCGCCAGCGGACAGAAGTGTCCGCTCCACACGCGCTATTCCTCGTTCTTGTCCCGGTCCTGCGAAGTCGTCTGCGCCGCACCGGCTGCGCCTGGGACGGGCTTTAGCAGATCGATCAACGGCTGTCCCGCTTTTTTTAGTTTCTCGTTCAGCGCCGGAATATCTTTTGCCTTGAGATCGCTCCACGCTGACAACTGCTCTTCCAGCGCTTTCTCCAGTTCCACGAACATCGCGGATTGCTGTGTCGTCGGCGCCGCGTCGGCGCTGTCGAGAGCGCTGACGAGTGTGTTGAGGCCGTTATTCAGACGAGCCAGGCTGCGGCCTTCGGGAGTGCTCAGGTAGCGCGTGGCATAGTCGCCTTCTTCGCCCTCGATGGGCGCGGCTTTGGCGTCGAGGTCCATCGCCGCTTTCTTTATCGCTTTGAGCTTCGAGGTCACTTGGTCGATTCCGCCGGCGAGCATTGTCCCTTTCAACTGCGCGCGCAGGCTGCGCACCTGTTGCAGGGCCTCGTAGTCCCGGTGAAGAGCGTCGGCAATTTTCCGGTCGAGTTCGAATTGGCGGCGCAGATCTTCCGGCGAAGTCTTTACTCGGGGATCCATTTTCACATCGAGCGGCTGCGTATAGCTCTTGCCGCCGACTGTGAGCGCCACTTTGTATTGGCCGGGCAGCACCGTCGCTCCCAAGGGATAGAGTGGAGTGTCGTGGTAGATGGCCGAAATCGGGTAGTCGCGCGTCAGCACCTCGGGCGCTGGATAAGTCAGATCCCAGACAAAACGGTGCATCCCGGCACTCGCCGACAACGTTCGCGCCGGACGCACCCAGTACGCAGGAACGTTGAATTCTTTCGCGTTGACTACTGCGGGCTTGTCGGCGCTGGAAAAGTGGCGTACGACTTGTCCCGTTGCGGCGTCGATAATTTCCAGCGCCACCGGACCGGAAGCCGGCGTTTTCAGAAAGTAATCGATCATCGCGCCGTTTGGAGGATTCTGCCCCGCGGGTTCTTCGGGCGGCAGAGGCGTGTCGGTGTTGTTGTTGCGGCGCACCCGGTAGGTTAACTGCGGCGCAAAAAGATGCGCCGGATCATGACCGTCCGCAACCTCCGGGCTGAACTGCCGCAGCGCCGTGATGTTGTCGAGAATCCAGAAGGAACNNGAAGCTGCCGCCCTTCCCACCATCGCTGAAAATCACGATCGCACCCTGAATTGGATTCGCGTGCGCGTCCGTGACGGTGACAACCAATGGTTCGGGCAATGGAGTATTCACCGGAGCGGTCTGTTGGTTGCCGGAAAATTGTTTGATCACGGTCGGGAGGCCGGGAAGGGCTGTTTCCCGTGAACACAGCCGAAATGTAGCCGATCGCGCTGCAGGTGATGGCCGCAATCTTGGCCTTCACCGGCAACGTGTAGTTCGTGGTCACCTTCCCTGAACTGTCGGTCACTACCCGGTTACCCGCGCACGATGTGGTAACGTCCGTCGCGCCCACACATCGGTGCGGCCTAGCGTGACATGAGGAATTGCACCTGCTCTTCAATTTCAGCAATCGCAATAGGAGCAAAGTTGGCCTCACGCAGACGCTGGTTAAGTTGCGCTAGTCCTGTTTGCTTGAATCGGGCCCACTCCACGATGCGTGCTTTCACCTGCTCGCTTGATTCCCTGTAAACCTCAATTGCCTGCGAAGGCACGGCACGATCGCCGCCCTCGCCAACTCGTAGAGCTGACGCCAGACCGGTATAGGCATCCTGCAGTCCGGGACCCTCTGCTGCAGCGTGTTCCTTGTTCGTCAGAATCTTACCGATCGCGGATTGAGCGTCCGCCAACGCCGACTTGAGTTGCTCGCTTTGAGCCCCCAGCTTCTGTTGAATGTCGGCCAGTTGTTTCTGGACCGAGCCGATCTCGGCCAGGGCGCGGCGCGCTTCGACGGTTTCACCAAAAATCTGCCGGCCGAGCTGCAACTGCTGAGTTAGTACTTCGGGAGTCGCCGGCGAGCGCGGGTCCATGATGACCTTGAGTGATTGGTGTTGCGTTTTTTCATCGACCGTCAGGCGGACCTGGTAGATTCCTGGCACAATCCTCGGCCCACTCGGATTGCGGTACTCGGCCTCCTCGTCTGCGCTCGGGCCGCCGGAGCTACTCCAGGCAAGATTCCAGACGAAGCGGTGCATTCCAGCAGTTTTCTCGAGCGCTTCAGGTTTGGAGAACCAGCGCTCGGCGACGGGAAGCGGCGGGTGCTTCGCCGGACGCGGATCTTCTGAGGAGAAACTGCGGACGAGGTTCTGTTGCTCATCGAAAACTTCCAGCCGAACCGCGCTTGCCGGAGACGGAAGAAAATAATCAATCATTGCGCCATTCGGAGGATTTTCTGCCGTGGGTTCCTCGGGCGGAAGTGGTGAGCCGGAATAGGAATCGTTATCAATGCGAACCACCGTGGCCGGACGATACAGCCACGGGCCAGCCGCTCTTCTCGCTTCCAGCACCTGGCGAAGCGGCGCGATGTTGTCGAGAATCCAGAAGGAACGACCGTGGGTTCCAACCACAACATCGTCATGATGCACGACAAGATCCCGGATCGAAGTCGGCGGCAGATTCATCTTCAGCGCCTGCCAATGGTCGCCGTCGTCCCACGACACGTAAACACTGCGCTCGGTGCCGGCAAAAAGCAGTCCCTTGCGCTCCGGATCTTCCCGCACCGTGTTGACGGGCTCATTCTCAGGCAGGCCGCTCACGATCTTCTGCCACGACTTGCCGCCATCGTGCGTGCGATAGATATAAGGATGCAGGTCGTCGAGCCGGAAGCGGTTCGCCGCCGCGTAGGCGATTGCGGTGTCGAAATGTGACGCGTCCATCTGCGCCAGCTTGCTCCAGGGAGTTAGTTCGGGAGGAGTGACGTTCTGCCAGTTCTTGCCGCCGTCGTGGGTCACGTGAATCAGGCCATCGTCGGTTCCCGCCCAGATCAGGTTGGCGTCTTTCGGTGAAGGAGCCACCGAGTAGATCACTCCGCGATGCTTGCCCTTCGCCGGATCGTCCGCCACAAACGGCCCCAGCGTCTCTGGCACGCCGGGATCTTCCCGCGTCAGGTCGGGACTGATGACTTGCCAGGTGTTGCCGCCGTCGCGGGTCGAAAAAAGCACGTTCGATCCCAGATACAGCACGTGCGGATCGGCTGCCGAAAAAATCAGCGGCGCGGTCCGATTAAAACGATACTGCCCCGTCCGCAGAACCACCGGCGAAACGTCCCGCGTCTGTCCGGTATTGCGGTCGAACACGGTAACCTTGCCGCCATAAATCAGATTGGGATGCAGCGGATCGGGCGCCACATATCCATATTCTTCAACCCCGACCGTCGTCCAATCGCGGAACGTGATCTCACCAAAGTCGCTGCGGCTGGCGGTGCCGATCGATCCGCTTTCCTGCTGGCCGCCATACACCCAGTAAGGAAACTCGTTGTCGGTGATGACGTGATAGAACTGCGCCGTCGGCTGGTTGTACCACGAACTCCAGGTCTCGCCCCCATTCACGCTGATGGTCGCCCCCTGATCCACGGCGATGGCGATGATGTCGGGAATCTCGGGATTGATCCAGATGGTGTGGTAGTCATCGCCTCCGGGCGCGCCCTTGATGGCGGTGAAATTCCTGCCCGCATCTACCGAGCGGTACGTCGAAGTGTTGGCGACATAAATCACATCCTTATTTCTTGGATCGACGCGCACGCACCCGAAGTCGTCGCCCCTTCCCCAGACCCGCTCTTCATCGTTCGTCTGCTGCCAGCTTTCGCCAGCGTCGTCGGAGCGATAAATTCCGCTGCCCTTCCGCGCATTCACCCACGCGTACATGCGGTCCGGGGCGCTGGGAGACACGGCGGGACCAATGCGGCCAATGCCTTCGGCCGCGCCCGGCAATCCTTTGGTCAGTTGCCGCCAGGTATTTCCGCCATCGCTTGACTTGTACAGACCGCTGCCCGGTCCGTTGTAGCCCCCGCCGGTAGTCCACGGCGGACGGCGCGAGGCCCACATGCTGGCAAAGATCACCGCCGAATTGCGGGGATCGAACACCAGGTCCATGGCCCCGACGTTTTCATCTTTGTAGAAAACTTTCTCGAAAGTCTGACCGCCATCCAGCGAACGGTAAACGCCGCGCTCGGAGTTCGGACCGTAAGGATGTCCCTGGGCTGCGACGAACAGGCGATTGGGGTCTTTGGGATCGATGACGATCGATGCGATCTGTAACGCATCGCGCAGTCCCAGATGCTGCCAGGTGCGGCCCGCGTCGGTCGACTTGTAGATGCCGTCGCCCACCGAGAGATCGGGCCGCCGCAGCCCTTCACCGCTGCCCACGTAGATCGTCTTCGGATCGGAGGGCGCGACCGCGAGCGCTCCGATCGAACCGGTCGGCTGATCGTCGAAAATCGGATTCCAGGTGCGGCCAAAGTCCGTCGTCTTCCACACCCCTCCATTGTTCGGAGCCATATAAAAGACATTCGGCTGCCCCGGAACCCCGGAGATCGACACCGTCCGCCCGCCCCGAAACGGGCCGATCATGCGCCAGCGAAGTTCCTGGTACATCGCCGGGTCATAGGGCTGGGCGGAAAGCGCGGACGGGAGAAGCACAACGCAGAATGAAGCGAGCAGAATCCAGAAAATGCGCTTGTTCACGGTTGATCCTCGAAGAGAAGTAAGGATAAACCACGGCAGCGGAGAATGGACAGGGTCGGCAAGTGCTGTGACTGGTTTTGGTCGGTTCAAGTTGCGGATGAAGAAGCGTCAGCATTAGGGGGACAGGCGGAGGCGGCCGTCGCTACATACGCGGTGGCTTGCATTGACTTGCTCTCCCTCCCCGCCTAACATCAGCAACACGCCCCGATTACCGGCCCATGACAGGTTCCACGATCTCGCATTACCACATCCTGGAGAAGATCGGCGCCGGAGGCATGGGCGTCGTCTACAAGGCGGAAGACACCGAACTCGGACGCTTTGTCGCACTCAAGTTCCTTCCCGATCTGGTCGCCCGGAAGCCCGCCGTACTCGAACGCTTCCGCCGCGAGGCCCGCGCCGCTTCCGCCCTCAACCATCCAAATATCTGCACCATTTACGAGATTGCCGAGGCCCAGGGCCGTCGCTTCATTGCCATGGAGTATCTCGACGGCGCTACCCTCAAGGATCGTATTGCGGAAGGTCCTTTGCCACTGAACGTCCTGTTGGCTTTCGCCATCGAAGTTGCCGATGCTCTCGATGCCGCGCACAGCCATGGCATTGTCCATCGCGATATTAAACCGGCCAATCTCTTCGTCACCAAACGCGGTCATGCCAAGATCCTCGACTTCGGCCTCGCCAAATTGACTTCGACCGAAGAGCCCGATCTGGATGCCGGGGACAACACCCAGGGCCCGGCAACTCTGGCCTCCGAGCATCTCACCAGCCCGGGGTCGTCGTTCGGCACCGTCGCCTACATGTCGCCCGAACAGGCGCTCGGCAAGCCCCTCGACCAGCGCAGCGATCTGTTCTCGTTCGGCATCGTGCTCTACGAAATGGCCACGGGACGGTTGCCTTTCCGCGGCCAGACTTCGGCGGCTGCGTCGGATGCGCTGCTGCATGGCACCCCGGAGTGGCCTCTGGAGTTTGCCTCCGGCACCCCGGCGATGTTGGAGCCCCTGGTTCGAAAGGCACTTGAGAAGGATCCAGACCTCAGGTACCAGTCGGCCGCGGAAATGGGCGCCGACCTTCAAGCTCTCAAGCGCACCGCCGAGACACTCTCCGGTGCTTCGGTGACGCCCGCGCCCTCGGGCTTCGCTTCCCCTCCGTTGCCTTCCCGGTCCAGCCCGCGCAAGCCGCGCTGGTTCCTCTGGGGAGCGGCCGGCGCCCTGGCCCTGCTCGCCGCGGGATATTTTCTTCGTCCTGCTCCATCCCCGCCCGCGATGGTCGGCTCGCTGCAAATTACCAATGATGGTTTCCCCAAACGCTCCCTCGCCACCGACGGCGCCCGCCTTTATTTTTCCGAATACGCCGGAGGCCATTCCGTGTTGCGCCAGGTTTCCGCTACCGGGGGAGACGCCGCTCCCGTACCAAGTCCCCTCGCCGCCGCCGACATTTACGACTTCTCGCTGCCCAACTCGCAGCTCCTGGTTCGAGGTTCGGCCGAAGGTTCCGAGATCGAGTCGCCGGTCTGGATTGTCCCCGTGCCCGCCGGTTCCTCGCGCCGCGTGGCCCAGATCCTGGCTCACGCCGCCGCTTGGACCCCCGACGGCCAGCACATCCTCTACGCCAACGGCAGCCACCTCTATCTCTGTAATCCCGACGGCAACGAGTCCCGGGAATTCGCCGAGGCGAACGGTGTGCCCTTCGACCTGCGATTCTCCCCCGATGGCACGCGCGTCCGCTTCTCGGTTCGCGACACCACCGAGCGCAGCACTGCTCTTTGGGAAGTCACCGCGCAGGGCCAGAACCTCCATCCCGTCCTGCCCAACTGGAGAAAACCGCCCCTGGACGCGGCCGGCAACTGGACCCCCGATGGCCGATACTTCCTGTTCGAGTCCGCCCACAACTCTTCCCAGGATATCTGGGCCTTGCGCGAAGCAACTTCATTCTTCCGGAAACGTGACAATCTGCCTACCCAGGTGACCGTCGGCCCGTTGCTATTCACCAATCCCACTCCAAGCACCGATGGCACTAAGCTCTTCGTCATCGGCCAGCAACGGCGTTTCGATCTGATTCGCATGGACGGACCCTCTGGACAATCCTCCATCTATCTTCCCGGCATCTCCGCCGGAGAAGCGGACATCGCCCGCGATGGCCAGACCATGGTTTACGTGGCTCATCCCGAAGGCACCTTGTGGCGCGCCAGAATCGACGGCAGCGCCCGCACCCAGTTAACCTTCGCGCCCATGCAGGTCCACATGCCACACTGGTCGCCCGACGGCCAACAACTCGTCTTCATGGCCTCGCTCCCCGGTCGCCCCTGGAATATCTACGTCCTCCCCGCCGATGGCGGTACGCCCCGGCAACTGAAAGGGGACGACCACAACCAGGGCGATCCCACCTGGACCGTGGACGGGAATTCGATTGTCTTTGCGGGAATGCCCTGGTTCGACTACGCCGTCACCCCCGGTCCGAACATCCACATCCTGAATCTGCAAACCGGAGAAGTCACCGCCCTTCCCGGTTCCGAAGGTCGATTCAGTCCAAGGTGCTCCCCCGACGGCCGTTACATTGCCGCGCTGTCCTCCGACTCCACCAACCTGCTGCTGTATGACCTGGCCCGCAAGACGTGGTCGCCGCTGGCCACCTCCAGGTTCGGATACGAGAACTGGTCGCGCGATGGCAGCTACCTCTACGCCGAGGACTATCCCGACAAGATCGACGACATCGTCCGCGTCCACGTTCCCGATGGCAGGATCGAGCGCCTGTTCAGCCTGAAGGACGTCCTGCGCGGCTTCGATCCCTGGGATTTTTGGGTGGGACTCACGCCCGATGGCTCGGTCCTCCTGATGCGCGACCGCAGCACGCAGGAAATTTACAGCCTCGACGTGCGATTTCCCTAATCGAGGTTTCGCCTCGCCAGCTTATTCATCCGCTCTAAGTGCGTTTTTCGCTCTTCTGTTGTCGGGATGCGGCAGCACCGGTCATGGTGGCGTTCCGGCAACCCCCGCTCCGCGACCAGCGCGCGGCGCGCTACGACTCCACCAATGCAATCGCCGACGCCGCGCTCCCCAGGTAGCGGCGCAACCCATCGCGCCATTCTGGCATGTGGATGTTGTACGCCGACAGGCTGGCGGGCGACAAAACGGAGTATGCCGGCCGCCGCGCTGGACGCGGGTATTCGGCGGTGCTCACGGGTTTGACCGTAGCCCGCAGCCCCGCCCCGCGCACGATTTCGCTAGCGAACTCGTACCACGTGCAGTTGCCGGAATTGGTCACGTGCACAATCCCGCAAGCCGATGCGCGGCAGAGTTCGACGAGCGCGGATGCAAGATCGCGCGTGAACGTCGGGCTGCCACGCTGATCGTTCACCACGGAAATTTCCGAACGGGTCGACGCCAGTTTCAGAATCGTTGCCGGAAAACACTTGCCTCCGTGCCCAAACAGCCACGAAGTCCGCGCGATGCACACCTCCGGCAGGATCTCGATCAGCCGTTCCTCGGCCCGCGCTTTGCTCTCGCCATAAACGCTGGCCGGTGTTCTGGCGTCGCTGGTTTCGTATGCCGTCCGTTTGCTGCCATCGAAAACGTAGTCCGTACTCAGGAACAACAACCGCGATCCGGCTTCCCGGACAGCCTCGGCCACGTTGACGGCACCCTCGCAATTTACCGCAAAGGCCAGGTCGCGATTGGACTCGCAGCCATCCACGTCGGTGTAGGCGGCGCACAAAATCACCCAGTCGGGGCGAGAATCGCGGATCGCGTCGCGAACGCGCGCGTGGTCCCGCAGATCGGCGTCTTTCGTAGACAGCGCGGTCAACTGCTCGCGCTCACCGCCCAGTGCCTGCACCAGTTCCTGACCCAGCAGTCCGGAGGCGCCGAATAACGTTACCCGCATAATGAAATTGTAAATCGGCCCAGTAGATGGAGCGCCGGGACGCCCCTCGCCCCTACTCGGTCTCAGTCGGTTGCGGCGTTCGCACCCGCCGTCGCAACGCGCGCAGGATGAGCGATCCGCTGATCCCGAAGCAAACCACGGCCGCAAACGCCACCAGTTCCAGCATTCGGCTCGTCATCCGCAGGTGATCCGCGAAGAGCGACACCATGGCGCACACAATGCCGAGAACGTTAAGCCAGAGCGGAGAGTGAATCGGAAGATCCCGCCGAAACCGCACCTGGAACAGCAGCGCCGCCAGGCCGATTGCGGCCACCACAACTAAAGCTACGGGACTATAAAAAGCGCTCGGCCCGGTATAGATCACCACCAGCCCCAGCGCCAGGAGCAGCAGGCCCGAGGCGATGACCGTCCATCGGCGCGCCACTCTGGACTGGGACCCAGACCTCGTCACCGGGCGATCTCCTCGCTTTTTTGCATTTCGTCATTGTACGTCGGCCCTTCCCTCCACGTTCAGTAGCTGAGGAGGAACTCGCCGGCCGGTTCCGAACATCGCTCGATCGTCCGCTCCATGCCCGCCGTTACGCGTTGCTGCTCGGCATCCATTCCGCTGGCCGATGCTCGCCGTGCGACATCGCGTACAGCACCAGTTCCACCCGGCTCGATATTCCCACCTTATCGAAAATGCGCAGCAGGTATTTCTTGATCGTGTGTTCGCTCAGTCCCAGTTCAACCGCGACTCCACGGTTCGTCAACCCGTCGGCTACGAGCGCCACCACCTGCTCCTCGCGAGGCGTCAACAAAAACCTCCCGTTGGAGTTGACCACACGCAGCGTGGGCACCTCCGATAAGGCATCCAGCACATACGTCATCTGCTGGCGGCTGATCCAGACCTGTCCCTGGAAAACGCAATGGATGCACTTGCAGAGCATCGGAAAAGGAGTGTGGGTAAAAAGAAAAATGCCTTTCGCGCCGGCGCGAAAAGCGTTCACCACCAGTTCCCGGTCATCGCTCTCGGCCAGCAGCACCGGGGCAATCTTCGGATAAGAAACACGCAACCAGCGCAGCAAGCTCAAGTCCGGCAAATGGTTTCCCGCAATCAGGACCACGTCGGCGTGATTGGATTGCAGGAACGTGTGCAGAGCGGACGTCTCCAGAGCAACCGCGGAAACCTGGAATTCCCGCCGGCTTTTCAACGCCCGCGTCAAGAGTTGCGACTGAATGGGACCTGAATCCGCGACCAGGACATGTACTGTCTCGCTCTCGATTGGCCCCGTTCCTGTGGACTTCTTTATGGTTTTCACGCTCCGATTATGCCTAAAAGCGCAGGGACCGGATGTAGGCCCCATCACACTCTGTTGGTGATGAATCCCGCGCCCCTTGTCCACTTTCGCAGGTCCACTCCTGGGCACAACTCTGGCGCCCCCGCTCTCCCACCGCGCACCCGCCCTAGAGCGAAAACCCAGCCCCAGCGCCCCATCCGCCGATTTCATCACTTTTCCAATGGCGGGATCGTGCCCGGTACGGCGGTGGACAGTACTTTCCAAGTCTTGTTGTGTTCGGTAGAGAACTTTAATTTGTACGCAACAGCTCAAACGCCCGAGCTGCTTGGTTCGCCGTTCGGAGCAACGGTGAAAGCCCGGAGATGAATGTCATTACTAAACACGTCGTTTTGGGGGCTGCTGGCACGCTCATCCTGCAGCTAGCCGCGATCGCTTCCGCTCAGGAAACTGTTCCGTCCGCTGTTTCGGCGCCTGAATCCTCTGCTCCGCCAGCCGGCAAAACCGCCGCGGCGGAGAGCTCGCAGAGCCAGGACCGTTCCGGCGCGGGCGGTTCCACCAGTCGAGCGATCACACAGCCCGGAAAAGCGGGTGGCATGGGAGATCCTGCATTCGGAGGGGAACGCCATCCGCTTTATCGGCTTTCAAAATCCGACATCGCGGACGTAATTTTCACCTTTTCGCCCGACTTTAACCAGACTTTAACGGTGCAGCCCGATGGCTTCGTGATCCTGAAGGGCGCCGGCCCGCTCCTGGCGGAAGGACTCACCGTTCCCCAGATGCAGCAGGCCATTGCTTATGCCTACCGCGGCATTCTGCACGAGCCCGAGGTCACCGTGACCTTAAAAGATTTCGAAAAGCCTTACTTCCTCGCTTCCGGCGAGGTGACCAGGCCCGGCAAGTATGAACTGCGCGGAGATCTGACCGTGAACGAAGCTGTGGCCATTGCCGGCGGCTTCACCCAGCAGGCCCGTCATTCGCAGGTCGTCCTGTTTCGCCGGATTTCCGCCTACGTGGCTGAGTCCCACTTGATTGACCTCAAAAAAATGCTCGATTCTCGCGATGTTCGCGAGGATCTCCATCTTCAGCCCGGCGATTTTATCTTTGTCCCCCAGAGCCGGGTTTCAAAGATTCGCAAGTTTGTTCCCACCAACTCCATGAGCTGGTACATGAACCCATTGCAGTTTTAGCGGAAAGGAGTAGCAGCATTCACTGATTGCGTCTTCAAAATCTGGCGAGTTCCAATAAAGCCCGCCGGGTGTGATCGGCTTTGCTGTACGATCCATGTCCGCGGAATGGAACGAAAACTCACACCCGCTCTCTCCCACCCCCCGCGATCTTGCGGCCACCCTGTTTCGGAGACCACGGCTCGTAGCCACTTCGTTTGGGTTCGTGTTGCTCGCCACCATCCTCTTCCTCGTCCTTTCGCCTCGCTATGAATCCCATTTCAAGATTCTCCTTCGCCGAAGCCGCTTTGACCCCGTCGTCTCTTCCCAGCCCGCCAGCGCCATGGATTTCATTCGGCCGGATATTACCGAGGAAGATCTCAATTCCGAAGTCGAACTGCTGCGCGACGAAGATCTTCTCAAGCAAGTCGTAAAAATGGCCGCTCTGGTTCCCCCAGACGTCCCCGACCTCGACCGCCCGGCCCGGATTGATCAGGCGGTTCGCAGCTTGGCCTGTCGTTTGAATGTCGAAGCCCTCAAGAAGTCGAACCTCATCCAGGTCAGCTACAAGGACACCAGTCCGGAACGAGCCGCCCGCATTCTCTCCGCTCTCTCAACCCTTTACGTCCGCAGGCACACCATGCTCCAGCGGCCCCCGGGAGCAATCCAGTTCTTCGACCAGCAAACCGCGGAATACGAAAGCAGGCTGCATCGGTCCGAAGCCGAACTGGTGCGCTTTACCCGCGCTCGCGGCGTCGTCTCGGCCGCGCTGGAGCGCGACATTGCCCTCCAGCAACTAGGCGAGGCGGGCGCGGAGTACCGTCGCATCGATCAGGATCGCATCGAGACCGACCGCCGCATTTCGTCGCTTCGCGAGCAACTCAAATCGTTCCCTTCCCGTTCCGTCACTCTCAAGCGCTGGGCCGACAATCCCGAGGTCCTCGAAAAAATGAAATCGCGGCTCCTGGAACTTCAACTCAAGCGCACTGAACTTCTCAGCCGCTTTGAACCCTCTTACCGGCTGGTGCAGGAGGTGGACCAGGAAATCGCCGAGACCCGCGCCTCGATTGCCGCCGAAGCCCTCACCCCGGTGCGCGACGAAACTACCGACAAGGACCCCAATTACGAGTGGGCCCACCTGGAAATGGAGAAGGCCCAGGTGCAGTCGGACGGCTTGCGGGCACGACAATCCACCGCTTCCACCCAGGTCGCATCCCTTCGCACCTTGGCCCAGCAGATGCAATCCGACTCGGTCGATCAACAGGATCTGATCCGCGCCACCAAGGCCGAGGAAGACAACTACCTCCTTTACCTCCGCAAGCGCGAGGAAGCGCGCATCGGCGACGCCCTCGACGAGCGCCGCATCCTCAATGTGGCCATCGTGGAACCGCCCGTCGCCCCAGCCCTGCCCGCGCGCTCCGCCTTCCTTTATTTCCTCCTCGCTTTCGCTTTGGCCACAGGGTTCAGCGTCGCCACCGCCTTTACAGCGGAGTACTTTGACCCCACCATTCGTACCCCAGGCGAAGCCTGCGGCCTTCTGGAAGCACCCGTCCTCGCCTGGCTGCCCGCGCCTGAGCCGCCAGTTCTGCGTCCTTTCATTTTCCGGATCGGCCGGACAAAGGTGGTAGTCCCGTGAACACTCTCCTTGGCCTCCTTGAACAAGCACCAGTCGCCAACGACCAGCCGCGCGTCACTCCGATTCGCGAGCAAGCCCAGCGCCCCGTTGTTTCTCCGCCGTTTTCGGTTCACAAGCAGCAGATCCACGCTCTGGTTCAGCAACTTTTCTTCCGGCATGAATCGAAATCAGTGCGCCACGTCGGATTTGTCGCCGTCGAACCTTCCACTGAAACCGCGGCTCTTTGCCTCGAGGTCGCCACATCTCTGGCGGAAGAAAACGGGTTCGATGTCGGGCTCATCGACGCCCACCCCGACTCCGTCCCTCTGCAGACCAGACTCCACCTTCCGTCCCCCAACCGCGCGGAGCCCTCTTGGCCGATCGCGCCACGCCTCTGGATGGTTCCTCGCCAGAGCTGGCTGCCGGACGATTGCGGACAGCGCGTCACCGAACAGAACTTGTCCCGGCTCCGCGAACTCACCGCGGAATTCGATTTTTCCATTCTGTCCTGTGCTCCCGTCTCCTGGCTCACGGCCACTATCGGCCAGACCTGCGATGGCCTGGTACTGGTGCTGACCGCCAACCGGACCAGACGCCTCGTCGCCCTCCAAATCAAGGATCAACTGCGCCAGGCCCAGGTTCCTCTGCTCGGAACCGTCCTCGCCGATCGTCGCTTCCCCGTGCCCCAAGGCCTCTACCGGAGTCTGTGAACCCTATGAGCGAATTGACCACAAATCGACTATGGAATACCGATCCCAAAGATCGCCCGTCGCAGTATGCCCGCATGATCCTTGGGACTCCCGCGATATCATCTCCCAGGTTCGCGCCGGCCTCCGACGCCGCACCGGCCACTCCCGCGGACGCGAGCGTCGAACCCACCACCAGACGCGCTCCAGCCCGAACCCTCACTCAATTCCTCTGGCCGCGCACGTCGCTTGATCGATTCACCTTTTGCGAATTGGTGGCCGCCGATTTCATCGTTCTCGTCGTGGTCTGCGGCGCCTTGTCGCTGTTCTCTCCGGCTTGGGGTCTGCCCTGGCCTTATCTGCCGATTTTTGCCGTTCTCGTAACGCTCTTCGCCTTCTGTGAGGGGCTCTACAAGCGCGCCGGGGATCCGTCTCCCGCCGGCATCGTCCCCGCGCTGGCCAGGTCAACCCTGTTCGCCGTCGGACTGGTATTCATCGCTGCCTGGGACGAAATGCGCCCGCTCGCCGCCGCCAGAATTTTTGCCAGCAGCCTGGCTGGCCTCGCCCTGTTGCGCCGCTTGAGGCAGATGGAATGGCGGCGGCGGCGGCGCGAAACAGAGTCGCGCAAGATCCTCATCGTTGGCGGAGGGCCCGTCGCTCGCTCCATTGCGCGGGCGCTGCGCAATGATCCTCTGCAACGCGCAACCGTCTGCGGCTTCGTCGATGACGACCTGCCGCTTTCCCCCGCCGTATTAGGGCGGATCGAGGACCTCGACTGGCTTGCCCGCGCCGAATTCATCGATGAGGTTATCCTCGCTCTCCCCGGTCAGATCGCCCAGACTCGAAAAGCCGCCGAGGCCGCCTTCCGCAACCACCTCGACATTCGCGCCGTTCCCGATCTCCCCCCAGGTCCCTGGCCCGATTCCGGGATCGATCGCATCGGTGAAGTGCCCGTCATCACCCTTCATCGCGAGCCATCACCCAGCGCCACATTATTTCTGAAGCGTTTGTTGGATCTCACCGGCGCCACGCTGGGCCTCATCTTCGCCTGTCCCTTGATGGCGGCCATCGCCCTGCTCATCCGCCTGGACTCGCCCGGTCCCGTCGTCTACTCCGCCGAACGCACCGGCGCCAAAGGGCGCCGCTTCCGTTGCTACAAGTTTCGCTCCATGGTCACCGACGCCGCACACCTCAAGGAAGATTTACGCACCCGCAACCAGAGACAAGGCCCCATCTTCAAAATTGACGACGACCCCAGAATCACCCGCATCGGCCGTATCCTCCGCCGCTACAGTCTCGACGAACTCCCCCAGCTCTGGAACGTCCTGCGTGGGGAGATGAGCCTGGTTGGACCGCGCCCTCATCCCATCGACGAGGTCAACCATTACGAACTTCACCACTTCCGCCGCCTCGACGTGAAGCCCGGCATCACTGGCCTCTGGCAGGTTACCGCCCGCGACTGCCCCTCGTTCGACCTCAACATGCACCTCGATCTCACCTACATCGAGAACTGGAGTCTGCGCCTCGACCTGCGCATCCTTGCCAGCACAGTTCGCGTGCTGTTCGCGCCCGAAGGAGCCTGACCCTCCCATGAGCAGCCCCGCCCTCGCCCTAACCCGGGACACTGACGACAACCCGCTTTGGCGCGTCGCCGGTCTGCTGCTTCGCCCGCTTCACCTGGGATTGGCTTTTCCCTCAATCCTTTACCTGGCAGCAATGGCCATTTTCCTGTTTCGCCCGCCGGACCTCTTCTCTTTCTACGTCGACCGGATCGCGTTTGCCCTCCTCGTCTTTTTCGTCGCTCTGCGTACCATGGCCCTGCACCTCAAGATCCCATTCTTTGCCGGACTCAGTTTGCCCATGCTCGCTCTCATGGCGCTGGCCATGTTCCGCGCTCTTCGCGAACCCTTCGACCCGCAATCCTGGAGCATGATCGCCAGCAAGTTCATCGTCCCCTTCGCTCTGTTTCACCTCGCAGTGCTCGTTTTTCGTGGCGCTTCCCAACGAAGGCACTTCGAGGTCTTCGTCATTGTCGCGCTCGCCTACCTCGTCTTCATTGCGATTGCCTTCATCCTCGACGCCCGCTCGCTCATCCTCCCGCGCTTCATTGTTGACGAAAGCCTCGGCTTTCATGCCGACCGCGCTCGCGGCCCCTTTCTTCAGGCGGTGGCCAACGGCGTTTCGTTGAACCTCCTTGGCATTCTCCTTATCGCGCTCTCACCAGCGCGCAAAACCGTCGTCGGGTTGCTGTGGCTGGTTCTGCCCCTCGCCGTGCTCGCCACCATGACCCGCGCCGTCTGGATCTCGTTCGCCGTCTCCACCGTCGTTCTCGGATTCCGCATGGTCGAACGCCGTCTGCAGGCGCTCTGCACCCTGTTGGCCGCCGCTGGCCTCTTGCTCGGCCTCGCTCTCGGCCTCACCGGCCATTCGCTCAAAACTGCTCTTTGGGACCGCACCGCCGAGCGCGGTCCGGTCGACGTCCGCCTCGCCGTCTACGACGCCGGCTGGGCCATGTTTCAGGAGCGCCCCCTCACGGGCTGGCCCGCCAGGTCCATGTACGCCAACCTCGCCCGCCACATGTCGGGCTACCACCTCAGCGCCTATTACGTGCACAACACTTACCTCGCCCTGCTGCTTGAGTTCGGCGCGCCTGGATTGGCCCTCTACGCCATCCTCTTCTTCAACCTCTTCCGCCTCTCATGGCACGCTCCGCCCGCCGAGTCCGCCTCCATCGCTGCCCTGCGCAGAGTCTGGCCCATCCTGCTCGGCGTTTATCTCTTCAACGCTTTCTTTGTCGACATGGCGTACCAGTTCGTCATTGGACTCATGTTCACCGTTGCCGGAATGCTCTGCGCACCCCAGGAGTCCGTCGCATGACCACCGTCGCCTACATCGCCAATGAGTTCCCTTCGCCTCTCGAACCTTACGTGATCGATGAAATCGCGGAACTCCGCCGCCGCGGAGCGCAAGTCATCTGCTGCAGCGGCAAACGCGTTTCGCCCAACGATCTCACCCCGACCGAACGCTCCTTCTGGAAAGAGACACGCTTCTTTCAGCCGCTCTCCGACGACGAAGTGGTGCGCGCAGTGCGCCAACTCGCCTCCGATCGTCGCGTCCTCTGGCAACTGTTGCGCCCCTTGCTCTGGGAGCGCGGCCCCTCCCCCAACCGGCGCCTCCGCACTCTCGGACACACCGTCATGGGTGCCGCCCTCGCGCAACAACTGGCCCCGCTCCATGTCGACCACATCCACGCTCATCACGGATACTTCGCCTCCTGGATGGCCCTAACCGCTGCCCATCTGCTCGGAATCCGCTTCAGTTTCACGCTGCACGGCTCCGATCTGCTGCAGCGCGCCGATCTCCTCTCCGCCAAGCTGCGTGCTTGCCAGTTCTGTGTAACCGTCTCCGACTTCAACCGCCGCTACATTCTCCGCAACTACCCTTCCACGCCCTCGGAGAAAATCATCGTCCAGCGTCTTGGCGTCGATCGCGTGCTCCCCTGGCCATCGCTCGCCCCCCCGCCCCAGGCCGACCACCGCCGTTTCTGCCTTCTCTCCGTCGGACGGCTGCATCCGGTCAAGGATTATCCCTTCCTTATTCAGGCCTGCGCCTCCCTGCGCGACCAGGGTCTCGACTTTCTCTGCTGGATCGTCGGCGAGGGGCCCGACCGCCCCGCTCTCGAAAACCTGATCATGACCTTCGGGCTCCAGGGCCGCGTTTACCTGGTCGGCCACGTCCCTCGCACCGACCTTCCCGCCTATTACCGCCACGCCGACCTGGTCGTCACCACCAGCAAGAGCGAAGGCATCCCCGTCGTCCTGATGGAGGCTATGGCTCACCAGAAACTCGTGCTCGCCCCCGCCATCACCGGCATTCCCGAACTCGTCGAACACCAGCGCACTGGATTTCTCTACCAACCCGGCTCTTTGCCCGATTTCGTCAGCGCCGTCAGTTGGATTCACGCCCACAAACCTTCCCTGACCGGCATCCAGCTCGCAGCCGCGGCCAGCATCGCCGCTTCCTACAATCGCCAGCGAAATCTACGCGCCTTTGCGCAGCAATTCCTGGCCCGCGTTTCCCCATCGGAGGTTGGCCATGCGCATCCTGTATTGCAACAAATACGACTATCCGTTTAGCGGCACTGAAGCCTACCTCTTCGACCTCATCCACCACATGGACCGGCGCGGCCAGCACACCGCTCTGTTCAGCATGGACCACGGCCGTACCCCCGCTTTCGACGGCCGCAGCTATCGCATTCCGCATCTTGACTTCAAGGATCCCAACGCCGGTCTGCTGAAGAAGGCCCGGATGGCCGCGCACGCCCTCTATTCACCATCCGCCCGCCGCGCCATGCGCAATTGCCTGGCCGACTTCTCTCCCGACCTCGCCCACGTTCGCGGCATCTACCACCACTTGTCGCCTTCCATCCTCTGGGAGCTGAAGCGCCAGGGAATCCCCGTGCTCTATCACCTCAACGATTTCAAAATTCTGTGTCCCACCTACAACCTCGTCGCCGAGGGCCGCCCCTGCGGACTCTGCACCCACGGCGCTTTCCATCACGCCGTAACCAAAGGCTGCTATCACGGTTCGCGTTCCAGCGCCGTGGTTCTTGCCGCCGAAGCCTACCTCCACAAATGGTTGCGTACCTACGAACGCTGCGTCGACATGTTCCTGGCGCCCAGCGATTTCGTGCGCAACAAATTGACCGCCAGCGGTTTCCCGGCGCAGCGCATCGAAGTACTGCCCCACTTCCAGGCTGTGCCCGGCGATGAACAGCTCGCCACCGATGAAGGATACTTGCTCTACTTCGGACGGCTCTCTCCGGAAAAAGGCGTCTATGAGCTTTTACGCGCCATGCTGCGGCTGCCACACACTCCCCTCGTCATCGCCGGAGACGGTCCCGAGCGTCCCCGACTCGAAGCCCTGGCGCAAGAACTGAACCTGCCCCACGTCCTGTTCGCCGGCATGGTCCATGGCGAACAACTCCAGCGCCTCATCGCCCGTTGCAGCTTCTCCGTGTTTCCATCCCACGCCTACGAGACCATGGGAAAATCTATTCTCGAGTCCTATGCCTGGGGAAGGCCCGTCATCGCCTCCGATCTCGGTTCACGCCGCGAGCTCGTCCAACATGGCGTCACCGGTCTCCTTTATTCCGATTGCGACCGCGATCAGCTCGCTCATTCCATCGGATTCCTGTTTGACCGCCCCGATCTCATCGAGAAAATGGGCGCCGCGGCCCGCGCTCGCGTCAAAGCAAACCACGACCCCGATCAACACGTCGAGAAACTGCTCGAACTCTATTACCGGCTCACATCCACCAGAAGGCTTCTATCCTTCCCCGCCCCGCCCGAGCTTCCCCGCCCACGCCACAGCGTCCGCGTCGCGTTCATCGGAGGTCGAGGCGTGGTCTCCAAGTACAGCGGCATCGAATCCTATTACGAGCAGGCGGGCCACGAACTCGCCCGCCTCGGGCACCAGGTCACCGTCTATTGCCGCAGCTATTTCACTCCTCCCATCGACACTCACAACGGCATGCGCGTCTGCCGGTTACCCACCATCCGCTCCAAACATCTCGAAACTGTCGTCCACACTCTGTTGAGCACGGCGCACGCCATGACGTCGGACTATGATGTCGTCCATTACCACTGTCTCGGTCCCGCCTTGTTTTCTTTTCTTCCACGCCTTGTTGGCAAAAAAACCGTCGTCACCGTGCAGGGTCTCGACTGGCAGCGCGGCAAGTGGGGCCGCATCGCGTCCCGCATCCTGCGCTGGGGAGAAGCGGCGGCCGTTTCCTCCCCCGATGCCACCATGGTCGTCTCCCGCACCCTGCAGCAGCATTACCGCGAACACTACCAGCGCGATACCATCTACGTCCCCAACGGAGCCACCCTGGCCCCACGACGCCTCCCTCGCAAACTCATCGAGTGGGATCTCCTCGCCGACAACTACGTACTCTTTTTAGGCCGGTTTTCGCCCGAAAAAAACTGCCATCTCCTCATCAGTGCCTTCGAAAACCTCCACACCGGCATGAAGCTCGTCCTCGCCGGTGGATCGAGCGGTGGATCGAGTCGCTCCGATGCCTACGCTCAGACTTTGCGCCGCCATGAATCCGACCAGATTCGTTTCCTTCCCTGGGTCTCCGGCAGCAATCTCGAAGAGCTTCTCTCCAATGCCGCCCTGTTCGTCCTTCCCTCCCAGCTTGAGGGCTTGTCCCTCGCCCTCCTCGATGCCATGGCCGCCGGTGTCTGCGTCCTGACCAGCGACATTCCCGAAAACACTGAAGTGGTCGATGGCGCCGGCTTCACCTTCCACCGCGGCGACCAGGCCGACCTTGAGCGCATGCTCGACTTCCTCATCCACCATCCCGAACTTCGCCATCAGTCCGCGGCCCGCGAACGCGAGCGCATCCAGGGCCAGTATCTCTGGCCCGCAGTCGCCCGCTCCATCGAAAAAGCCTATTACAACGTGCTCGGTTGGAACTCGGCTGAGCAAGTCCCGGCTGCCCTGATTCAGATCGGCGCTGCCTCGGAACGATAGCGCCGCCTGATCGAAACCAAGCCGTCTGACCAATGGATTGCCGAACTCTCAGGCGGTTTTTCGCCGAAAGAATCTGCATCCCCTGCCGACTCTCTCGAATCTACTTAGTGACTGAAGCCGCTGTCATTTGCCATTGCGCTGGTATCGTTCGCAGATCCGCTTCCCGAATTCGAAATCTCCCCCGCGGAGTGCACCAAAGCACACTCAGGGTTGACCAGGATCACAGACGAGTCACCGCTCTGGCGGTATTAAATTGCCGGGGAGTTCTGAAGTCTTCCCCCGATTTTTTGAGAAACATTTAGCAGGATCGGTTCCCCCAGAACCAATACAAACAGAACGACAGGAGAAGCGAAATGCTAGCAGTAGGTGAACAATTCCCCTCATACTCGCTGACCGCCACCGTCAGCACCGACAATAGCGACAAAGCGTTCAAAACCATCACCGACCGCGACTACTCCGGCAAGTGGAAGTTGTATTTCTTCTGGCCCAAGGATTTCACCTTCGTCTGCCCTACGGAAATCGCAGCGTTCGGCAAGCTGAACAAGGAATTCCTGGACCGCGACACGCAAATCCTCGGCGGCAGCACCGACTCCGAGTTCGTGCACCGCGCCTGGCGCGTTCACCACGAAGACCTGCACAACCTGCCGTTCCCCATGCTGGCAGACATCAAACGCGATCTCTCGGAAGCGCTCGGCATTCTCGATCCGAAAGCAGGCGTTGCTCAGCGTGCCACCTTCATCGTCGACCCGCAGGGTGTCATCCGTTTCGTGATGGTGACCGACCTCTCCGTCGGAAGAAATCCGCAGGAAGTTCTGCGCGTGCTCGACGCCTTGCAGACCGATGAACTCTGCCCCTGCAACTGGAAGAAGGGCGATGCGACACTCGTCGTCTAATTTGAGATTTGTCATCCGGACAAGGAGGATGTGATTGAGTCACTGAGACATTGAGGTATTGAGTCAATGTCTCAATGATTCAATGACTCAACGCGACTTATGACGCTGACTGAACTTCTCGATGCCGTGCCCGCGTACGCCAAGGATCTCAAACTGAACCTGTCCACCCTGCTGCAACAGCAGGAACTGAACGAGCAGCAGATCTGGGGCACCGTGGCCGCCTCCGCCATCGCCGCCCGCAACCCGCAACTGATTCAGACGCTGCTCACCGAAGCGGCGACGCACCTCTCGCCCCAAGCCCTGGAAGCGGCCAAGAGCGCCGCCGCCGTCATGGGTATGAACAACATCTATTACCGCTTTCAGCACCTGTCGAAAAACCCGAAGTACGCCACTCTGCCCGCCCGCCTTCGCATGAACGTTTTGCGCACTCACGGCATTGACGCCGTCGATTTCGAACTCTGGTGCCTTGCCGTCTCGGCCATCAATGGCTGCGGACTCTGCGTCGATTCTCACGAGCAGGTTCTGCGCGGCAAGGGCATGCCGGAGGAAGCGATCCTCGCCGCCGTCCGCCTGGCATCCGTAATTCACGGCCTGGCCACCGTTTTCGACACCGAAGCCGTCGCTGCCACCCAGCCCGTGCTAACCTGATCTCGGAAGTGGGTGCC
>PMBA01000182.1:0-10849 GCA_003152795.1 Acidobacteriaceae bacterium | reverse complement strand
CTGACCTACGCCGGCAATCTCAATAACCTGCGCGCAGTCGAAGCCCACCCGCGCTATCGCTTCGCACAGGGCGACATCGTCGATCGCGATTTTGTGCGCGACCTGCTGCGCCGCGAACAGCCTCGCGCCATCGTTCATTTCGCCGCCGAGAGCCACGTCGACCGCTCCATCCACGGCCCCGATGATTTCGTCCGCACCAATGTCAACGGCACGTTCAACCTGCTCGAAGAAACCCGCGCCTACTGGTCGGCGCTTCCGGAAACCGATCGCGCCTCGTTTCGTTTTCTGCACGTTTCCACCGACGAAGTCTACGGATCGCTCGGCCCCGGCGACCCCGCATTCAGCGAAACCACCGCATACGCGCCCAACAGCCCGTACTCCGCGTCCAAGGCCGCGTCCGATCATCTCGTCCGCGCCTGTCACCACACCTACGGACTTCCCGTTCTCACCACCAACTGCTCCAATAATTACGGGCCCCACCAGTTTCCCGAAAAACTGATCCCGCTCATGATCCTCAATGCCTGCGCCGGCAAGCCGCTCCCTCTCTATGGTGACGGCCAGAACGTCCGCGACTGGCTCTACGTCGAGGATCACTGCCGCGCCATTCGCACCGTGCTTGCCCACGGCCGCGTCGGAGAAACCTACAACATCGGTGGCAACAGCGAAAAAAAGAACCTGGAAATTGTCGGCGCCATTTGTCAGCTCCTCGATGAGCTCCGCCCGAACGACTCCGCCGTTCCCCACAGTCAACTCGTCACTTTCGTCAAAGACCGCCCCGGCCACGACCGCCGGTACGCGATGGACACGCACAAGATCGGACGCGAACTGCACTGGCTCCCGTTGGAGACCTTTGCCACCGGCCTCCGCAAGACCGTCTGCTGGTATCTTGAACACGAAGACTGGGTCCGCGATGTCACCAGCGGCAGCTATCGTCAGTGGATGACGAAAAATTACGCCGGACGCTGAGACTGAAACTCGACATGACCAAAACCGCGCCACCGAATCGCAAAGGCATCATTCTCGCGGGGGGATCGGGCACCCGCCTTTATCCCGTCACCCACGGTATCGCCAAGAGCCTGCTGCCCGTGTACGACAAGCCGATGGTGTATTACCCGCTCTCCACCCTGATGCTGGCCGGCATCCGGGAAATTCTGATCGTCTCCACACCCGGCGATCTGCCCCGCTTTCAGCACCTGCTCGGCGATGGCTCCCGCTTCGGCGTCCATTTCCAATTCGCGCCCCAGCCCAGGCCCGAGGGCATTGCCCAGGCTTTTTTGATCGGCAGGGAGTTTATCGGCTCCAGCGCTTGCGCCCTCGTGCTCGGAGACAATATTTTCTACGGACACGACCTGGTCAAGGAATTGCGCGCGGCCACGCTCCAGCAAAAAGGCGCCCGCGTGTTTGCCTACCCCGTCAATGACCCCGAGCGCTACGGCGTCGTCGAGTTCGATCCCCAAGGCAACGCGCTCAGCATCGAAGAGAAACCGAAGCACCCGAAGTCCCGCTACGCCGTCACCGGACTTTATTTTTACGATCGTCAGGTCGTTGAAATTGCCGCCAGCCTCAAGCCTTCCAAACGCGGCGAACTTGAAATCACCGACGTCAACCGCGCTTATCTCGAGCGCAATCAACTCAACGTCTGCGTGATGGGGCGAGGCACCGCCTGGCTCGACACCGGCACCCATGAGGCTTTGATGGAGGCCTCTCTATTTATTCAAACCCTGCAGAAGCGCCAGGGCCTCATGGTCGCCTGCCCCGAGGAAATCGCCTATCGCTCCGGCTACATCACCGCCGCGCAACTGGAAGCCCTGGCCCAGCCCATGCGCAACAACGGATACGGCGCCTACCTGCTGCAATTGCTGCGCGAACGCGTCTTCTAATGAATGGAAACCTTCCCATGAAAGCAATCGCCACCAGCCTCCCCGGAATTTTGCTCCTCGAACCGCGAGTGTTCGGCGACCGCCGCGGCTTCTTTCTGGAAAGCTACAACCAGCGCACCTTTGCTGGACTCGGCATTCCAGAACCATTCGTGCAGGACAATCATTCTTTCTCCGAAAAAAATGTCGTCCGCGGTTTGCACTACCAGATTCGCCAACCCCAGGGAAAACTCATCCGCGCCATCACCGGCGAGATTCTCGACGTCGTGCTCGACCTCCGCCGCAGCTCTCCCACTTTTGGAAAATGGGGATCTTTCACGCTATCCGGCGAAAACAAATACATTTTGTGGATTCCCCGCGGATTTGCTCAC
Organism: Acidobacteriaceae bacterium; assembly: GCA_003152795.1. Lineage (GTDB taxonomy): Bacteria > Acidobacteriota > Terriglobia > Terriglobales > Acidobacteriaceae > Acidiflorens. The sequence goes on along the minus strand of PMBA01000182.1, from coordinate 8,601 downwards.
GGCTTCCGGGTCGTGTCCCAGACTGCCCATATCCTTTATAAGACAACCGATTTTTACGCGCCCGAGCACGAACGCACCGTGGCCTGGAACGATCCCGCGCTCAACATCGACTGGCAGCTCGACGGCGACCCGATCGTTTCCCCAAAAGACCAGAGCGGTGTGCCCTTCCAGCAGGCCGATACATTCGACTAGCGCCGTGCCACGCTGTGACCATCATGCGGTCACAGTACCGCCGCATTAATTCAGCCGGAACTCCACCGCAATCGTGGTTTCAACCTCAACCGCCTTGCCCCTCGACAGATACGGCTCGAATCTCCACGACTGCACCGCCTCGGTCGCCGATTGCACCAGCAGGTCGGGTCCAGCCAACGGCCGCAAGCGTTTCACACTGCCGTCCGGCGCGATCACCGCATCCAGAACCACCAGTCCCGAAGTGCCAGCCGTCCGCGCCGCCTCCGGATAAACCGGCTCCACTCTCGCTACGATCCGCTGGTCCATTGTTTCCGGAGAGACTCGCAACCCCATCTCCCCAACCGCCAGCCGCTTTTCCAGTTCGTTCCACGACCGCTGCCACTGCCACCATCCCACACTGGATAGAGTCAGTATGCATACGATCAGAGAATAAACTCCGCGGCGCCCGATGCGGATTTTCCGCCGTGTCTTGGCCGCCGGTTCCACCGCGCGCATCGCTGCTTCCGGCTTGCCCGCGCTGCCCTTGTTTTTTTTGGGATCCCCGGTGAACACCACCGGCTCCGCCGCAAACCGGTAAACCCAGTACCGGATCATCTCCCGCTGCTCCGCCGTCAGCCCCACAAACTCCAGCCCGCAACTCAGCCGCGACTGATGACGCACCACCGCCCGCGCCCGCACCGGCACCCCAAATTCTGGAAACCGCAGTTCCACTGCCACCTGTTGCCCCGCTGCCAGTTCTCCCGCCACCACCGCACCCACTCCCGTTTCGCTGATGTCGGTGCACCGCCCAGGCAGGTTTTCGGGGAGCCCGAAGCGCAATGCGATCAGGTCCAGGGTTACTCGAATCGGATGTCGGGGGAAGTTCCGCTGTTGTGTTTTGTATAACGCCGGCGCTGGTGCTGCACTCATCAGACTCCTCCGCAGGATCGAAAATCCCTGTCGTGCGGCTGGTATCAACGACGAATTCGGCGCTTGCATCTACCCTTACCGCGAGTATATCGGAAACCCTGCAATAGTTTTCCTCCGCCTCGCACTAATCATTTACTGCCTCGATGCGTTTTCCTATTCCATGTCCCGCCAGTTCGGCCCCACTCCGATTTCCACCAGCAGCGGCACCGCGAGCTCGTGCGCTTGCTCCATGTGCTCCCGCACCAGCGCCTTCATTCTGTCCACTTCGCCTTCCGGCACTTCGAACACGAGTTCATCGTGCACCTGCAAAGTCATCCGCGACTTCAGCCCGCGCTTCCCCATCTCCTCATCAATCCGGATCATCGCCAGCTTGATCAGATCGGCGGCCGTTCCCTGCAGCGGAGTGTTCACCGCCGTCCGCTCCGCAAACCCGCGCTGGGTGGCGTTTTTGCTGTTGATGTCGGGAATCGGCCGCATCCGCCCGAACAGCGTCTTTACCTTCTGATCGCGTCTCGTCTGCTCGATCGTGGCATCGATGAACGCCCGCACTCCCGCATATTTTTCAAAATACGCATCGATAAATTTCCTCGCCTCGCCGGGCTCAATTCCCAACTGCTGCGACAGCCCAAACGCCGACAGCCCATAGACGATTCCAAAATTCACCACCTTCGCCGCCCGCCGCTGCTCTGGCGTCACCATCAGTGGCGGCATGCCAAACACCTGCGACGCGGTCAGCGTGTGAATGTCATCTCCGCGCCGGAACGCCTCCACCAGCAGCTTGTCTTTCGAATAATGCGCCAGCAGCCGCAATTCAATCTGCGAATAATCCGCCGCCAGCAGTACGTGCCCAGCTTCGGCAATGAACGCCGCCCGAATCTCCCGCCCCAGTTCCGTCCGAATCGGAATATTCTGCAGATTCGGATTTGCGGAAGACAGACGTCCCGTCGCCGTCCCGGTCTGGCCAAAGGTTGTGTGCACGCGGCCGCTCTGGGCGCGGATGAGAAGTGGCAATGCATCCACATACGTCGACTTCAGCTTCGTCAGTTGCCGGTACTCCAGCACCAGTCGCGGAACTTCGTGATCCGCCGCCAGTCCTTCCAATACATCCACCGCCGTCGAAATCTTTTTCCCTTTCCCATACTTCACCGGCATCGGCAGACCCAGTCTGTTGAACAGCACATCGCCCAGTTGCTTCGGCGAATTGATGTTGAACTCCACGCCGCACCGCTCATAAATATCTCGCGCCTTGGCCTCAGCCTCGCGCTGCAGCTTCACCGACATCTCGCCCAGCGCCGCCGGATCGATCTTCACTCCCGCCTCTTCCATGCGCGCCAGCACCGGCACCAGCGGCGCATCGATCTCTTCATACACCGCCGTCAGTCCCTGCTCGTCAACTTCCTTGCGGAGCGCGCTCCCGAGTCTGCCCGCTACATCCGCCGCCTCCGCCAGGTTGCCGCTCAGCTTCAGATTGAATCTCCGCAGCGCTACCTCCGCCAGGGAATGCGACGAGTACGTCGGATCCAGCAGATAGGAATACAGCATGGGATCATGCTTCACTCCGGCCAGCGCAATTCCCGCCTCTGAAAAGCGCTCTGCGAAGAAGTGCAGCGCGAACTTGAGATCGTGGACCGTCTTCGGCACGGCCGCATCTTCCAGCACGCTCTTCACTCGATCGGTGAGCGCCCTGTCTCCCAGCGTCACCATCGCCCCAGCCCCGGCCGCGTTCGAAACCGCGATCCGTTTTGCGCCCGCGCTCTCGTTCTCCGTGTCCGGAGCCCGCAAAGCCAGAAACCCCGACTGCGCCGGCTCTTCCGCGTCGTCTTCCCCTGCGCTCCCGGCGTAAATGCTTTCCGCATCCTCGGCCGGAATCGCCAGCGCCAGCGCACTCTCGCCCAAGCCTCTCAAATACTCATCGAACTCGGCCTTCGACCCGATCTCCCCGTAGTCGCCCTCTTTCACTTCAATGACTGGAAGCAGCTCCTTTAACAAAAAACTGAATTCGAGTTCGGCAAACAGCCCGCGCAGAGACTCAACGTCGGGCTCGCCCACTTTCATCGCCGCCACATCCAGTTCCACCGCCACCCCGGTATCAATCGTCACCAGTTGCTTGCTGTACAAAATGTTGTCGCGATTGTTTTGCAGCGATTCCCGGTACGTCTTCTTCTCCACCTCCGCCGCGCGTTCCAGCGCCTGTTCCACGCTCCCAAATCGCTGGATCAGTTCCACCGACCCCTTGTCGCCGATTCCCGGGGCCCCCGGAATGTTGTCCACCGAATCGCCCCGCAACGCCATCACATCCACAACTTTCGATGGCGGCACTCCAAGAATTTCCTCCACCTTCGCCGCATCGCAAATCAGGTTGTCCTTCGGAGGATTCAGCACCTGCACCTTGTCGTTCACCAATTGCAGCATGTCTTTGTCGCTCGACACCACAAACACCGAATACGATTCCGCCGCCGCTTTCCGGGCCAGCGTTCCAATCACGTCGTCGGCTTCGTATCCTTCAAGCTGCAAAATTGGGATGCGATATCCCTCCAGCGCCCGCCGAATATAGGGAATCTGCTGCACCAGGTCGCCCGGCATCTCGGCCCGATTCGCCTTGTAGCCGTCATATTGCGATTCTTTGAAGGTCTGCGTCTTGATGTCGAACTTGCGGATGGTGGTGATCGCTTCCGCCTGTTGATTGCGGATCGTCGGCGCCCCCACGTCAAACACCGCCGCCAGATATTCCGGCGAAAAATCGTCGCGCAGCTTCCGCAGCATGTTGACNNGTGGGAAGACCCGTCTTCGTGGACATCGGCCGCTGTCGCGCCATCGCGTGATACGCGCGAAAAATGAACGACATCGTATCGATCAGGAAAATCCGCCCCTTACCCTCGGCGGAGGCGGCAGCCGGCACTGCAGGCGCGGCACTCACTTGCGGCGGCAATTTCTTCTTCGGAGGCAAGGTGCCCAGTTTAGCAGCTAACGAATTCTCCACCACACTCCACCACAGGCAACCCGAGGAGTACTGAGGGGGTACTTAAAGAGGAGCGCAACCGCAAAATTCAGTCTGCGCCAGGTTGGGCATGAATTCCCCGTGTTCCTCCGTGCCCCCCGTGGTAGAAGATTTTGCGCGCGATACCCGCGAGATGCGCCTCGCCACCGGAACCATCACTGCAAGATTCCTGTATTCGCGTATCATATGAGGTTTTCAGCACTCCGCTATACGCGGGGGCTGAATCCCGAGTGCCGAATGTTGCCCTTCAAGCTGGTCTACAGCGACGACTATTACCTGCCCATCGGCTCTCACGTTTTTCCCGCCGAAAAATACAAGTGCATTCACGACCACCTGCTCGCCTCCCAGGTTGCCGCCCCTTCCGATTTTGTTACTCCCCGTCCCGCCACCGACCAGGACGTGTTGCTCGTGCACACTCCCCAATACGTGGAGAAGTTGAAGACCGGCACCCTCAACGCCCGCGAACAGTTAGAACTCGAAGTCCCGTATTCGCCGGAGTTGGTTCTCGCTTTCTGGCTCGCCGCCGGCGGTTCCATGCTGGCCGCCGATCATGCCCTCAACGACGGCGTGGCCATCAGCATCGGCGGTGGATTCCATCACGCGTTTCCCGACCACGGCGAAGGCTTCTGCGTGATCCACGATGTTGCCGTCGCCATCCGCCGCATGCAGCGCGATGGCAAGATTCACAAGGCAATGACCGTCGACTGCGACGTGCACCAGGGCAATGGCACGGCGGCGATTTTTGCCGGCACCCGCACCGCCAGCGAGCCCCTGCCGTCCCTGCCCCAACCCACGCTGCATCAAGCCGCCCATCCGCCCACGCCCGCCAAATCAAGAATGCACACCGGTTTTGCCGGAGACGTCTTTACCATCTCGCTCCACCAGGAAAATAATTATCCGGTGTGGAAACCCGCCTCGTCGATCGACGTGGATCTCCCCGACGAAATTGGCGACGACTACTATCTCGCCTGGCTCGACAACGCCCTCAGTTCCGGCCTGCGCCACTTCCAACCCGAGTTGCTCTGCTACCTCGCCGGCGCCGATCCCTACCGCGAAGACCAACTCGGCGGCCTCTCCCTCACCATCGAAGGATTGAAAAAACGCGACGAGTTAGTCTTCCGCGTCGCCAAAGCTCGCGCCATCCCCGTAATGGTCACCCTGGCCGGCGGCTACGCCCTGAAGCTCGAAGACACAATCACGATTCACTGCAACACCGTGGTCGCAGCGAAAGAAGTGTTTGGCGGGTAGTATTCAGATCAGTGTCTAGCCCCGTGTTCCCCCACCGTGCCATCCGTGTCCTCCGTGGTAAAAGGTTTTGCACGCCGCCTGCCCTCAGCAAAACCGCAAAAAATGAAGATATACTCGCGCTATGGACGTGGTCCCTTCTCAACTGGCGCACCGCGAGTTCTATCACATCCTGATCAGCGCCGTAGCGCCCCGCCCGATCGCGTGGGTTTCGAGCCTCAGCGCTTCCGGACAACCAAATCTCGCGCCCTTTTCGTTTTTCAACGCCGTATGCGCCAATCCCCCGCTGCTCGCGTTCGCGCCGGCAATGCGCGCCCCGAAGAAATCGGGACCGGTGGCAGGAGCGCCCGCGGTAGTGCCCTTGGGCGTGGCAAAAGACACGCTGCGGAATATTCGCGAGACCCGCGAGTTCGTCATCAACATCGTCACTTACGAACTGGCCGAAGCCATGAACCAGACCAGCGGCGACTATGATCCGACGATCAACGAATTCGAAGTGGCGAAGCTCGCCTCCGCGCCATCGAAAGTCGTGCGCCCGCGGCGAGTGGCGGAGTCTCCCGTCAGCTTCGAATGCAAGCTGCATCAGATTCTCGACTTCAATCCCGGCCCCGAAGGCGGCAGCCTGGTGATCGGCGAAATTGTCTCCATCCACGTCGACGAGCGGTATCTGAAAGAAGGCCGCCTCGACCGCAACTCGCTCGATCTGATCGGGCGCATGGGCGGCATGCAGTACACGCGGACCACCGAACGCTTCGAGATAGTGCGGCCGAAGGTGGAGTGATGAGCGCCCCCGCTGGCGGCATCTCGGCGATGGTCTTCGCCGCCAACGACGGCGCCGAACTGTAGATGCAGCGACAGACATTCAGAACAAGAGTGGCGGTCGCGCCGCAGAGGGTCTTAAGAAGCTGGAACCGACGCGTGGCTCTCCGCGGCTACGGCTGCCCTGGGGTCCGGCGGAAAAATCAGCAAAACCCGAGCGTCTGTCGCCGCATGGATCACGATGGGAAGCAACAAACTCCCGGTCACGACATAGATACCCGCGAGGACCAACCCGATAATTCCGGCGCTCACTGCTCCATGCCATCCCTGATAAATGTGAGCCAAGCCGAAGAACAGCGCAGTCAGGAACACTCTTCCTGGAGTGCTTATCTGCGGCAGGTATGCGCTCAGGTAGTACAGAAGGAATCCCCGAAACACCAACTCCTCGGAAACCCCGGCTCCGAGACTGACCGCACCCCACCAACGCTGGTCTTGTTGCGAATCGGGAACCAAGGCACCGACGCCATTCTGCAGTCTCTTCTTGATCTTTTGGGCTTTAGGCCGCAAACGCAAACCGGACCAAGCGAGGATTCCGACAACGACGAAAAGGGCAGCCAGGCTCCAACCCAGCAATCGGGGTGTGACGAGACCGAGGGCTGTGGCAGATACTCGTCCGCTACGCCAGAGGAACAGGACTGCGCACGAACTCACGATCTGCTCAACAACCAGACTCCGGTAGAGCCTGACCTTGGCGTCAGGGAGGCCGGCGGCCATGCGCTTTCGGGCTTGCTGAAACTCGATTTGGCCGAGCCAAGGGGCTGCCAGCACGGCATAGATGGCCAAGAGATGCATAAGAGCGGTAGTCATGTGTCACCTCGCGAACTGCATTATGTGAATGTATATTTACATTTACATATTGTCAACTTTTTCTTGTAAAATCTTTCTATGCCGAAAACCGTGCTCCCGGCCCACCAGGCTCGCAGCCGCGAGTCGCTGGCGCGCCTGCTCAAAGCCGCTGCCGAAGTGTTGAACAAGGATGGCCTGGACGGCGCAACCATTCCCCGCATCGCCGCCCGCGCCGGTCTGTCTCCCGGCACCGTGTATCGCCGCTTCCCCGATAAGGATGCTTTGCTGCGCGAGGTTTGCCTTCGCCTCCTTGAGGAAAACTACCGGCAAAGCAAGCAGTTGTTAATCGCGGGGCGCTGGAAAACCATGCCGCTGGCGGAAATGTCGCACCGGGTGATTGCGATGACCCTGAAGGGACATCATGTCCACCGTGGCCTGCTGCGCGCGCTTCTCCTGTTCACACTGCAGCATCCCGACGCTGCCTTTGTTCGCAAGAGCGAGGAACTGGAGTGGAAAACTTTTCGAGATGTTGGAGAACTGCTCCTTACGCGCCGCGGCGAAATCCGCCATCCTGATCCAGAATCGGCCGTGAAATTCGCCATGCTGATGGTCGGCATTGCGGCGCAGGGCGTATTCATCCTGCCCCACAAACCCACCGATTTCGATCGCTTTCTGCCCGACGTTGAAGCTCAACTGGAGCGCGAGCTTCCTCGGATGTTCCTGCGCTACCTCGGTGTCGAAGATCAGGACTGAAGAACTGGACTGGAAACCCAGCGCAGGAGGAAACCGGAGTTCTTCCCGGGCGTGCCAGGGATTGATGGCGACGGCTGATCGCTGCTGGCGAGAAACAAGCTTCGCCGCTGCTAGAATAGAGGCTCCATCTTTATGTTCGAAAATCTCCAGGAAAAACTCCAGCGCGCCTTCAAGTCTCTTCGCGGACAAGCCGTCCTCACCGAAGAGAACATCTCCGAGGCGCTGAAGCAAATTCGTCTGGCGCTGCTTGAGGCCGACGTCAACTTTAAAGTTGTCAAAGAACTCATTGACCGCATCCAGGCCAAGGCCGTCGGACAGGAAGTCCTGACTGCGCTTTCGCCGGGCGAGCAGGTCATCAAGATTGTCCGCGACGAACTGGTCGCTACGCTTGGGCAAGACACGGCTAAGCTGAAGTTCGCTTCACAACCGCCGACCGTCGTGCTCATGGCGGGCCTGCAAGGTTCCGGCAAAACCACGACCTCGGGCAAACTCGCCAACTGGCTCAAGAATGGCGGACACCGTCCGCTGCTGGTCTCGGTCGACGTCTACCGCCCCGCCGCGCGCGAGCAACTGAAAGTGGTGGCGGCGGCCATCAAGGCCAACCTTTACGAAGGCGAGGTTGGCGAAGCCAATACCGCAACCGTCGAGCGCCTGGCCAAGGAAGCGCGCCGCGAAGCGATCAACACGGGCTGCGACGTGCTTATCGTCGATACCGCCGGCCGTCTCCACATCGACGACCAACTCATGGAGGAAATGCAGTCGCTCAAGCGCCTGCTCAATCCACAGGAAATTTTATTCGTCGCCGATTCCATGACCGGGCAGGACGCCGTCAACTCGGCCGATGAATTCCACAAGAAGCTCTCGCTGACCGGCGTCATCCTCACCAAGATGGACGGCGA
>PMBA01000130.1 GCA_003152795.1 Acidobacteriaceae bacterium | reverse complement strand
TCGTGCGCGGGGCAAGAGGCGAAAGCCGGGGCTCATGCCAGGTGCGGCTTCGCGAGGAAGGGCGTACGAGAATCGATGATCGCCCAGCCACCACGGAGACAACCGCGGCAGACGACGTCCGCAACCCGAAATCCTTAAGACCCACCAATCTTCGGGAAAATCGGGCTTGACTGAGGTTGAAACCACATCAGAATACGACGAGTACTTTGAGTTACACTTCTTTTCACGAAGGCGTTTTAGCTTTACCCGACGCAATAGTCCAACAGCTTTCCAGGAGATTTATTCTCTATGCCCGTGGTCGCGCGCCTTGTATCCCTGGCTTTTGTTTTGTCGTCGGTGTCCTCCTTTGCCATTGCTGGGCAACCTGCAGGAGGAGGATTTACTCTCCAACAGGTGATGAGCGCGCCCTTCAATTCAGACTTAATCGCCGCGCCCGCAAAAAACAGGCTTGCGTGGCTGTCGAACGTGGAAGGAAGGCGGAATGTCTGGGTTGGCTCTCCAACTGGCGATGGCATCGGTTATGTGGCGCGCCAAATTACACAGTATCCAAACGATGATGGCCAGGTGATCTCGGATCTGGAGTGGTCGCCGGATGCAGAATCCATCGTTTATGTCCGCGGCGGCGATACTGATGATCCAGAGAAGCTGTCTCCGAATCCCGCGCTTTTCCCGCAAGGCGCTGAACAGGATGTATGGCTGGTTTCCTTCGATGGCCGCGCCGCGCGCAAGCTTGGGGAGGGCCGCTCGCCTGCCTTTTCCACCAACGGCGATGCCGTCGCTTGGGTGTTCAATGGGCAGATCTGGTTCCAGAAGATCAAGGACCCCATCGCTAAACCTGTGCAACTGTTGCACACGCTCGGCAACAGTGCTTCGCTCATTTGGTCACCGGATGGCAACGAGCTTGCCTTCGTCAGCGACCGCAGGAGCCATAGCTTCATCGGCGTCTATTCTTTTTCCGCCAACACCCTCAACTATCTCGATCCCGGCACCGATCATGACCGGTATCCCATGTGGTCGCCGGACAGCCGCGAGATCGCTTTCCTCCGCATTCCTTATGCGAAGGACGAAGACTTCACGCAACCCCGGCGCACCGGCCAGCCCTGGTCCATCCGTGTCGCGGATGCCGCAACCGGAAAGGGACACGAAATCTGGAAGGCGCCGGAAGGCCGCGGCAGCTTCTTTCGCGAGATCGTTGGCCGTCATCAAGTGCTCTGGGGTGCGGACGATCATCTCGTTTTTCCCTGGGAGGACGATGGCTGGACGCACCTATATTCCGTTTTCGCGCAGGGTGGGACGGCCACACTGCTGACCCCAGGGAATTTTGAGCTGGAGTGCGTGTCCCTCAGTTCCGATCGTAAGACCATCGTCTACTCTTCCAACCAAAACGATATCGACCTTCGCCACGTCTGGAAGGTTCCTGTTGCAGGCGGGACGCCCACCGCGTTGACTCGCGGCACCGGCATTGAGACCGCGCCCTCCATCGCCAGCGACAATCGGACGGTGGCTGTCCTGCGCTCGGACGCGCGCACGCCCTTACGGCCTGCGGTTGTTAGCAGCTCCGGCGAGATTCGCGACCTCGCGCCGCAAAACATCTCCGCGAGTTTTCCAGCTGCCCAACTCGTTGTCCCGCAATCGGTCATCTTCAACGCGACAGACGGCATGCAGATTCATGGGCAGTTATTTCTCCCCGCCGATACCGCCAATTGTGTGCGTCATCCCGCCATCGTCTTCGTACACGGAGGTTCCCAGCGCCAGATGCTGCTGGGTTGGCACTACATGGACTACTACTCAAACTCCTATGCCCTGAACCAATACCTTGTTAGCCGTGGATACATCGTCCTTTCCATCAATTACCGCGGAGGCATCGGCTACGGACTCGACTTCCGCGAGCCTGCGAACTATGGCCCCACTGGAGCAAGCGAACTCCATGACGTCGAGGGCGGCGGCTTCTATCTGCGCAGCCGCTGCGATGTCGAACCGGCTCACATCGGCATTTGGGGAGGAAGCTGGGGCGGCTACTTGACGGCGCTCGCGCTGGCCCGCGCTTCCAGCCTGTTTGCCGCAGGCGTCGACATGTCCGGGGTGCATGACTGGAACATCGACCATCCAGACAATTTTTCCATTTCCGATACCGCTCCCGATCCCGATGCCCGATGGCGTCTCGCCTGGAAATCCTCGCCCCTGTCGTCCATCAAGACATGGCATTCCCCCGTGCTTCTGATCCAGGGCGATGACGACCGTGATGTGCCGTTTTTACAAACGGTGCAACTGGCGGCGGCGCTGCGCCAGCAGAAGGTCGAGTTTCAGGAACTCATCTTTCCCGATGGGGCCCACGACTTCCTTCTGCACCGCCATTGGGTCGCCGCCTACGCAGCCAGCGCGGAATTCTTTGATAAGCATTTGAAGTCCGCTGCCCCACGCGCAGGGGCGACGACGCATTGAACAGGCCGCGTCAAGCTATTTAAGAATGTGACTCTGGAGTCCTCTGTCAAGACACTGGGAATGTCACCGAAGACCCGCCTTCGGAGCGACTGATGGGCGACAATTGTTTCGTGCTGTTCGTGCTGTCGCCATTCATAACCACTTAGAGACTGTTTCATAAATGCCTTTCCGCTCGGAAGGCATGTCCCTCAAGGGCTAAAGCCCGCATTCTGTCAGGCCCTGAACGGCACGACTGAAGCCGCGCCCTACCCAATAACCGGAATCACGCTTGAACCCGTGGTATCGAGGGCTATCGCCGCGATTTGCTCACCGGAAATATTGGCCACGTTCAATGCTTTGTGGGTGGCCTCAACCAGTGCGCGCATGTGGTCATCATGAGACTGAGTGGAATAGTCGGGATCGTCCCTCTTTTGATGAAGTGGATACTCAGCGAGAGCGGAGCCCAGCAGGCCAAGTCTGCTGTCCACGATCGAAACGCGAACGCTTAAGGTGCCGAAGTCTACTCCTGCCACAATCGTCATGCCTGCTTCTCTAGTCTCGAACCTGGGAACCACCGACTTGGATCCTGCAAGACGTACCCATACGATTGGCCCGGGATACTAATCAGGTTTAGTGACTGATCTCTAGTGTTGCATTCTCCTTCTGCACCTCGTGCACAGAAGCTGGAGCGGCTGTGGAGTCTCTCACTCTTAATTCAGCCTTGAGCCTTACTGTTGTTTTCGGGATTTCGTCAGCAATCCCATTGTTCTCCGCAGGTGCCTGCAATTTGCGTAACAAGATCTGCATCGCCTGCCTACCCATTTCAAATGCGGGTTGTGCGATCGTGGTCAGGCGAGGCGTGAAGTACGCAGACCATTCGAAGTCATCGAAACCGAGAACGCTTACGGCTTCCGGACAATGCACGTGTAGCTCTCCCAGAGCCCGCATCAACCCCAGTGTCATCCTGTTGTTGCATGAAAAAATCGCCGTAGGAGGCATGGGGAGCCGCATGAGTTCCAGGCCGCATTGATATCCACTTTCCAGTTGGAAGTCACCCCGCTGAAGATACTTGTCGGGAAGAGCAAGATGTTCCTCCTGCAGTGCTTTTCGAAATCCGTCCAGACGATCCAGGCCGTTCGAAAGGTTCAATTGTCCGGTGATGATGGCGATCTGGCGATGGCCAAGTTCGATCAAATGACGCGTGCCATCATAGGCCGCGCTGAAGTTGTCTGTCATCACCGCATCCCCGGCAAATCCCAGCGGAATGCGATCAATCAAAACAATCGGAAAGCGCTTATGAATGTGCGACTCCTGAACAGAGGGAGAACTTGTTGGCGCCAACAGGACGCCGTCCACGCGCCGAGAAAAGAGCGTGCTCAGGTAATGCCGTTCTAGACCCGGGTCTTCGTTCGCATCGCACAGGATTACAGAATAGCCGTTGCTTTGCGCCTCCTTTTCAACGCCGCGTATGACATCCGTGAAAAAGGGATTCGTAACGTCCGCGATGACCATACCCACCGTACAGGTGCGCCGCAGTCGCAAACTACGAGCCACTTGATCCGGGTGGTAATCCAACGCGGCCATTGCTTTCTTCACGCGCTCCACCAATGCGGGTTTCACCGTGGGCTTGTTGTTGAAAACGCCGGACACCGTGGCGACGGAAACTCCGGCCAGTCGGGCAATATCACGGATGGTGTACAAGCATCAGCCTCCAGCCGAATCCAATCCTTGTGATCAAGATGGGGATTCGAGTGTTGCTCCCAGCTAAATTACAGGATAGCAGATTCGAATCTTCGCAAATGAATCGATTCTATCCGCAGATGATCATGATCTTGAAGCCTCTAGAAATTGAACCGTTAACCGTTACCAGTGTAGATCAAGACAGATCACTGCCTGTGAATTTCGCAGTTGCGCAATCGCCCTCAATTCTTAAGGGTAGAAGAGAGCTGGATCCTGTTCGCAGAGAAGGGAAATGGTCGAGTCTCCGCATCGCTGAGCCCCATCACCCGGCACCTCACCTTCCTCAAAATTCCACTTCCAGTCCTGATAACATCTCATAAATGATATCGATATTTTTATTGTTAATGCTCGATAAATCGACCGCACATCAAAGTGGTACAAACACATGTATATATATGTAACAAATGAACATGTTCAAATTTAATCTCCGTCAATTGCATAACTTTTTTGGGCTTGAATGTATTTACACTATAGAAGCGATGCTACTTTTCTGTTGACAAGCGAATATAGGAGGTGTTATCAATGCCGCTGTAATTTTCGACTCAATACGGCTTATGCCCTCGGGGACATCGGCCCTGCGGCTAAAGAGGCTATCCCGGAGATCAGCAGCCCTCGAAACATGCCGAGTGCATGCTGCCGCAAGGGCAGCAATCCTGAAGATTGAGGGGAAACCTGTACCCATATATCACTAATGAAGCGATGTGTCTCTCTCGGAGGGGTTGAATGCTCCGAATGTTTCTGTTGGTCGCCATGGTTGGATTGGTCACGACGAATATGGTTGCCGGTGTGAAAGTGGAGAAAACGGAATACAAGGGTTGGCCGAACTGCTATCGCGTCAGCAACGGCGAGATTGAACTCATTGTCACCGGTGACGTGGGACCGAGAGTAATTCGATTCGGATTTGTAGGTGGGCAAAACTTATTCAAAGAGTTTACCGACCAACTCGGACGCAGCGGGGAGGAAAAGTTCCAGTTGCGCGGCGGCGATCGGGTCTGGAAGGCTCCGGAGGATCCGGTGGCTACCTGGGCGCCGGACAACGTCCCGGTCGTAATTCGGGTGACACCGACGGGCCTGGTAGCTCGTGAACCGATCGAACCGCTGACGAATCTGCAAAAAGAGATCGAGATCAGCATGGAGCCATCCGGGACTGCCGTAACCGTATCTCACCGGATCACCAACCGCTCTCTGTTTGCACTCGAGTTTGCCCCATGGGCCTTGACCATGATGGCGCAAGGCGGAACAGCGGTCGCGGGGTTCCCACCGCGTGGCAAGCATCCCCTGAATCTCGAGGCCACCAACCCGCTGGTGATGTGGGCTTACACCGATCTTGCAGATCCCCGCTGGAAATTCACAAAGAAGTACATGATGCTCCGTCAAGATCCTAANNTCCTGAACAATGAAGTATTCGTGAAGAGGAGTAGTTCGGATCCAACAAAGACCTATCCCGATTTTGGCTGCTCATTCGAAACCTTTACTAATAACGATTTCCTCGAAATGGAGACTCTCGGCCCGCTCACGAAGGTGCTGCCCGGAAACACGGTGGAGCAAGTGGAGCACTGGAGCCTTTACCGCATCGTGGCGCTGAACGACTGGACCGACGAGGAGTTGGACCGCGTCCTCCTCCCGCGAATTCGGACAGCCGGGGGTACCCAGTAATGCTAGCGGCGGCATGGGTCTTACCGGCAACTGCCACCCGCCTTGCACTCAATCCCGTCGACCTCATCATCATTCTGTTGTACTTCGTGCTGGTTCTGGGCCTTGGTCTGTACCTAAAAAGGTTCACCCACACCGGCGAAGAATTCTTCATGGCCGGCCGGGAGATGACAGCCTGGATTGCCGGTCTCAGCTTTATCTCCGCGAACCTCGGATCTCTGGAGATGATGGGCTATGCCGCCGCCACCTACCAGTACGGAATCATTATCGCTCACGCCTACTGGATCGCTGCCATCCCCGCGATCCTGTTTCTGGCGCTGGTGATGCTGCCCTTCTACTACATCTGTCAAACCCATTCGGTCCCGGGATATCTGAAGCTGAGGTACGGGGAAGGCGCTCGCTCGCTGTCGGCCATTTCATTCGCCGTAATGACCATTCTGATGAGTGGCATCAACATGTATTCGATGGCCATCATCATGAAAGTCATTCTGGGATGGAACATCCATTTCAGCATTTGGGTCTCTTCGCTGACCGTTGCCCTTTACGTCATGGCAGGCGGTCTGCTTTCGGCAATTTTCAACGAGGTTCTTCAGTTTTTCCTGATCTGGATTGGATGTCTTGTCATCCCCGTGGTTGGTCTGATTGAAACCGGGGGNNAATCCCATGGGAGTGCACTGGACCGGGATCGTATTTGGCTGGGGATTGGCGATCTCCTTCGGATACTGGACCACGGATTTTCTGGTGGTGCAGCGCGTGATGGCGGCCAAGGATCTGCGCTCGGCCCAACTAGGCACAGTAATTGGCGCCTTCTTGAAAATGATGGTGCCCTTCATTGTCATTCTGCCCGGGTTGCTTGCGCTCGCCGTGCTGCCCTTCCACCTGGTTCCGGAAAATCAGGGTGGACTACCGAACGTGCACACCTATAACGAGGCTCTTCCTCTGATGCTGGCTCGCTACTGCGGACCCGGATTGCTTGGTTTGGGAGTGACGGCTCTGGTGGCAGGCTTCATGTCGGGAATGGCCGGCAATGTAACCGCGTTCACGACCGTCTGGACTTACGACATCTACAAGCCATTTATTCGCAAACAGGCCGCCGACTCGCACTACGTTTCGATGGGCCGGTGGTGCTCCCTCCTTGGGGTGGTTGTGAGCATCGGGACGGCATACCTGGTTATGAATTTCTCCAGCATCATCGTTTATGCGCAGGCCGTCTTCGTATTCTTCATTGTTCCGATGTTCGGTACGGTGATCCTGGGCATGCTCTGGAAACGAACCACACCCGCTGCCGGTTTTTGGGGCCTCCTGGCTGGCATCGTGACGTCATTCGCGTTGTGGGCCTGGGTAAAGGTTGATCCGGGCGCATTGCGGCATGTCGCCTTCTCGGAACATGCAAAGGACATGGCTGAAAACGTTTATCGCGCCATGTGGTCCCTCATTGTCAACGTTGTCGTAACCGTGGCGGTTAGCCTATTCACAAAGCCGAAGCCCGAGCACGAACTCAAGGGCCTGGTCTACGGATTCACCGAATTGGCTCCCGAAGGTCATTTTCCGCTCTTTCGGCGACCCATCACATGGGCAGCGGCGGTGGCCGTCGGATTTGTTCTGTTGAACGTGTTGTTCTGGTGAGAGGTGCGCCGTGAGAAAGCACTTTATACCGATCTGGTTCTTCATCGGATCGCTACTTACGATTTACGGTGTCTTGATTCTCGGATCTGGAATCTACGGATTGTTTGTGCCCCCGAGTAATCCAGTTGTGATGTCTCACCTCCACATCGGAATCTGGTGGGGCTCGGGAATGCTGCTACTTGGTTTGGTGTATGTGGTCCGATTCCGGCCGAACCGCAAAGATATGTGATCCGGTTTGTATTTCATGAGGAGGTAAGCCGTGCAGCACGAAGAAATCATCCTTATCGCGAGTGGCGACTTGCGCATCTCAGCTAACCAAACGTGCTGGCCTGCGCAGGCGCAGGCGGAGGAGGCAGTGACGACCGCGATTCGCGGCTATGGACGCTCCCTCCGCCGAGGTCATCCCTACGATCCCGTCCAGAAGCACGGATTTATTCATAGCCAGCGCCACGGCATCGAGGTCTTTCGCCAGATCCCGCCGGAGGCTCCCCTGGTGGTAGTCGAGGCCGTCTGGCAATACAGTCATCACGTCCTTCCTGGCCTTATGACGCATCGTGGTCCAATACTTACGATCGCGAACTGGTCGGGCCAATGGCCTGGGCTGGTTGGGATGCTCAATCTNNCGCTGGTTGAATGGCGAACCGGTAATCCATGATGCCAGCCACGTTCGACCGCTCGCATCGTCGCGGCTTCCTCCTTCCGCGGAAGCCCCCGGCCGAGATCTTGGCCGCCAGCTCAAACGTGACAAAGCCATCATGGGTGTTTTCGACGAAGGTTGCATGGGCATGTACAACGCCATCATCCCCGATGAACTGCTCAATTCTGTTGGCGTCTATAAGGAGCGGCTTAGTCAGTCCGCTCTCTACGCCGAAATGCGACGCGCGTCGAACGATGAAGCGCGCCAGATTCGCAGTTGGCTAGACAGCAAGGGCATGCAGTTTCATACGGGCTCCGATCCCGCCCAGGATCTCACCGACGACCAGATTCTCGAACAGTGCAGGATGTACATCGCTGCGCTCCGCATGGCAGACGAGTTCGGCTGCGATACCATCGGCATTCAATATCAGCAGGGACTGAAAGACATCTGCCCAGCTTCCGATCTCGCGGAAGGACTTCTGAACAATGTCGATCGGCCCCCGGTCGTGGATGTCACCGGCCAGCGCATTCTCTTCCAGAACCTTGCCCTGCCCCACTTCAACGAGGCGGATGAATGTGCTGGCTTGGACGCACTCATCACGAACCGCGTTTGGCGCCAACTGGGGTTTGCACCGGAGACGACTCTTCACGACGTGCGCTACGGCGAGTATCTCCCGGTCGACGGCAACCAAGAGTTTGTTTGGGTGTTCGAGATCTCGGGTTCAGTTCCTCCAAATCATTTCGCAAATGGCTATGCGGACGCAGTGAGCGAACGCCAGCCTCCGATGTACTTCCCGCTGGGTGGTGGTACGATCAAGGGCGTGAGCAAGCCCGGCGAGATCGTCTGGAGCAGGGTTTTCGTTGAGAATGGCAAATTGAACTGTGACATCGGGCGGGCCAGGTCCGTTGCTCTTCCGCCTGCGGAAACCGAACGACGATGGTCGGTCACTACACCACAATGGCCGATCATGAACGCAATTCTGTGCGGCATCAGTCGGGATCAGTTCATGGCTCGTCATCGATCGAATCACATTCAGGTTGTCTATGCCCCAGACTCCGCGAGTGCAGGTTTAGCGCTTGCAACCAAGGCGGCCATGATGGCCGAACTTGGGATTGAGGTAAATCTGTGCGGCAAGTGTGGATTGTAATCATCGCGGAAATAGCACGGTCTGGATTTCGCCGGTCGTGCAGGAAAGCGCGTAATTCTTCCCACGATTTAGCGACTTAGCAGAACTAGCAGCGCGCCGGTGGGCACCTCAAGAACGAGCAGCAATAACATGTCAACGGATAGATCTCGACAAAACTGCTGCCACGTTACTTGGGCTGGTATAAAAGCGCCGGAGCAAGAATAGACTGCATTACGCCGCGGATGCGGCGTGATGTGCCTGGTATCGCTCTGGCGCTTATAGCTTGGCGAGGCCCAGATCGATGCCGAAGTAGCCGGCACCGCGAATGTTCTCGCGCTCGCCGGATTCTCCAGCATACGCGGGGGAGGATTTGTCTCAACCGATGTTTTCAATTCGAGCGATGATGTTTCCCATTGAGTCTTTCCAGAATCAGGCGAGAGGCTTGCCTGTCGTTCTCCATCGTTATACCCGCTCATGGATGAGTGAACATGACTAGGGCGTCGATGATATTTATCTCGGCCCTCCTGCTCTCCGCGAGCATCGCAAACACTCAAGCTCCCGCCGTCTCCGCACCGGAGGTCACAACCGCGTCCGGAGTCCTCGAGGGTATCTATTCTGGTCCAGAACGGAGTGACGTAGCCTTCCTTGGCATCCCGTACGCTGCGCCCCCCATCGGGAACCTTCGTTGGCGGCCGCCACAACCGGCCAGCAACTGGTCGGGAATCCGCTCGGCGAAACAATTCTCTCCGGCTTGCCCACAACTTCCCTCCGCATGGTGGCCGGAAATGGCTGGTCGCGAGCGCTTAGAGACCAGCGAGGACTGCCTTTATCTCAACGTTTGGACAACGAATCTGTCGACCCATGGTGGTCAACCCGTGATGGTTTGGATCCATGGAGGCGGCAATGTCGAAGGGTCGAGTCAAGTTCCGCTTATCGAGCCGGCACTCGCCAGGAAGGGAGTTGTCGTGGTTAGCGCCGAGTATCGTCTGGGGGTATTCGGATTCTTGGCTCATCCGGCCCTGACAGCCGAATCGCCGCATCATTCCTCGGGAAACTACGGCCTACTTGACCAAATTGCGGCGCTCGAATGGGTGCGGCACAACATCGCAGCGTTTGGGGGCGACCCGAACTCAGTCACAATATTTGGCGAATCGTCTGGCGCTGAGGATGTTTGCCATCTTTTGGCATCGCCACTCGGTGCGGGACTCTTTCAGAATGCCATTCTTGAAAGTGGCGTGTGTTTGGATTCTGTTTATTCTGCTCTTACAAAACCGCTAGACTACTACGGCAATCACGGACCTGGGGAAGCCTTAGGCGTCCGACTTTCTGCTGCTCTTGGAATCACGAATGATGCGAATGCGCTGGCCTCTTTGCGCGCTCTTGCACCGGACAAGCTGCTGGAAGCGGCGCACAACTTGGAATCCGCGGACTTCGGCGTCGTCGTTGACGGATGGGTGCTGCAAAATCAGCCCGCCATAAGCTTTAAGACGCGACGCCAGGCGCAGGTCCCCGTGTTGGTCGGCAGCAATGCCAACGAGACTGCGGTCTTCGGGAAACCGTCGCCGCTC
>PMBA01000208.1 GCA_003152795.1 Acidobacteriaceae bacterium | reverse complement strand
CTAACTTATTTCGCGACTTAACAATTCCTGACGGTGTTTCAACAAGCTCTTACAGGATTGGCAAATGCAAACATGGCTGCACCAGGAAATCGAGCGCGTTGATTTGGCGTAATGCCTGTTCCACCAGCGATGCCTTGCATTCCTCGAGCGTAATGAGGAAGGGCAGATGGGTTTTGGGGCAGCCCGGCTTCTGGAGTACGGAATCGATGTTGATGCCACACTGGGAGAGAATTGTGGCGAGGGTGGCGATGATGCCGGGGCGGTCTTTCACCAGAAAGCGCAGATAGTGTTTGGTGGTGAAGTCGGCCGTGACAGTGGGCGTTTTTTCGGCGGGCTGTCCGGCGTAACTCATGCCGGATTGCTTGGAGCGAGCGATGGCTAGAATGTCGGAGACAACCGCGACAGCGGTTGGATGTCCGCCGGCGCCGTGGCCTCCGAAGACGGTCTCGCCGCCGTAGGTTCCGGTGGCCATGACCAGGTTTCGGCTGCCTTCCACGCGGGCCAAGGGCGATGAGAGTTCGACCAGGGCGGGCTGGACTGCGGCGAACAGATGGTCAGCTTTTAATTCCGCCCATGAAATCTGACGAATGGTGCAACCGAGCTGGTTCGCATATTCAAAGTCAACGGAGTCGATGGCGGCAATCGAGCGCGCGGAAATGCTTTCAGATTTGATGTTGCAGTGCAGTCCGACCCGGGCCAGGATGGCGAGTTTGGCGCGGGCGTCGAGGCCTTCGATGTCTTCGGTGGGGTCGGCCTCGGCGAAGCCGAGCTTCTGGGCTTCGCGCAGAGCGGTGGCGAAGGGAACGCCGTTGGACTCGATCTGGCTGAGAATGTAGTTGCAGGTGCCGTTGAGAATGCCGCAGATTCTGAACAGTTCATCGCCAGCCAATCCGGCATGCAATCCGGAAATTACGGGGACGCCGCCGGCGACGGACGCGCCAAACTCGAGCTGCTGTTTCATCCGGCGCGCCAGGTCGATCAGGTCAGGGCCGCAACGGGCGATCAACTGCTTGTTGGCGGTGACCACGGACTTGCCCGAGGCGAGTGCGCGGCGGATCCAGTCTTCGGTGGGTTGAAGGCCGCCCAGGACCTCGACCACGATATCGGCGTCGGAGGACAGGACGTCGTCGATATTCTCTGTCCACAGCACCGAGGAGGGAAGCCAGTCCACTTTTTTTCGCGCCACGTTGCGATTGAGGACGTGGGTCAGGCGGAGGTGGGTGTTGGAGCGCTCGCAGAGGATTCTGGCCACCGAACTGCCGACGGTGCCGAATCCAAGCAGGGCCACGTTGCAGGTGTGAGCGGCATCGGCTGCGCTGCTGCCAGTGGAAGTGAGTTTGGCGGGTCCGGTCATCGTTCTATTATCACCGAAGCAGAGTATAACCATAGCTGTCTGACCCAGTGTCGTGTCATGGAAATACGCGAATAGAGTCGGAGCGCGGTTTCGGGGCCAGGCAAGAGCTTCGTAGCACAAACAAAATACATAGGTCCTTCGCTTCGGTCAGGATGACAACACTCACTTATTTCGCGAATTAACGGGACACCACGCTAGAAGGGGTCGTTCGGTGTCTTGCGGTCGAAGGAGCGGCCGCGTTGGAAGGCATGGAATCGGTTTCAGGAAAAGAGAACAGGGTGCGGACGGTGGTGGCGTCAGTGGCTGTTACCGTTCTGGTTATCCCCGCCGCCAACGAACGGGTATAATGAATGGTTTTCCTGCTCATTCCGCAAGACTCCCGGGCGACGGGGTTTGCCCGGTCAACAAATTACAGGTAAGACCAGAAAGGCAGAGGGATGGCCACTACTGATATCGTGCCTCAGGAATTGTCCGGCCAAATGGGGCAAAAGCGGGTTGTCAATGACATGAGCATTCAGGTAGCAACGGTGAATGGCTCAGGGTCGCAGAGTTCGAACACGGTGTTGTTGCGCAGCATTTTCCAGATGGGGGTGCCGATTTCGGGAAAGAATCTGTTCCCGTCGAATATTGCGGGGCTGCCGACGTGGTATACGATCCGCGCCAATAAGGATGGGTACATCGCGCGTAAGAAGGAAATCGACCTGCTGATCGCGATGAATGCGGAGACGGCGCAGGACGATGTGAAGACGCTGGCGGCGGGAGCGGCGGTGCTTTATGACGAGCCGCTGGCGCTGGACAAGGTGCGCGACGATTTGATTTATTACGCGGTGCCGTACGACAAACTGGCGGCGACAGTGGGCGCGGAAGCCAAGCTGCGCAAGCTGATCAAGAACATGATCTATGTCGGGGCGGCGGCGCAGTTGCTGGAAATCGATTTTGCGGAAGTGGAGAAGGCGATCCGCAAGCAGTTCTCGACCAAGGTGAAGGCGGCGACTTTGAACCTGGCGGCGGCCAAGGCGGGGCACGAATATGCCGCGGCGAATTTGAAGAAGCGCGATCCGTTCTACATCCAACGCATGGACAAGACGAAGGGCAAAATCATCGTGGACGGAAATTCCGCGGCGGCGATGGGATGTATGTTCGCGGGTTGCACGGTGGTGACGTGGTATCCGATTACGCCTTCGTCGTCGCTGGTGGAGACGATGATCGATTACATGAAGGAATACCGTGTTGGACCGGACGGAAAGGCGACGTTTGCGATCGTGCAGGCGGAAGACGAACTGGCGGCGGTGGGCATGGTGATCGGAGCGGCATGGGCGGGGGCGCGCTCGATGACGGCTACGGCGGGTCCGGGAATTTCGCTGATGGCGGAGTTCACGGGGCTGGCTTACTACGTGGAGGTTCCGGCGGTGATCTGGAACATCCAGCGGGTAGGGCCGTCGACGGGATTGCCGACGCGGACGGCGCAGGGCGACGTGCTCTCGACCGCGTTTCTTAGCCACGGCGACACCAAACACATCATGCTGTTTCCGAATTCGGTGAGCGAGTGCTTCACGATGGCGCAGGATGCTTTTGACCTGGCGGAGCGCTTTCAGACTCCGGTGTTTGTGATGTCGGACCTCGACCTGGGGATGAACAACTGGATGTCGGATCCGTTTCCTTATCCGGACAAGCCAATCGACCGCGGGAAGGTGCTGAGCAAGGCGGATATTGAGAAGGCGGGTGGTTTTGCGCGCTACAAGGATGTGGACGGCGACGGCGTCGGCTATCGGACGCTGCCGGGGACGGACCATCCGGCGGCGGCTTATTTCGCTCGCGGCAGCGGACACAATGAAAAGGGACAGTACAGCGAGCGTCCCGACGATTTCGAACGCAACATGGAACGGATCAACAAGAAGTTCGAGACGGCGCGGTCGTTTGTGCCGCGTCCGGAACTGGCGGGCAAGGGACAGGCGAAGGTTGGCATCCTGGCGTATGGCACGTCGCACTGGGCAATCATCGAATCGCGCGATCAACTGTACAAAGAACACAAACTGGAAACGGACTATCTTCGGGTGCTGTCGTATCCGTTTACGCGCGAGGTGCACGAGTTTATTGAGCGGCACGAGCGGGTGTATGTGGTGGAGCAAAACCGGGACGGGCAGATGGCCAGCCTGCTCAAACTTGATATCAAGCCGGAATTGACGCCGCGTTTGCGCTCGATTTGCCATATTCACGGGTTGCCGATCGACGCGCGGTCGGTGACGGACGAACTGACGACGATGGAGGGGAAGTAAGATGGGAACGACAACCAACACGCCGCCGGCGGCTCCGACGCCAAAGACCAACCGCATTGGGCTGCAAGTGCTCGACTATCGCGGCGGCAAGACCACGCTATGCGCCGGATGCGGGCACAACGCGATTTCCGAGCGCATCATTGACGCGATGTACGAAATGGGAGTGCAGCCGGAGCGGGTGGCGAAGTT
>PMBA01000333.1:5133-13446 GCA_003152795.1 Acidobacteriaceae bacterium | reverse complement strand
TCGTTGAGGTTGAGGCAGGCGAAAAGTTTGTCTTTCTCAAAGATGTAGTCGGACACCACGGTCTTATTTGACCGCGGACCCAGATCCAGCCCGCGCAGTTGCTCGAAGCGGCGGATCAGGAATGCGAACTGCGCCTGGAAGGCCGCGCCGGGTTCGCCGTCGTAGAACGCCTTTAGAAACGGATTGTCTTCCGGCTCGATGACGCGCTGGGCCGCCAGGCGCTCTCCCAGAACGCGCGCCAGCGTGCTTTTCCCAACGCGTATGGGACCCTCGACCGCAATGTAACGGGGAAGCTCGAAAAGCTTGGCCATGGATTGTCGTTGGAGAACTGGAAAGCAGAATATATGGGTTCGGGCGTCTGTGCAATTGTGGATTGTAGAGAAGTCAGAGGTGAGAGGTCAGATTGCAGAAGTGAAAAGCCAAGCCTCAACCGCGTTTGGTTTTCACCTCTGCAATCTGACCTCCAACCTCTGACCTGCGTTTACAATTCGATCATGCTCCCCGCTCTGATTGGACTGACGGCCGCCGCTGCCGCCTCCGCAGCCGGCTACCAGTCCATGGCGCCGACGGGACAGTGGTACGGGCGCACGTTTGCTGGCGGGATTCGGGGAAGCAGGCAAATCGCTCTGACCTACGATGACGGCCCAAACGATCCGCACACGCTGAAGTTGCTCGATGTGCTGGCGAAGCACAGTGTGCGGGCGACGTTCTTCATGATCGGCCGCTACGTACAGCAGCGCCCCGACATTGCGCGCGCGGTGGCGCAGGCAGGACACGTCATCGGCAATCACACNNGAACTCGGTCTCGAGACGGTGATGTGGAACGTGACCGGCTATGACTGGAATGCTCCGCCGGCCGCGGCGATCGAGAACAAAGTCGCGAGTCAGATGCGCGGCGGCGACGTGATCCTGCTGCACGATGGCGGACATAAGGCCATGGGTGCGGACCGCGCGCAGACGGTGATCGCTACGGAAAATCTAATTCGGCGATATCGCGATCAGGGATACGAGTTTGTGACGGTGGAAGAGATGCAAGCCGTCAGCCTTCGGCAGTAGGAGTCGATCCATTTTAAAGTACGTAACTTCCGATCGTCGTTGACTTGTCCCTGACAAATAACCTCACAATCTCCACAAAACTTTACCTGCGAGCGTGTTTAATTCATTCAGAGCATCTTGCACGAAGAGATTTTGATCTCGAGACTGCAAAGAACTTTACGGAGCCCCATGATGAGCAGGGTCAAGTTACTGGCTTTCTTACCTACTCTAGTAATCGCCTTCCTGCTTGCGCTGAGTGCGTGCACGCCGGTGAAGGTCCGGCTGGGGATGAAGGTATATCTCGACAAGACCCCCATCACGTCCATCGCGGTCAGCCTGCCGAATAGCCCGGGGATCGCGCCAGGAGAGAAGTCTCCGCTCGTGGTGGTGGTAACCGGGCCGGACGGCAAAATATTACAGACGGAAGGCGCAGGCCACGGCAAGGTTCTGTGGAAGGACCTCCATGTCACCGCAACTGTTGTAACTGCCAACCAGAAAGGCATCGTGTCGCTTCCCCATGATCCCAGAAAAAGCGAAGGGCAAGTGGGGCATGCCACCATCACCGTGCCCAGCCATCCAGACCTGCGCGCCGAGCTCGACATTCCCGTGCGCTACAACTACGCTTTCACCTCGAATTTTTCCGGCAGCAGCGGTTCCAGCGGCATGAACGGCAGCGATGGAATGGCTGGGTCGAGCGGCAGCATGGGCTCCAACGATCCGAATAATCCCTCCCCGGGCGGAAATGGCGGAAACGGGACCGATGGCTCGAACGGCCAGGATGGAGGTAGTGGAGGAGACGCGCCACCCGTGCAGGTCCGAGTCGCATTCAGATCAGGGAGTCATCCCCTCCTGCAAGTCGGTGTATCAGCAGCAGGCAAGCAGAAGCTGTACCTGGTAGATCCTCAGGGAGGTTCGCTGACGGTGAGGGCTGATGGAGGCCCCGGAGGGTCAGGAGGAAGAGGCGGCCGCGGAGGCCAAGGAGGCTCCGGTGGTATGGGAACTCCCAGCGGATCGAGCGGCAGCAACGGCTCCGACGGACGGAGCGGCTTTGATGGGTCGCCGGGGAGGGGCGGAAGCATCACTGTGACCTACGATCCGCAAGCCAAACCTTACCTGGGGACGATCCGACTCTCGAACAAGGGCGGGCCGCCGCCGGTATTCAAGGAAGAACCAGTGGCGGCGTTGTGGTGAGGGGTGCGCGCTTTTCTAAGCTGTCGCCATCGCGAACGCTTGCTTCGCTGCGGCGATAGTCTGCTGTACGTCTTGCGCGGTGTGCGCCGCTCCCAGGAAAGCCGCTTCGAACTGCGAAGGCGGCAGGTAAATACCATTCTCGATCATCGCGCGGAAGAAGCGCCCGAAGGCCTCGGTGTCGGACTTGGCGGCGGAAGTCCAATCCGTGACTGGGCCCTTCGCGAAGAACCAGGTGAACATCGAGCCCACCCGGTTGTGGCACATGACGACGCCGGCATCTTTGGCCGCCGCCGCGACTCCTGCGACCACTTCGCCGGCCAGCTTGTCGAGCTTGGCGTAAACATCTTTGTGCTCGCGCAAGTAACTCAGCGTGGCATAACCGGCGGCCATCGCCAGCGGATTTCCAGAGAGCGTTCCGGCCTGGTACACCGGGCCTAACGGAGCAATCAGATCCATGATTTCGCTGGAGCCGCCATAAGCTCCCACCGGCAAGCCGCCGCCGATGATTTTGCCCATCGTCGTCAGGTCGGGCTGGATGGCATAAAGTTCCTGCGCGCCGCCATAGGCCAGGCGAAATCCGGTCATGACTTCGTCAAAAATCAGCAGCGCCTTATCGCGCGAAGTAATGGCACGTAGAGCTTCCAAATATCCGGGCGCCGGAGGCACGCATCCCATATTGCCCACGACCGGCTCCACGATCACGCAGGCAATCTGGTGCTTGAATTTGTCGAAAGCCTGCTCGACCGCGACAACGTCGTTATAAGGGAGCGCGAGCGTGAACTGCGTGAACTCCTCCGGAACGCCCGCCGATCCCGGAATGCCCAGCGTGGCCACGCCCGATCCTGCTTTTACCAGCAGCGCGTCCGAGTGGCCGTGATAGCAGCCTTCAAACTTCACAATGTACTTACGCTTGGTGTAGCCGCGCGCCAGGCGAATGGCCGACATCGTCGCTTCCGTACCCGAACTGACGAAGCGGACCTTTTGCATGTGCGGGAACGCGGAAATAACCAGCTCGGCGAGATCCGCTTCGGCGGGAGTGGACGCTCCGAAGCTGGTGCCATTGCGCGCCGCCGCGATCACCGCCTCGATGACGGCAGGCGCCGCGTGCCCGAGAATCAGCGGGCCCCACGAGCCGATGTAATCGACATACTCGTTGCCGTCCGCATCCCAAATGTGCGAACCCTGGCCGCGCACGATGTACAGCGGATCGCATCCCACGCTGCGAAAGGCGCGCACCGGCGAGTTCACGCCTCCAGGAATCAACTGCTCGGCGCGTTTCTGCAGCTTGCGCGATTGCTCTGTTTTGCGGGCCATCATTCCTCCAGGCACTCCGATCAAATATAGCAGCGGCACAAAGGGGAGGTCAGAGGTAAGAGGTCGGATTGCAGAGGTAAAAACCTCGAAGTTCCCGCATCGTTAGAAGTATTCACCTCTGCAATCTGACCTCTAACCTCTGACCTCGATCAGTATCGCAAGAATTCGCGCTGCGGAGCGCCTCCGTGCGCGCCCTGGCGCCGCATCGAATTCATCGGACTTTCACGAATTTGCAATATTTCCGCAATGTCTCGCGGCTATCTTGATGCCAGTTGCCCTTCTAACCGGGAGGGTTTATCAGGACGGCCTTGGGGGGCTCCGGGCTGTCCTTTTTAGTTTTTTGGATATCTCCTCGGCGGCATGCGGTTCACCCCTGCTTCTTCACTCCCGAATCTTGTGACTCGTCTGGTATTAACTACGGTTAACTCTCTGTGATATGCTTGCGTTAAATTATCCGGGCGAGGGGCACGGGTTGCGCGAGAAGATCGCGCGCGCAAAGATCAAAGGAAAGAACGCAAAGAAGAATCGAGCGGGAAGATCGAGTGGGAACATTGCGCGGGCATGGGGACGGCAAGCCGGGGGTGGGCGGAGTCCCGCAACTTTAACGTTCTTTTAACTGAACCCACGCATACTGATGGGCTCGATGTGCCAGCGTGATTGCAATCACAATGAGGGGTGACTGGAAGCGCGGCTGACGGGGGCCACGGCCAGCTAGCTTGTTGTCATGATATTGAAATTGAAATTCATTTTCATTATGAACGCCTTCGTGGCGCGCCGGCCAGGGTGCCGTCGCGCCGCCGCCCTGGCGTTGGCGCTTGCCGTCCTGATGGGCGCCGCCGTCCCCGCGGCCTGGGCGCAGTCGCAAGCCGCCGCCGATCCCGCCCAGACCGCCGCTTCGGCCTCGCCGGACGCGACCGATCCCGCCAGTTTGCCCAGTGCCGCCGCCGATCCCGAAGCGATGCTCCCCCATTTTAAGGACACGCGGTTCTGGCTCTCCGGACAGACCAACTTCATTTTCCAGGCCCTTCCCGGCTTCCATGCCGCCTACAGCGGGCCGCACAGCCTCGGACCCAACTACGAGAAGGCCACATCGCGAGTGATGACGCTCTACACCGGCGTTCGGCTCAATGACTCCACTGAAATTCTAGTGGACATTGAAGAGGCTGGCGGCCAGGCGCTCAGCGCCGGCTTTGGCCTGGCGGGGAATACGGATCTGGACATTGTGCGCAATCCGGCGTTGAGCAAAGCGCCGTACCTGGGGCGCGCCATTCTCCACAAAGTATTCGCCTTGAGCAAGGACAAGATCGAGAACCAGCGCAGCTATCTGTCGCTGTTCGACGAGTTGCCGCGGCGCCGTCTGGAAATTCGCTTCGGCAAGTTCAGCATGCCCGATTTCTTCGATCAGAATTCGGTCGGGACCGACACCCATTTCCAATTCAATAACTGGTCCATCGACAACAACGGCGCCTGGGATTACGCTGCCGACACGCGCGGCTACACCGTGGGAGTCGTCGCCGACTACGAGGACCGGAACTGGGGTTTCCGCTTCGGCGAAGCGCTCATGCCGAAGGTCGCGAACGGAATCGATCTGGTGTGGCGGCCCTGGCAGGTGCACGGGGAGAATTGGGAGTATGAGCTGCGCCATGGCATCCTGCCGAAAAAATCCGGCGTCGTTCGCCTGCTCGCGTACACAAACTACGCCAATATGGGCATCTACCGCGATGCCGTGGCGCAGGCGAAACCAGGCGTGGCTCCGGATATCACCAACCACCCCTGGCACATCACCCGCAAGTATGGTTTTGGCGTGAATCTGGAACAGAACCTCGCGCGCAACTTCACCGCCTATGCGCGCTGGGGATGGGACAACGGAAGAACGGAGTCATTCGCCTACACCGAAATCGATTCCACCTTCAACCAGGGTATCGGGGTGAACGGCGCGCTCTGGCATCGCAGGCAGGATCGCGCCGGCATTGCTTTTGTGTCCAACGGCATCAAGAAAGATCACCAGATTTATCTGGCGGAAGGCGGGGACGGTTTCCTGCTGGGCGATGGCGGGCTGCGCTACGGGCGGGAGAACATCCTCGAGTCGTATTACACGGCCCACGTTTGGCGGGGGATCTATCTTGCCCCCGGAGTGCAGCACATCAATAATCCCGGATACAACCGCGACCGCGGCCCGGTGGTGGTGCCGACCCTGCGGGCCCACGTGGAATTCTAGGACCAGGTTTCCTCCGCGCCCCCCGTGGTTCAAGCTGCAGGGATGAAGGCCCGCGCCTGATTGAAGTTTCCGGCCCTGGTGAGCAGCCTGGTGAGCAGCTTGGTGAGCATTAAAGATATTCCCAGGTGTCAACAACTTCACTCGCTGCGCTTGATTCCCGCTTCTTGTTTTTGGGCCGTGCGCAGCGCCCAGGCCATGCGCGGAGTGTTGTGGGCGATTCCGAAGCGGCCCTTGGCATCCAGCAGAATGATTCCACCATGGCCGTTAAGCCGCTGCTTCAGGTAGTTCATCGCTTCCTTCGCGACCCACTCGGGCAGGCTGCCGGATTCGACGCGATCCGCCGCCCACTTCGCCAGCACCAGCTTCATGATCGGCTCGCCCCATCCGGTGGTGGAAGCGGCCGCGCTGAGATTATCGGCATAGCAGCCGCAGCCGATGAGCGAGGAGTCGCCAAGGCGTCCCGGATCTTTATTGAGCGTGCCACCGGTTGAGGTTGAAGCCGCGATATTGCCGTCGCGGTCGAGCGCCACCGCTCCCACCGTGTCATGCGAAATGGCGGGCGCGAACAGATCGTTGCCGTGGGTTGAGTCCTGCGCCTGATATTCGCGCAGGCGCTCGACTTCCCTGGGGATGATGAGATCTTCGTTGCGGCAAAGAGCGATGCCGTGCTCGGCGGCAAAGCGCTCGGCGCCTTCGGCTACGAAATAGACGTGCGTGCTGTCGCTAAGAATTTTGCGGGCGGCACGAACCGGGTTGCGCAGGCGCTCCACGCAGCCGACGCCACCGCCGCGCAGCGTCGCGCCGTCCATGATGAAAGCGTCGAGTTGCACCTTGCCGTCGCGGTTCAAAAAACTGCCACGGCCCGCGTCGAAAGTTTCATCGTCTTCGAGAACCACCACGGCTTCTTCGACTGCGTCGAGCGCCGAGCCGCCGCGTTCCAGCACACGCCACCCCGCGGCAGCCGCATTGCGCACACCGTTGAGGTGCGCCTCGACCATGTCGTCGGGAATGGCCCAGGCACCGCCGTGAACGACCAGAACAGGATTGGTTGGCACTTTCAGTCCTTGCAGGAAGTTGCGGGGGATAGTTTAGCACTCGAAAAAGCGCAGCATTGCCGCTACTCTGAATTTGAACACGCTATCAATGCCACTTCTTGAAAATGCGGGCGACTTGATTCGCGCCAATCTTGAACTGCTTCGCGACGGAAAGAAGGCTCCGCTTGTCACTCTAGGCTCTCTGACTGACGAACAACTCGCTCAAGTAAATAATTTTCGCTTGGCAAACGACTTTTCTCCGATCATTGCGAGAATAGTCTTCATTGGCAGACACATTTACAAGAGCAGAATCATGGACGATGGGTACACCATCAAGGATGTAATCGAGCAAATAGAAAGCGCAACGCAGACGTCCGCCGTTGTTCGTGTTACCGAGTTACGTACTTCATTGGAAAATCCCAACAAGAGATTCGATAGGTATGGGAATTCAGTAAGCGATAGGGCCGTGCTGGAATGCACCGCTCACCATCCGTGGCCGGAACTGTTCTCTGTGATTCCTATCGGAGACGCCATAAAACCCAAAGGGCCGCCACGGGGACGACCCTTTGAAGGTCAATGATGTTCGAGCGACTCGCCCGGGTAACGACGTTCTCTCCGGCAGCCTCAGCCGCTCTGGTAAGAGTATCGATCTTTCCCTTCTCCATTGTCAAGCACTTTCCCCATTCTGCAATGCTATGGACACTCGCATAACGCTATCATTATAAAGCGTTTAGACAGTTAACGGTGCTTATGCGGCCTTGGCCGGCGCGTCCATCTCCGTGGTCCGCTGCCAGGTGTAAATAACGCGGTGGATTACGGTGATGGTCGAAAGCACGGCGATCACCCAGAGCGCGGGCGCCATCACGTTGAACAGGGCGCCGATGATCAGCAGCACCAGGCGCTCGGGTCGTTCCATGAAGCCGACGCGGCAGGTGCCGATCAGCGACTCGGCGCGGGCGCGGGCATAACTCACCATGATGGCGCTGATCATGGCCAGGGCGGCCAGCACCACGTAGAAGAAGCGGTTGCCCCGACCGTAAAAAACCAGCAATCCCAGGAACAGCGACGCATCGCTGTAGCGGTCGACGATGGAATCGAAAAATCCGCCAAAGCGTGTGACCTGGTTCGACAGCCGCGCCACCCGCCCATCCACCAGGTCGAAGAATCCCGATCCGATGATGACCAGGCCGGCATAAAAGAACATGCGGCGCTGGTTGTCGCCGTTGGCGTATCCAAACAAAAACGCGGCGTAGGTGTTGACCACCAATCCCATCAGGGTCAGGATGTTCGGATTGATGCGCGAGAGCGCGAGCAGGCGCACGATGGCGTCAAGCAGAACGCCGCACGCTCGTCCGACCCCGTTCGTCCAGCTCATCGGGGCCAACCCATGATCGTATCTTCCATAAGTGGGCCGCTCATTCCGTTTCCCGCTCCGGTTCTGGTTGCGCGTCCAGTGCCGCTTCCAGCGCGGCTTCGGCGAGCTCATGCATGGTGGAGAGCTTCAGAATCTCCATTTCGCGG
>PMBA01000333.1:0-5112 GCA_003152795.1 Acidobacteriaceae bacterium | reverse complement strand
GAGCCCAACCCAACCTTATCCTTGGGGATATTGTTCATGTTGATCAGCGACAGGTCGGCCAGGCGCTTGCCCAGTTGGCGGAGGCGCGCCTTCAGGTATTCCTGGCGCTGCTTGGCCGTGTGATACTCGGCATTCTCGCTGAGGTCACCCAGAGCGACCGCTTTTTTGAGCTCTCTCGGGATGTCGTAGGCCAGCTCGTGTTCGAGCGTGTTCAGTTCATCCCGCAGCTTCTTCTTGATCTCTTCCGTCATCGCTTTGGGCATTATAACCCTCGGCTGCGAGGAACTGGCACTGGGGTTCCGGCTCAAAGCAACGCCCCCAGCCCGCTCGCTCAGGTCCAACCCACTCAACCGAAATGACTTAGATTGGTTGGGCCGGTGTGATGACGGGGCTCCGCCAATTCCCGGCGGGGCAAAGACCCGTCTCCACACCGCTTCTTCATTGCCTTAGGAACGCCGCTCGGCTAGACTGGACACCAGAACTCTTCCCTCGGGTGAGGGGCCCTCCAATGAGCGGTAGCAGCGTTTTCCACATCGGCGACAAAGTCGTTTACCCCAACCACGGCGTTGGAATTATTGAACAAATCAGCAGCCGAACCATGGGAACCACGGTCGAAAAATTCTATCTGCTGAAAATCGCAGCCAGCAGCCTGAAGGTGATGGTGCCGTTCGCCAACGTCGACAGCGTTGGGATGCGTCCGGTAGTGCGCAATGGCGAGGTGGAGAAGATCGTGAATTACCTCTCCTCGGGCGAGTGCATTAACGCCGCCGACTGGAAAGACCGCTTCAAGGAGAATTCCGATCGCATGCGCACCGGGTCGCTCACGGACGTGGCCATGGTGCTGAAGAGCCTGCTCATCCTCGCCCAGGGCAAGTCGTTGTCCTTCCGCGAAAAAAAGATGCTGGAACGCGCCCGGTACCTGCTGGTCAGCGAGATCGCCATCTCGCGCAACTGCGACGAGAGTCTGATCGAACAGGCGCTCACCAAGGCGCTCACCAAGTGCAATCTGCGCTTCCCCGAAATTTCTGAACTTGCCTCGTAACCACCGTCCCTGCGCTTCTTCTCTCTGATTCCCCGTGCCCCTTCGTGTCCTCTGTGATTTAAAAAATCCTTAGCGTGCGGAATGCGCTTCCATCCAGGAATGAAGTATCAGGATGGCGGCCATCCGATCAACCGCCTGTCCCCGCTTCTTGATCGAAAGATCGGTTTCGCGCAGCAGGCGGTTGGCTTCCGTCGAAGTCCAGCGTTCGTCCCAGAGATGCACGGTCAAGCCAAAGTGCTTGTGCAAGTCATCGGCGAACTGGCGCATCTTCTCCGATTGCGTCCCCTCTGCCCCGCTTAGCCGCAGCGGCAGCCCCACCACAATTTCCCCAACTTCGTACTTCGCCAGCACCTGTCCCAGCGCCTCCAGGTCGCGACGCTTGTTCTGCCGCTGGATCGTCTCCAGACCCTGCGCCGTAATCCCCAGCGCGTCCGAAACCGCCACGCCAATCCTTTTCGAGCCGACATCCAGCGCCAATATCCGACGATGCCCCGGCGTTCCCGGTGCGTCCGTTCCGGTTGCGTCCATTGTTCAATTGTAGTTCGCAACCGCAGAAAAACGTTGCCGAGCCATATTGCGCGGGGTAAGTTTAGTTGCCATGCCGAGGGCTGCTCGAGGGCTGCTGACCATGTCGTTTGAAAGGCTGCAGTGGCTTTTCCCAATCGCCGTCACTTTACACAATTCCGAAGAAGCCATCTGCTTCCCAGCCTGGTGGACTCGCCATGTCCGGGAAGTTCCTGTGCACCCGAATCCCGCATTATTTCGTTTCGCCCTTGCCCTGTTAACCGCCGCCGCTTTCCTCGTCACCTTCTTCGGCCGGCAAAAGGGCAGGGAGAGCCTCTGGGCCTACCTGACGTTCGGGTATATCGTCGCCATGCTGGTCAACGTTTTCATCCCTCACATACCTGCATCCGTGATATTTCGCTCCTATACCCCGGGTGTCGTGACCGCAGTCTTGATCAACCTTCCAGTCATGAGCTGGCTTGCCATCCTGGCGCTTCGCGACCGCTGGGTATCGGGGCGTAAGGCGGTGACATTTGCCGTCGCCGTACCCATCGCGATTGCTGGAATCATTCCGGCGCTCTTGCTGATCGGCTAGAATGCGGTGGAACAACTCGCGCACGAGCCACACCCTTATGGACACTACGGAAACACAAAACACGCATCACTGGTCGCAGACGCTGCTGGGCATGGCCCTGGTCATCATGTTCGCCTATTACGGCGAGTCGGTGCTGGCGGTGCTCTTCTTCGCCATTCTCCTGAGCTTTATGCTCTCTCCGGTGGTGCAGGCGTTGGAGTATCTGCACCTTCCGCGCGCCATGGCGGCGCTGGTCAGCGTGGTCGTGCTGCTCGCGTTGCTCTATGGCGTCACCGTCGCGTCCTACAACCAGGCCATCATTTTCGCCGACAACGTTCCCAAGTATTCGCAGAAGATCCGCTCCATCCTTCAGCCCTTCCAGCGCGACGCGGAAAAGCTCGAGAAAACGGGCGAGGCGGTCGGAGCCCCAGAAGACACGAATGTTGTGCCGGTGCGGCAGGTCCAGACCTGGTCCGAGACCCTCACTCACGGAGCCGGCACTTTTACCGACATCGTGCTGGCGGCATCCTTTATCCCGTTCCTGGCCTACTTCCTGCTGACCTGGCAGAGCCACGCCCGCTCCGCCACCGTGATGCTGTTTCCTTTGCATCACCGCAACACCGCCTTCGTCACGCTGGGGCTGATCGGGAAAATGTTGCAGAGTTTCATTGTCGGAAACCTGCTGATCGGCCTTCTGATTTCCGGCGCGAGCGTGGCGATTTTCGGCCTGCTGCACGTTCCGTTCTTCTACTTCGTCGGATTTCTCAGCGGCTTTCTCAGCCTGGTTCCATACCTGGGAATTGTGCTGGCGATGGTTCCGCCGATCCTGGTCGGCCTGGGACAACTGGAACCCGGAGATCTGGTCGTGGTGGTGGTTTGCGTCGTCGGACTGCACCTTTTCGCGCTAAATGTTCTCTATCCAAAACTGCTGGGCAGCCGCCTGAAAATCAATCCGCTGGCAGTCACCATCGCGTTGCTGTTCTGGGGAGCGGTCTGGGGCGCAATCGGACTGGTGCTCGCCATTCCCATCACCGGAGCGATCAAGATTGTCTTCGACCATGTCGAGTCGATGAAGCCGTATGCGGATTGGCTGGGCGAGTAGAGAACATTTCACTGCCGGGACGCAGAGAGCGCCGAGAAGTCCTTTTTGGAATCTCAAAACCGGACGGACTGGCTTTAGCGGCGGGTCGGCTATGGGATCACACCTCGTTTGGACGCGTTCTGGCCAGCCGCCGAAAGGCCCAAACAGAGGCACTTCCGAGCAGCACCACCAGGAGACAGTTGAACCAAAGCAATCGATCGGGGCCGCTGGCCCACGCCAGGGGTGCGCCGGCGGCAGGCGGGAATTTCCACGCGGCAATGAATTCCAGGGCATCGGCGCTGCTATGCAGAACGATTGCTGGAACAATGGAGCCGCTCCGGTAGGTAAGTGATCCATAGAGCGCGCCCCAGCCAATGTCGAAAAGAATCGCAGGTAAGAATGCGCCGTGGGTGAGGTGTGCCAGACCGAAAACCATGCTGGTAATGGCGATGCCCACGGCGGGACCGTAGCGGCGCTCCAGTGGCCCCTGCATGAAACCGCGGAACCCCGCTTCTTCGCCGATTCCCGCAACCGTGGCGCTCATGAGCAGGCTTGGTAACAAGGTGATGAGAGGAATGTGCGAGAGATCGGAACGGGCAGGTTGCGGCCACTGGATCAGCCTGTGTGACAGGATAAGCAACGCGATCGAAGCGGCTAATCCCAGGCCTCCCGCCACCAATGACCATCGCCACGCTGAAGGAGAGATTGGCTCTGCGCGCAGACCGGCGCGGCGTGCGGCAGCGGTGGACCGGGGCCAGCCCCATCCTTTCAGGAATTTCCAGTAGAAGACCAGGAATACAGCCATGATGACTGCCGCCCAGGGAAGCCTCGGCGAGAGTCTCAAGTTGGATTGGATGAGAACTCCCCAGACTATGGTCGTTGTGCCGGTCACTGCGGCCGCCGCCAACAAAGCACGCAGCAGCAAGGGAGCGCGGTTCCACATAAACAGACTCAGTTTATCCCTTATTGACATCAAGAGTGCCGGCAGGTCTTGCACTCTCGCCACTTTGTAGCAATCTCAAAAGCCCTCTACACTGGAACCTTGCGCGCGCTGATCACACTGTTCCTGATTGTTGTCCTCGCCGTTGGCGGATGGCTGGCGTGGCAGGTCTACGCCCCAATGACACCTCCCGCCAATACTTCTTTGCTGCTGCATTCCGGGTATTCCACGCGGCGCATTGCGTCCGAACTGAAGAAGGCGGGGGTCATCCGCAGCGAGTTCGCTTTCCGCGTCTGGCACGAACTGCATCCCAGGCCATCCTTGAAAGCGGGCGAATATCTTTTCGAGCGGCAGGCGACGCTTCCCCAGGTTCACGAGCGCATCGCGCGCGGCGATATCTACTTCCACGTGGTCACGATTCCCGAAGGCTACACCATGTTCGACATCGCAAAAGCCATCGAGGACGCGGGGCTCGGATCGGCGGTCGATTTTCTGCAGGTGGCCCAGACCCAGACCCAGTTGATCTCGGATCTCGCGCCCCAGGCCAAGTCCCTCGAAGGCTATCTCTTCCCCAATACCTACCAGTTCACCCGCACCCAGAGTCTGGAGGAAATGGCGGCGGCTATGGTCCATCAGTTCCGCCAGGTGGCGCAACAGATCGGGCTCGCCTCCGATCTTCCCCGGGTCGTCACCATGGCGTCGATCGTCGAAAAAGAAACGGCGGCTCCCGAAGAACGTCCGCGCGTNNCCGGAACCTACCAGGGCAGCCTCCATCACGCCGACCTGGCCGTGAACTCGCCCTACAACACCTATCGCTTTCCCGGGCTGCCGCCGGGACCCATCGCGAATCCCGGCAAAGGCGCGCTGGAAGCAGCCCTCCACCCCGACAGCACAAAATTTCTTTACTTCGTCAGCGATGGCAACGGACACCACCGCTTCGCCCGCAGCCTGGAAGAGCACAATCGCAACGT
>PMBA01000272.1 GCA_003152795.1 Acidobacteriaceae bacterium | reverse complement strand
ACTCGGGAATCGGTCAGCGTCTCGACAACGGCTCCACTGCTGGGGACCGAGGATGCGGTCACCGGGCAGGTGGTGGACCGGAAGCTGATCAACGATCTGCCGCTTCTCGATCGCAATATCTGGAATCTGGCATTTCTCGCCCCCGGGGTCACCGAGGTCGATGCGGCCTGTACGGGCTGTTCCGCCAACAACTTCATCTCGAATGGAAGCCGTAACGCCACCGCTGACATTCTGATGGACGGAGTAACGACCACGAACTACGAGCAGAACAGTGGCATTCGTGTGGATATGTACAGGCCCAGCGTCGATGCAGTCGAAGAATTCAATGTGCAGGAAACGAACTTCAGCTCGGAATACGGGTTCAGCGGAGCCACTGTCATCAATATGGTTACGCGGTCGGGCAGCAACAGCTTTCACGGCAGCGGGTATGAATTTCTCCGCCACTACAAACTGGACGCAAACTCCTGGTTCAACAATCAGCAGGGCATTCCCATCCCCGGGCTGCGACACAACAATTTCGGCGGCACCATCGGCGGACCGGTCATCAAGAACAAGACATTCTTTTTCTTCGACTATGAAGGCCAGCGCTACACGGATCAGGCAGGACCAGTTTTCTACGGCGTGCCCAGCGACGCCGAGCGGGGAGGCGATTTTGGCGAGGTCTGCGCCAACAATGGCGGGATATTTGACGCCCAGGGAAATTGCTCCGTTCAAGCGGGCCAACTCTGGGATCCCTATTCCGGATCCTACGACCCCGCGGTCGGCGGCGCCAGACGCCTCGCGCCCATCCCCTACAACAACCTGGCGACCTACACCAGCACCGTGGACGCAAACCATCCCGGCAATCAAGTGCTCGCCGGCAACCCCGATGGCGCTCCCTACCGCCTTCCCAGTGGCCCCGGAAACCTGATGGATCCGGTGGCCGCGAAGCTGATGCAATACTTTCCCGAACCCAACTACAACGTGGGCAACGCCAACTACAGCCCGTTTATCAACCGGGTGGATTCGGGAACAGTGAAGTCCGTAAGCGATCAGTGGGATCTGAAGATCGACCACCGGTTCAGCCAGAAGAACTTGCTGAGCGCCAAATACTCTCATAATTACAGCACGAACAGTGGATTCAACTGCTTCAACAACGCCGCCGATCCCTGCAGCAGCGGCCCCGCGAACAGCAGCGCGCATCTGTTTGCCATCAACGACACGCATACTTTCAACCCCACCACCTTGCTGACGGTTTCTTACGGGTTGTCACGGGGCACCTATTTCTACCCGGGGGTCGCCAAAGCCTATCCGAACGTGTCGCCGGTGGACGCGATCGGGGAACCGCAGTACATGAAGGACTCGGGCTACAACTGGTTCCCGGCGGTTGGGATCGGGGAATATACGTCCGCGGGGGCGTATAACATTGGCGGAAATCCCTATAGCTTCGCGCGGCAAGGGCAGGAAACGCACCATCTGATCGGAACGCTGAGCCTGGTGAGGGGGGCGCACGAGTTCAAGTTCGGCGGGGAAGGACGGCTGCACCGCCTCAATTACACCCAACCCAACTATGCCCCGGGTGGCGCCTTCAACTTCGATCAGACGGGAACGGCAAACTACGATCCCAACTGCACGCCCGGTGTGGACTGTTACCCCATCGGCGGGGACGGCATGGCGAGTTTCCTGATCGGCGCGCAACCCAACGACTGCTGTGGCATGTACGAGATTCCGAACTCGGTGGCCAGCCAGAATTTCGAGTTCGGCGGATTCGTGCAGGACAACTGGAAAAGAAGCGACAAGCTGACGCTCAATGTTGGCCTGCGTTACGAGGTCGTGCTGCCCCGCACCGAGCGGCGCAACGAACTGAACTACGTGGATCCCAACGTGCAATCGCCGATTACGCTGGATGGCAAGAATCTACTGGGCGGCGAGGTTTTCGCCAATTCCAACGACCGCTACTCGTATGCCCCGGCCTATAACAATTTTCAGCCGCGCTTCGGCTTCGCCTACCGGACGCTGCACAACACCGTCGTCCGCGGCGGTTACGGAATTTATTTTTCGTCCTGGCGGGGAGCGGTAGCGGGAACATCGGGCGTTGGGCAACAGGGATTCGATCAGTTGTCGTACCTGGTCGCCTCGTTCCAGGGGGACGGCGCCACTCCCGCCGCGAGGATGAGCAATCCTTATCCGAACGGGCCGATTCAGCCGCCCGGCAGCAGCCTGGGCTTGTTGAATGACGTGGGCTACGGTGCTTACGGACCTATCCGTAACATCAGCAACAAAGTGCCCTACGAGCAGAGCTGGAGCTTTGGTCTTCAGCACGAGACCAGATGGAATCTGGTTCTCGACGCTTCCTATATCGGCAAGAAAGGCACTCACCTGTATTTCGCGAATGCCGGCAACATCAGTCACCTCGGTCCGGAGATCGAGAAATATACCCCAGCTCAGATCGCGGATTTGAATTCGTTCGTCGATAACCCGTTCGCCGATCCCACGCAATCGAACGCGTCGCAGCTCCTCGGCGCCGATAACCCTCTGCTCTATTCGCAAATCCAGAAACTGCAACTGCTGATGGCCCACCCGCAGTTCTTTGGATTCGCGGGGGATGAGCCTCCCATTGCCACCTCGATTTACCACGCCCTGCAAGTCCGGGCGGAGAAGCGCTTCTCGAACGGCCTGGAATTCCTGGGAACTTACACCTTCTCCAAGTCCATCGACGATGCATCTCTCACCAGCACCAACAGCGGATATCTTGGCAGCTTTGCCAGCCTCCAGAATCCCAACAATCCCGGCGGTGAACGGAGTCTCTCGTCGTTCGACATTCCCCACGTCTTACAGTTCAGCTACACCTATGAGCTTCCGATCGGACGCGGTAAGTGGATCGGAGGAAACTTGAACCCCATACTCAACGGGATCGTGGGGGGATGGCGGACCAACGGCATCTGGCGCTTCAACAGCGGCCGGCCCATCAACCCAATGCTGTACCAGTCCAACAGCCTTCCGACTTACGGGGCACAACGCCCCAATCTGATTGGCACGCCCCACCGAAACGGCGGGAAAGACTCGGTCTGGATCAACCAATATTTCACTAGCGCGGACGGGAGTGACTTCTTCGCTCAGCCAGCGCCATTCACGCTGGGCACGGCGCCCCGCGCCTTGGGCAAGGTACGTGACCCGGGCGCGGACAACGCCGACCTGTCGATGTTCAAGGAGTTTGGGCTCGGTACGATTCACGAAGGGATGCGTATCGAGTATCGTCTGGAGACCTTCAACACCTTCAATCATCCGCAGTTCTGCCCTCCGGACGCCACGTTTGGCAGCCCAACCTTCGGCCAGATCTACTACACCTGTAACTCACCGCGGCAGGTGCAGATGGCACTGAAGCTTTACTTTTAGCGGATATTCACTACATATCCGCATACTCAACCGGATGGTTTCCGGCGGTCGCAGATCGCCAGCAGGGAGGGAACAACTCAGAGGGCTTCGGGCGCGGTCATTCCAGAGCACGGCCTTTTCGCTGCCCACTGTGATACCGTCATTGCGCATGCGAGTTCCGAGTGAAACAATCTTCCTGGACTGCTTTGCGCGCCCTGTTTGCAACCAACCTGGCGCGAGGTGGCTCCCAGTGGAAATGACGAACAGCCAGAAGCCGGCGGCCTTTCAGCGAATCGCATTCCGCCTGCGCAGTTGTTCGCGGGAGGTCACAATGCAGCGACGATTGCCGATACTGGTACTGCTGCTGGTTGCAGTCGTCTGCTCCGCCTCCGCACAAGTCAAGAGCCAGCGACAACCAACCATGCGTCCGGTGGACGGGGCCGGCATTTTTCGAAACTACTGTGCTGCTTGCCACGGCATCGATGGGCGAGGAAATGGCCCGGTGTCAAAGGCGCTGAAGCAAGGGGCTCCGGATCTGACCAGGCTTTCGCAGCGCAATGACGGCGCCTTTCCTGCGATCCATGTGCGGTCCACCATCATGTTTGGCGCCGACGAACTCCTCCCTGCGCACGGCTCGAAGGCGATGCCGATCTGGGGGCCGATTTTCCACGAGATCGAGTTTGATCAGGACTTAGGCAATGTGCGGCTGGAAAATATAACCAAGTACCTGGAATCCATTCAACGGAAGTAGCCTGAGTCCCCCCCACCAAGTCGACCCGCATTCAGCCATGTGGTTTTTCAGGACTGAGCAGTTTGGACCAGCGGAAGCTTTTTCCCGAGCCTATGCTGTACCTACCNNCCCGGGGCGACTCCTGACTCGGATCGCGCGCGGAAGCCAAGACTGGTCGAGCCCTCAGCCACCGGCCCGGAGCTGAATCCCGGAGATCGCGTCGAAGGTCTAGGCAACTTCGGGAAGCCAACTGGAGAGTTCGGCACGGTTGAGCAAGCGAACGAAGATGACGCGGTCGTCAAGTGGGATGACGATGGTCGAGTAAGACTGCACCAACCGTGGCTCAAGAAGGTTTAGCCCGCCCAAGCCGTAAATCAGACTGAAATAGAGAACCGCGCGTTACTAACCACCGACGGAAGCAGCACGCGCATTGCGGTTGCTGGCCAGCAGTTTCAACATAGCCTGGTCGTCAATGGGCCGGGAGAAGAAGTATCCCTGTGCCATCTCGCAATTGAACTGCTTGAGCAGGCTGACTTGCTCTTCCGTTTCGGTCCCTTCGGCGACAACCTTCAAACCGAGGTTGTGGGCAAGGACAATGATCGCCCGCACGATCTCGCGGTTTTCCGGGTCACGCTCCATATTCGAAATGAAGGCCCGGTCGATCTTCAAGGTGTCCACGGGAATCCGGCGCAAGCGGCCGAGGGAGGAATAGCCGGTACCGAAATCATCGATGCTCAAGCGCACGCCGAGTGCCTTCAACTGCGCCAGCACCTGACCGGATTTCTCGGCATCCCCCATGGCGATGGTTTCTATGATTTCAACTTGCAGGCAGCTGGGATCAATACCGGTCTGCTCTAGACATTTACGAATCTCACTGGCCAAATCAGGCTGGGCGAACTCTTTGGAGGTAATATTCACGCTCATGGTCAGGGGCGGGGTCGAAGGGAATTCGGACTGCCAGGACCGGAGATGCTGGCAGGCCTCGCGCAATAGTTGCCGATTCATGGGGATGATGAGCCCAGTCTCCTCCGCCACGCCGATGAAATCCATCGGCGAAAGGACGCCCTCCGGACGCTGCCAACGCGTCAGGGCCTCGAAGCCCGTAAACATGCCGGTCTGCAACGATACGATGGGTTGGTAGTAAACGCGAAATTCGCCCTGGTCGAGGGCCTTGCGCAAATCCGTTTCCAGGCTCAGGCGCTTCACTGCGCTGGCGTGCATGGCGGGGTCGGACACTTCACAACGGCCTTTCCCGGCGCGCTTGGCACGGTACATGGCGATGTCCGCATCCCGCAGCAGATCCTCCGCCTGGGTGTGCGGGCTGGTGCTGGCGGCGATTCCGATGCTGACTGAAATTACTATCTTCTGGCCATTTACGACAAAAGGAACCGCCAGTTCCGCTTGCATTCGCTCCGCAACACGCACCGCTTCAATGGGGTCTCGGACGTCGTCCAGAAGAATGGTGAATTCATCGCCGCCGAGTCTGGCTAGGGTGTTGTCATGGAGCGGCCTGTCCGGTACGCCGCTGGTGCGTGGACGCGAGACCAGGTCGGCTTGCCGCACCGAACAAGTCAATCGTTGCGCGAGTTGTATCAACAGTTCGTCCCCGGCCTTGTGTCCCAGGCTGTCATTGATGATCTTGAATTCGTCCACATCAATGAGCAGGATTGCGAATTTGTAGTTCGGGTGCCGCTTGGAGAGGGTGAGAGCGTGCTGCAACCGGTCCAGGAACAGAGCGCGGTTGGGCAGGTTCGTGAGTCCGTCGTGAAAGGCATTGTGAGCGAGCATCTCTTCGGCCCGCTTGCGCTCGGTGATGTCGCGGTTCACGATGACCAGCTTATCGGTCTGGCCTTTTGCGTTTAGAATCGGGCTCGCGGTCGATTCCAGAGTGCGCCAGGTGCCGTCTTTATGGAGGACCCGGTATTCCATCCGCTCTCCCTGGCCGGTGAGGCGCGCTTTTTTCGCTGCCTGCTCCACGCGCGGGCGATCGTCGGGATGAATCTGCTCGAACGCCGAAGTCGAATTCAAGTCCTCGTTCGAGTACCCAAGGACCTTTTGATAGGAGGGGCTGTTGTACAGGCGGCGGCCGTCGCTATCGACCAGCGCGATCATATCCGCGGCATTTTCGCTGATGAGATGAAAAAGCTGATCGCGCTCCGCCAACTGGCGCCGAATGCGGTGGAGTTGCATGTGCTGATAGACGGCGTAAAAGTCGAAGAGCAATACCAGGGCTGCCAGCCCACGCACCCATTCCCTGAGGTCAAACCAGTAAGCAACGTCCGTCTCTCGATTCAACCAGGGAAAAGTGAAGGAGATAATCCCCAGGGTCAATGCCAGCGTCACGGCAACGGCGAAGCCCCACAGCCACCATTCCCGGCCTTCGATCCGGCGCATCTGCGTTGGAATCGCTTGCGGGCTGTTCTGGCTCACCTCTTGGAATGCTGGCTGATCCATGCCTTACGACTTCTCCTGCAACCTATCCAAATTCTAGTCTGCGGAGGAATGCAGGAAGAGTTACGAAAGTAGGTCGTTCGTGCCGGCGTAAGGGTGCGAATCAGGCGGACAGGTTGGCCTTTTGATCCACTTGGCGAAGACGCCGAGCCAGCATGACGTATATCGTTGCCCGACTGACGCCGAGAATTTCCGCGGCTCGGGCTTTGTTACCATCAACCATTTTCAGGACGTGGTCCAGGTGGTGGGACTGAACTTCTTCCAGCGTCATGAAGCCGTTGCCGTTGCCACTGTCTGGCCGGGCCATGGGGACGCGAATCGCCTCGGGCAAGTCCACATCACCAACGATCTTGCCCTGCGCCATGATACAAGCGTTCCCGATGGCGTTTTCCAGTTCGCGGACATTTCCAGGCCACGGGTGCCGGGCCAGGAAAATTTGGGCGCGTCGCGAAATCCCTTTGAGGCCTTTGCCGTACTTGGCGGAGAAGTACTGCAGGAAGTGCCGCTGCAGCAGGGGCAGGTCTTCCCTGCGGTCGGCGAGAAGTGGAAGTTGGATTTCAATCATGGATAATCTGTAGAACAGATCTTCGCGGAACTGCCCTTTGGCCGCCAGTTCCCGCACATTGTGGTTGGTGGCGGCAATCACATGAACATCGACGATGCTGGTGACGGGGGATCCAACCCGCTGCAACTCCTGGCTTTGAAGGATGCGGAGCAATTTGGCCTGNNAGGCCTGCTCGATTATGAGTCGCGCCAGTGAAAGCTCCCTTCACATGCCCGAACAGTTGACTTTCCAGCAAAGTTTCCGTCAAAGCGGAGCAGTTGCAGATCACGAATCTCTCGCGGGAACGAGGACTGAGGTTGTGCAGCGCCCTGGCGATCAGTTCTTTCCCGGTTCCGGTGGCTCCGGTGACCAGGGCTGTCTGAAATAAAGGGGCAACGCGACGGACCCTGGAAAACACTTCGAGCATTCGTGGACTTCGACCCACCATACCCTGAAACTGGTACGCTTCCAGCAGTTCGTCGTCGAGTTCCTGAGTCCGCCGTCGCGATTCAGCATGCACAATGAGAGACGAAACCAATTGCCGCACTTTGGAGGGATCTAACGGCTTAGCGAGCAAGTCACTGGCGCCTCTGGCAACTGCGGCCAGGGCTCCGGCTTGGTTCCACCGCGCCGTTGTGAGAACCACTTCGAGCGCCGAATCGCCCGCGAACAGGTGGTGCAACGGAACTTCGGCAACGTCCAACGCTGAATCCATGAGGACCATCTGGGGCAGGAAGCCGCGATAAAAACTGATCCCCTCAGCCCAGTCACTTGCCCGCAACACCGCCACGGGCAACCCCAGGAGTGCGCGGCTGAAATCTTCCGATACTCCAACATCGCGATCAATCACAAGTACTGAGTAGGCTGGGTCGGACATAATCAAAATTGCAAGGCGACAGGTTTTCCAATGCTTGCTCGCGGCCGGTGGGACCGATCATGCCCTAACCGGTAAAAACCGCTCCGCGCGCAAGTGGTTCCATTAGAACTTTCTCATTTCGGAGATGTCGAAATCTGTGCACAAAAGCTCACTTTCAGCACAGGCGTACCTTTCCCGTTTCTGTGGAACAAGTGTCAGTGCGGCGAACACCAGTCCAGAATTCATACAGCACCTCTGCTTCTGACGGATGAACCAATTGCTGGCAAGTGGGGGCCAGCCGGGGAGTTGCGCTTCGTGCCTGAGTTTGGTCTGCGACATGCAAACAAATCAAAGGCGGCTTCATGAAAGAGCAAGTTCGACTCGACGGTCTACTGTTCAGTAGTGACGGTCAGGTTCTCAGCGTCATGAATGAGATTCTGGACAGC
The DNA here is from genome assembly GCA_003152795.1 of Acidobacteriaceae bacterium. GTDB lineage: Bacteria > Acidobacteriota > Terriglobia > Terriglobales > Acidobacteriaceae > Acidiflorens. The sequence continues at coordinate 3,309 of PMBA01000272.1, read as the reverse complement.
TTTGCCATCAAAACCGAGGTTTGCACCGAACTTGAGCCAGCCCTTGACGCAGTGAGTCACCGGCGGCTTGATGCGGTGATTGTGGATTGGAACGTTGTCGACGATGCAACTCGCGTCGTGCGTGCCGCCCGCAAGTCTTCACCCAACAGCACATCGACCATCGTTGCGATGGTCGACGCGGGTTCGGAAACACATGCTCTCATGGTGGGAGTTAATTTCATGATTTACAAGCCCGTCGGCCTTGACCACGCTCACCGCTGTGTGCGGGCGGCCTATGGAACGATGCTTCAGGAACGGCGGCGGGCGGCTCGGATCTCAGTCGACATACCGGTGATGGCGAAAGTCTCCGGGATCGGCATTGTTGAGGCGCGAGTCAGCGATCTCAGCGTTGGCGGGTTGGCTGTCCAGTGCGGACAACCGCTGCAGATCGATCAAGAGATTTCACTGATGTTCCCGCTTCCCGGCGGCGGCGGCGTGGTTCACGTAACCGGCAAGATCGTAAACGGCGACCCGACCGGGCGGGCGGGCGTTCGTTTCTCTCTGGTTCCCGAGGAAGAGCTTGGCTTACTGGAAAATTGGCTGGCCACGGAGTTGGCCAAGCTGGAGAACGCGGAGATGCCCTCCGGCGAGACGAGAGTTGGGCTGGATGACAAGACCGAGGTGACTGTAGCATGAATATTTTCGTGATCGAAGATAGCCTCTTCATGCGTATTGCGATCGAGAGGATACTGACCAGGGCAGGACACACGGTGACTGGTTTCGCGGACGGACGAGAAGGCTTGCAGGCAGCTCGTATTAATCCCCCGGCGCTCATTCTCCTGGACATGATGCTTCCAGGGCTGGACGGCACGAGTGTGCTGAAGGCGTTAAAGGATGACGCAACCACCGCACAAATTCCAGTTATCGTGTTGACCGGATTGTCGCAGAGAAATGAAGCGAAACTGAAGAGCGCCGGCGCTGCCGCTTATATTGAAAAATCATCGCTGGACCTGGACCAGAATGCGGAAGGTTTGATCGAGAGCATCGACGCCGTGCTTCGGGACCCAGTTGCGATGAGCGGGCTGAGCCCCGCCTGAAACGGCGTGCCGCTTCGTGGCGCACCGGGCCTAATCGGTGACGCTCGACCGCTGGGAATGCATCAAGTCCCAGGAATACTCAAACTCCTGTCCACAGTCCAGGCAGACCTGGTACGTCCGCTTCTTGATCGTGAACACACCACTGCGCTGGCGGTGACGGCATCCGAAGGCGAACTGGAGAATTGAGAGCAGCGGTTTCATAGGTCCGCGACTCGCTGCCGGCGCTCGCAACTTCCGTTGGCATCCAGCCAGGCTAAAAGAGTGCGCACGCTGGCCCGAGCCAGGGCAATCGCGCAATCCGCCGCCCCGTAGTAGATATTGATCGTGTCGCCGTCGGGGCTCATCGTGTACCCGCACGGGAACACAACATCGTCAACGTCGCCGTGGCGTTCGTACTTGGCCTCCGGCCCAAAGATCCAGGAATCTCCACGCAGCAGGCACTTCTCCGGATTCCCGAGATCGAACAGGGCCAAACCCAGTCGATACAAACAGCCGGAAGGCGTGTGCCGCACTCCGTGGTACAGCACCAGCCACCCTCTGGCAGTCTCGATGGGCGGCGGAGACAAGCCGATCTTGTTGGCGTCCCACCAGGCGCCCTTGCGGGCTTCCAACATGAGCCGGTGCCTGCCCCAATAGCGCAGGTCGGGAGAATAGGAAATCCACATGTGGGCCCCGAGCGTCGTCATCGGCCGGTGAATGAGCGCCCAGTATCCATCGATTCTCCGGGGCAGCAGCGCGGTGTCTTTATCGTCCGGTGGCATGATGACGCCGTAGCGCTCGAAACTTCGGAAATCTTTGGTCAGAGCCAGAGACACTCCGGGGCCGCCGCGCGAATAGGACGTGTAGGTAACCACGTATTGCTGTAGTTCGGGCACAAACGTGATGCGAGGATCCTCAATGCCCCAGATCTCCTCGGGATACGCCTGCGGGTTGGGCATTAAGGTCGGTTCGCGATCAATTTGCCACCCATCGACACCGTTTTGAGAGCGCGCGGCGCACAGATGCGACAAGCCGCGCCGGTCTTCGACGCGGCACAGGAGAAGCGTGGTCCCATCTGGCAGCAGCGTGGCCCCGGCATTGAACACGCTGTTGATGGAGTACGGCCAGTCCTTGCCACTCAGGATGGGGTTGCCCGGGTGACGCAGAAGCAGCGGCGGGTAGTGATTGCTTTCGACGTTCAGAATCGTTGTTTCGGGAGCGGTCATGAAGGGTCTTCCGGCCTTTCGAAATTTTCAAGCGAGCGCATTTCCAGCAGCGCCATCAAGAACGACAGGGTTGATTCCGCTCCCTGATTCTGATTGGCGCGTTCGGGATGCAAGCCGTCCCGGCAGCCGCCGGTCACGGAATCATAAAGAGGAAGTTGCAGATCGTTGTCGCCCAGAAACCAGTTGAACGCCGACCAGGCTTCCGCGCGCCATCGGGTATCGCCCGTTATGCAGTACGCCTCCAGACACGCCGACACCGCGCCTGCGGCCTCAATCGGTTGTTGATCGAAGCGGGCTTTCGCCCCACCCTGGTGATAAAACCCCTGCGACCCGATCGGCACAAAGTGGCCGTCGGTTTCGCAGCGCTGCGTTTTTGACAGCCAATCCAGCGCTTCCAGACCAGCGGAAACCATGCGATCGTCCGAGCAGGCTGAACCCACCAGCAGCATGGCTTGAGGTAATCTCGCGTTGCCGTAGGCGAGGACGTTCTCAAACCATTTCCAATCCGGGCTGCGAATCGACTCATACATTTCGAGCAATCGCCGGCTGAGCACGGATCTCACTTTCTGCGCGTCGCGGTCTCCTGGATAGGAATTGAGGTATTCCTGAATTCCGAGCAGGGTGTAAGCCCAGGCACGAGGACTGCTGAATTCCAAGGCCGCGGGAAGGGAAAACTCGAGCAGGCGCCCGGCCGCGCACCGCAATCCCTGATCCTCGGATCGGCCTAGAACCGTACCCAAACTCCACAACGCGCGCCCATGACAGTCCTCAGAGCCAACCGGTTCGTTCCACCGCCGATCATAGCCGAGGAAGTTTCTGAACCTGCCATTTCCCGGACTAAACGCATGCTCGAGAAACGACAAATACCGGGAGGAGAAATCCGCAGCGCACGGATCTGCCTGCCCTGGGTTTTGTTCACCCAGTTGCGCCAGCAGGACGGTGAAAATCAGCGCGCGCGCGTTGTCGTCGGTGGTGTGGCCCTCGGCTCGATTGGGGATGGTGAAGATCGCGTGCTGCAGCATTCCCGT
>PMBA01000230.1 GCA_003152795.1 Acidobacteriaceae bacterium | reverse complement strand
CTCGACATGCTGGTGGGCACGCAGATGATCGCGAAAGGCCACGATATTCACGGCGTGACGCTGGTCGGCGTGGTCGGGGCGGACATGGCGCTGGGGTTGCCGGATTTCCGCGCGGCGGAGAGAACGTTTCAGTTGTTGACGCAAGTGGCCGGCCGCGCCGGACGCGGACAGTCTCCGGGGAAGGTTGTGCTGCAGACTTATTTTCAGGAGCACTACGCGGTGCAGTTTGCGGCGCGGCATGACTTTGCCGGGTTCTACGATAAAGAGCTGCAATTTCGNNTGGATGCACTATCCGCCGTACAGCGCGATTGCAAATGTGCTCATCCGCAGCGAGAAGTTGGACGAGGCGCTGACCTGGTCGGGCGAACTGGGGCGCTGGTTTGAGAAGACGCGGCATGAAGGGATTCGCGTGCTTGGCCCGGCGGCGGCTCCGATTACGCGGTTGAAGCGCGATTACCGTTATCACTTCATTCTGAAATCTCCCAGCCGCGAGAAAATGAACGCGCTTCTGCGGGCGATGCTGGCGGAAGCGGCGGCGCGAAAAATTCCGCGGACGCAGGTGATTGTGGACGTGGATGCGGTGTGGCTGATGTAGGGCGGCCGTTCGTCGTTGGTCGTTCACGGGGTGTGGAAGATGAGGAGGTTCTTCTTTCCGCGTCATGGAATAACAGCGACTACTTTCGATGCAGCTTGTGACGAACGTCGTTGCGGAGATCCTGCAGCGTGTCTCGGCTGGCGTCGCGGATTTGGGGCCAGACTTCGCGGCCGGAACTGCGGGTGAAGGGCGCGGGGGTGAAGCAGAGGACGAGAATCAGGAGTCCGAAGAGCGCGAGCAGGCGACGGCCGCCGGACACTTCCGGGTATCGGGTGACGCGGGGATGCCGCAGGGTCAGGCCCAGCATGACGGCCCACAAAAACCAACCTGTCCAGAGATATTTTCCGAGGGGCACGAGGGCGACTACGGTGAGCAGCGAAATCCAGCGATGCAGGCGAGGAGAGATGGAGAAAAGGATGTGTCCGCCGTCGAGCTGGCCGCCGGGCAACAGGTTGAGCGCGGTGGCGAACATTCCGACCCACGCGGCAGCGGCGATGGGATGGAGCGAGAGCTGCGCCAGCGGAGTGGAAATATGGAGGAGACGCGCGGCGAGATCAAATACCAGCGGAAATCCTGGTCGCGTGTCTAACGGGTCGAAGTGGGCGACCGGATGCGATCGTGAGAGGCCGTATAGCAAAGCCGCACAGGCTGGGATAAATCCGGCGATCGGCCCGGCGATTCCGATGTCGAAGAGCGCGGCGCGGGAAGGGATCGGACTCTTGATGCGGATGAAGGCTCCGAGCGTGCCGATCAGGCTGGGGAACGGCACGAAGAACGGCGGCGTCGCGTAAACGTGGTAATGGCGGGCGTAGAGGTAGTGTCCCATCTCATGCGCGAAGAGGATGAACATCAGCGTGAGCGAGAAGGGCAGGCCGAGTAGCAGGTTGGCGGGATGCTGCGCGATCCAGCCGATGGGGAATAGAGAGAGGGTGTCGTCATTCAGCGCAAATACCGGCTGGTGGTGGAGGAAGTAGAACTCCATGCGGGCCCCGACGACCATAGTGCTGAAGAGCGTCAAGAGAAGAAAGAGGCCATAAAACCACCAGCGCGGGCGCGGGGGCCGGACAATCCAGACCCGCGGCTGGGGCTGATCTTGCCAGTCGATGGCGGGCGGAAAAGTGGATGTGGGTTCGGACATGGGTGAGGTCAGAGGTTCGAGGTCAGATTGCAGAGGTGAAGAGCTCATTGCAGCAGTTACCTCTGCAAGCTGACCTCTAACCTCTGCATTCGCAAGAGCAGCTAGTCAATCGACTGCAGTTCTTTGCCGGGCTTGAAGCGGACGGCTTTGCCGGGCGGAATGGAAACTTCGGCGCCGGTGCGCGGATTGCGTCCGATGCCGGTCTTGCGCGGACGCACGTTGAACACGCCGAATCCGCGCAGTTCAATGCGGTCGCCATGGGAGAGCGCCTTCTTCATGCTCTCGAAGACGGTTTCGACGGCGAGCTCCGCCTTGGTCTTTGTGATCCCGGTGCGATTGACCACTTCGTTGATGATGTCGAGCTTAATCACGGGCGTCCCCTGTCTCCCCGAGGATTGGTAGCCTCAAGTTATTGATGCTAAGGGAGATAGGGCGGATTGTCAACCGGGGGATCAATCTCGTAATATGGCAGGCACCAGCCTAAGCAGATTTGTAATTTGTGATTTGTAATTTGTGATTGAAACCTCTACCCATTCGAGGGGTTCCGTCGCAGCGCAAAATTGCCAATTACAAATTACCAATTTCAAATCCCAAGGAGTTTCATGATCAAGAGTGACCGCTGGATCCGGCGCATGGCGCAGGAGCACGACATGATTAATCCGTACTCGGAGAAGCAGGTGAGCGCGGGGGTGATTTCTTACGGGGTGTCGAGTTACGGATACGACTTGCGCGTGGCCGACGAGTTCAAAATTTTTACCAACGTCAACAGCACGATTGTCGACCCGAAGCATTTCGACGAGCGCTCGTTCGTGACCGTGAACGCCGATGTCGCCATCGTGCCACCGAACTCGTTTGCGCTGGCGCGGTCGGTGGAGTACTTCAAGATTCCGCGCGATGTGCTGACCATCTGCGTGGGCAAGTCCACGTACGCGCGCTGCGGGATCATCGTGAACGTCACTCCGTTCGAGCCGGAGTGGGAAGGCTTCGTCACGCTCGAGATCTCGAACACCACGCCACTGCCTGCGAAGATCTACGCCAATGAAGGACTGTGCCAGATTCTCTTCTTCCAGTCGGACGAGGTGTGCGAGGTAAGCTACAAGGATCGCAAGGGAAAGTACCAGGCGCAGAAGGGGATCGTGCTGCCGAAGCTGTAGGGGCAGCGCTCAGCCGTCGGCTCTCGGCCGTCAGCATCTAATCTCTGAGGTGGTCCAATGGTGCAAGCGTGAATCTGCGCGGATGCTGGAGGCTGTTTGTCTTGGCGGTCGCCGCGACCCCATCTGTTCTGGCGCAAACGCCGTCCACCTCGGATACCGTTTCCGCCGATTTGGTGCGCTACTACTTCAAGACTGCCGCGGACGAGGTTGCGGCGCGCGCCGAGTTGAAGGCTGCGCTCGACCGGATGGGCCGCTTTCAAGGGCAACTGAACTCACCGGCCCAGTTGCTCGGCGTTTTGCGAGAGTACGATTTGGTTCAGAAGATTTTTGCCAGACATGAAGGCTATCTGCACCTGCGCTGTTCTCAAAACCGTAAAGACGCTGCGTGCGATGCGGATCAGGCTCTCGAATCTGACGTTGAAGCCAAGACTGCGTTTCTGAATCCCGAAATTCTTGCTATACCCGAAGATCGCCTGCGTGAGTTCCTAAGCGAAGAGCGTGCGCTGGCGGAATACCGCTTTGCGCTCTCCGACATTCGCAGGGACGCGCCGCATCTGCTGCCGGGACCGGAGCAGGCGTTGCTCGACCAATTTCAACCGCAGATTGGCGACTGGCAATACGATCTATACCAGCAGATCGTCGCTGGCATTTCATTTGGAACAGTGCAAGCTTCGTCGGGCGCGCTCGACGTGGTCCGCCAGCGAAACTTGATTGTCGCAGACCCGGACGGGCGGGTGCGCGAAGAAGGATTCAAGCGCCGGCATGCGGGGTTCGCCAGTCAGCGCGATCTGCTCGCGTTCGCGCTGATTCACACTGTCCAGGCGCAGAACCTGCTCGCGAAAGCGCATCATTATGAAGATGCACCTGCGCGCAAGTACGACAGCCTTTATTGCAAGCCGGAGGAAACGCGCGGCCTGCTTGCCGCCATGGCGCAACACGGTGACATTGCCAAGCGCTACGAGAAAATTCGCTCACAGGACATCGAACGGAGCTACCATCAGCCAGCGCATGCGTGGGACATGTCGGCTCCGGTGCCGGGGTTTATCCCGCTCCTCTCTTCGCTAGCGGAGGCTCGCACAGTGTTCCACGAAGCTTTCGCCGGACTCGGCAGGGACTACCAAACCGAGTTCGATGCCTTGCTTGATCCTGCCAACGGACGCGCCGACATATTGCCGGGAGGCGCCCCCAACCGCTATGGAGGAGGTTTTTCCATCGGATCTGCCGGCAATACGAGCATCCTGTTTTTCGGCCGCTATGACGGAACTTTCAAAGATCTCTCAGTCATCGCGCATGAAGGAGGACATGCNNGGCCCCAACTTACTGTTTGAATCATTTGCGGCGTTCAACGAGTTACTCCTTGCCGACTTCATGTCGGAGCGCGGCGCTACCCCGGAACTGAAGCGCTATTATCGCGAGCGTTGGATGAGCATCAAGGGTCTCGACGCGTTCTACGGCGCGCAGGACGCGTTGCTGGAACAGGCCATCTATGACGGCGTCGCCAGCGGCACTGTTCGGAACGTCGATGACCTCGACAATTTGACGCTGCGGATTGACGGCCAGTTCTCGCAGTTCCCCGCCTCAACGCCGGAGTTGCGCACTCGTTGGGCGACAGTCTCCCTGATGTTTGAGGACCCGCTCTACGATGTGAACTATGTTTACGGGGGCTTGCTGGCACTGAAGTACTACGATCTCTACACGACCCGGCGGGAGTGGTTTGTGCCAAGGTACATCGCGCTGCTCAAAAATGGGTTCAACCAACCACCCGCGGACTTGCTCAACCGGTTCCTGGGCATCGATCTTTCCGGGCCGGCGCTGTTGAACGACGACCTGGAGTTGTTAAATCGCCAACTGGATCAACTGGAGGCAAACGCAACCGGAAAGTGATC
>PMBA01000022.1 GCA_003152795.1 Acidobacteriaceae bacterium | reverse complement strand
CATCCGGAGTATGGCTATGCCTCCCTGGCGCTGGCGGAGACCTACATTGCGGCGGGACGGTTTGACGAGGGGCGGGCATGGCTGCAGAAAGCGCTACTGACAAGCCCGGATTACGTGAAGTCCGAGACGGGCATGGCTTCGGTTGCCGGGTTGTATGGACGCATGGGGGATTTCGGCCCGGCGCTGGCATTGTGCGATCAGATCCTGGCGAAGGAACCAAATCTCTATTCGGCCCTCTACAACTGCGGCAATATTCACTTGATGGACGGTCAGTATCGGGTCGCGGAACAATTGCTGTCGCACGCGGTGCAGTTGGTGCCGGAACAGGCGGCTCCTAAGCATTTTCTGGGACGCGCGTTCCTGCTGGATGGGCGGAACGCTGAAGCTCAACCTTACCTGCTGCTGGCGGCGGCCATGGATCCGAAGGTCTGGGACTACCACTATTGGCTCGCGGTGTCGTTTGAGCAGAGCGGCAATGTGTCCGCTGCACGGGCCGAGTATCAATGGGCGTTGCAACTGAACCAGGACAGCAAAGAAGCGAAACTGCGGCTGACGGCGCTGGAGGCGAAGTGAAGAAGGAGATGGACGACGCCTCCGCGAAGTCCGGAATGCACATTGCACCCGCGTTGAGCGTGAAACTGTTGAGCGTAGAACTGAGGATTCGCGAGCAGGGTAGGGAGCCGGTGGAAGCGGCCACTGAAAGTGAAGTTGCACTGGTGGCCGCCGCCCAGGGTTGGGTCGTTCGCTTGCTTGTGCTGGGTGCGGTTTTGGCGATCGCGGGAACCTATGTGGGCTCCGGCATCGACAGCGGCTGGGTTCCGGCCGACGACGGCACGCTCAGTCAGAGTGCGTTGCGAGTGCTCCAGGGGCAACTTCCGCATCGCGATTTCGCCGAGATATACACCGGTGGCTTGAGCGTGATCCATGCGCTGGCGTTTCGCGCTTTCGGAGTGAACCTCCTTTCGTTGCGAATCTGCGTATTTCTGTTTTTTCTGGCGTGGATTCCCGCTGTCTATTACGTCGCGCTGCGTTTTACATCCGCGCTCGCATCTGGCCTCATCACGCTGTTGGCAGTGGCCTGGAGTTTCCCGAATTATCCCGCAGCCATGCCGTCCTGGTACAACCTGTTCTTCGCCACGTTCGGCGCGGCCGCGCTGTTGCGCTATCTGGACGTGCGCAAGGCCCGGTGGTTGTTTGCGGCGGGCGTTTGTGGTGGCCTGTCGATTCTGGTCAAGGTGATTGGCGCCTATTATATTGCCGGGGTCCTGCTGTTTCTGGCGTTCCTTGAACAGAGTGATGCGGAGAGTATTGCGCCAGGCAATCGCGAATCGTCCCGCGGGGAAAGCGCGGTTCGGTATCGTCTGTTCAGCACAAGTGCGCTGCTGCTTTTCCTGGCGACTGTCGTTTACACGTTGCACTCGCGGCTGGGGATTAGCGAGTTGTACCATTTCGTGCTGCCTTCGGCGCTGCTGGTGGCGTTGATCGTGCTCGGCGAAAAAAATCTGCGCGGGGTAGCAGCCGGTGAGCGATTTGGCGCGCTGCTGAGGCTGGTGATCCCGTTTGCTGGTGGAGTACTGAGCCCGGTCATTGCTTTTCTTGCGCCCTATGCACGGTCGGGAGCGCTCGCCCAGTTCTTTTCTGGCGTGACGTCAAGCGCCATCGCCCGCTCCAGCGAACTCGGGGTGCTTGGTCCAGTGTGGGTCGAGAAGAGCATCTTCGCGCTGGGGCTGGCTGGGCTGGCGGCAGCGGCGATGTACTTGCGTGAATTTCAAGGGAAGGTGGTCGGGGCGGCCGTCGGCTTGGGGTTGACGGTGCTCCTTGTGAAGGCTGGAACGGCAGGCGGGATTGTTTCGGGAGTTTGGTATTCCGTAGCGACACTGACTCCCCTGGTAGTGTTGCTGGGCGCCGCAGCCATCCTTGCCGCGGGGAAGCGGGTTGGCACGCCCAGACTTCAGCGCCAGCGGGTGATGGTCCTGATCTCACTGGCCGCATTATGTAGCCTGGTGCAGTACCCGTTCGCCGCTCCGATTTATGTTTGCTACGCGCTCCCCCTGACCTTGCTGGCAGCGGTGTCGATTGTGGCCACCGCGAAGAAGCAACCAGGGACGTATGTGCTGTCCGCCGTGGCAGGATTTTATTTGCTGTTCGCTGTGGCCAGGATGGTTCCGGATCACGTTTATGAATTGACCCACAGAGTTGGTCAAATGGATGAACTGCATCTGCAGCGAGCCGGAGGACTACGAATCGAGTATGCCGCGAATTTTGAGGACCTCATTCATATGATTCAGCAGCATTCGCCAAACGGGTTGATGTATGCGGCGAATGATTGTCCAGAGTTGTATTTTCTTTCCGGGCTGAAGAATGTGACCCGTTACGATGGGGGCGCGCCGGTACCGGAAGCATTGCGGGCGCTGCAATCAGACGATCTGAAATTGGTGGTCATTAACGAAGCGCCGTTCTTCCCATCGTCCCGGATGAACCCCGAGGTAAGAGCGGAGGTGGAGCGGAAGTTTCCTGAGAGCCGCCGAGTTTGGATCTTCCGCGTCTTTTGGCGCCAGTAGTGGATTGCCGCGCCCCGGGCTCGATTCACGTTTAGCAGTCTAGGGAACAGCCACTCGCGCTTTGCTTGACGATGGTTCCGCCGGTCCGCCCGGACTTTGACACTGTTCGCGCCGGACGCTGATCTCATAGATCTGACACTCTTCGCTATATCCGCTGCAGGTTCCGGCCACCCGCAGTTCCGCTCCATCCCGCTCGAGTTTCCTGAGGAGCCATCCCTGCGGGTTGTTGTAAGCCCCGACCACCACGAATCGTGGATGTGCGCAGATAAAGGTGCGGTAGGGTTCGACCTTGCCCCGGAGGGAGAATGCTTCCTTCACCTGTTCATAGTGCGCGAACACGGTATCGTGCGCGATGGTGGATGCAGCTTCCTCGTCGGTCAACAGGTAGAGACGTTGCGTAACCTGCGCGCTTTCCTGCCGATCAACCTCGAGGAAGGTTAGGCCAGTGTTGGCAACCAGGGGAAGCCCGGGCGCAACCGAGTCGAGTTGAGAGACGATGGGAGCAGCCGCAAGAGCGGCTTGCAGGTAGGGAGGAATTGCCGGGTAACCCGGTGGCGCGAGCGGAGGGAGGGCGCTGACATAGAGCAATTTTGCCGCAGCCTTCGCAGGCACGAACGTGGACACTTGCTCAAGCAGCCACGACTTTCCCCAGGTGTTAAAGAAAAAGATGGTCACCAGCAAAACCGCAGTGGCCGCTCCCGCGAGCCGATCCTGTTGCGTGCGGTAGCCCAGGACAAGCGTGGGAACAGCAGCGAGCGGAATCAGCCATACCACCCCGTACCGCTCAAAAAAGGCGGTGCCAGTGCGCGCAAACAGAATGCCGATGCCGATTGGGACAAGAGCAAGAGCGGTCAGCAGAAATCCCAGGGACGCGCGGTTAGCGAGCCGGCTCGCCGGCGAAGGTGCGGTTGCTTGTTTTCGGAAGACTGGCCAGAGCAGCGCCAGGAGCGCAATGAACGCCAGCGGGGTCACCGCATACCGGATCGATTCCCAATAGAAATTGAACAAGCGCAGGGGAGTCGCGCGATACTCCTCGGCAAACAGCATCGTGGAATGGTTGCGAAGGAGTGGCAGGTAAGTGAGGACCGAGACCAGCGGGACCAGGAACGCACCCCACAGGCGCCAGTCGGGTCTACGTTGAACCCAGAGGCGGAGGAGTTCCGCTGCGAAGAATGCGGCATAGACGAACACGCCAAAAACGTGCGAGAGCAAAAGTCCGAATCCGCTCGCCGCAACCGTCGCCAGCGCCCAGCGGCGACTGCTCGTGCCATCCCCTTCAACCGCCAAGTACCAGCTCACCAGCATCAGACTGGTAAAGCAGAGAAGCATGGAATAGGGGCGCGCCTCATGGGCCAAGTAAGCGTATGGATTGCTCCAGAGGAAGAGGGTGGCAATGAGTCCGTAGAGTGGGGACAAAAGGCGGCTCAAAAAAAAGAACAGGAGCGCGGCTGTGGCAAGAAAGGCAAGCAGGAAAGGCAGGCGGCAGGACCAGGAACCGACTCCGAAGATCGCGAACGAGGCACGGACTAACAGGTACGAAAGCGGGGGTTGGAGGTCTACGGTGTGACTAAGCTTGAACAGTTGGCGGAAGGTCGGCGCCTGCGCGATATAGAAAGTGAAAAGCTCATCGTGGTCGAGATGGCGCGTGAGCATGGTGTGCAGGCGCCCCCATCCGCAGCCGGCGCAAATTGCTGCGAAGAGCAACCAGCCGTGGCTTTCCGCAAACTGCGCGATCGCAAGCAGCAGCCGGACGGTCAGGAACGGACTCGAATTGGAATGGAGTTTCCCGCTCGCCAGGATGGGACGACTTTGGGCGAGCACGCTCATGTAGTCTGCAGGCTGGGCGCAGGCTCGATGATCTTCACGATGACAGCATCCCGGTCGCAGGCGTCCTTGCACGGCAGTTCGCACACGACATCGCTCGAATTCAACGCGAAGTCGGCGTCAAATAGATTGCGCATCCGAAACTGCCCAAGAGGCTTGTCCTTCACCAGTTCGGTGTACAACGGCGAATAGGTGTAGCTGAAACCACCTGCACAGGTGAATACCTGTCCGTCAGGCATCAGGTTGATGTAGTTCCGGCCAGCCGAGCACTGCTTGGGGCTGAAGTCGTCAAAATCTACCAGCGACTCCCGGTCGGCTTGCGTGTACTTCCGGAGCAGCGCCCTTTCCTCGGTGCTGTAATGGAATTCATGATCGACGTAGGGATCAACGTGCAAAGTTATGCGGTATGTCTTCATCAGTTCGTCGATGGACGAAATCACCGGCAAATTCTGCGGCGTCGCCACAATGTTTACATGAACGTCGAGGAACTCCTGTAGTTCCTTCACTCTCGCGATGAAGCTTTCCGCGCTGACATACTCGCGATGGAAACTGGCATTTAGATGAAAGGGACGCTTGATTTTCCGGTACACGCTCGCCGGCAACGAGACATTGCTCACAATCCCAAGCAGCTGGTGTTTCGCCGGCAGGTTGTTCACCAGTTCGGGAAGGCCCGCGTACAGAAAAGGCTCCCCTCCCGCAACATAGATCATGGCGGGCGGCAGCTTTTCAAGGGCGCTTATCCATTGCTCCACTCGCTTCTCCGATTCCTTTGGGAACACCGTCGCAAAGTCGAACTTTGTGCACACGGTACAGTAGNNGAACATGCGTAATTACAGCGGAAAGTCGGCCAGAAAAGAACGTGCAGCCGGTCGCTGAACACCTTCCGGTAGTATGGCTTGAGAAGGTATTTCATTCGAGCCGGGATAAAGCGCTGCATGTTGCCTAAGTCCATTGGCGACTCCTGTTACTTGAAGTGCTTGAAAGTTCATCTAGCGACTGCAGAGATTGTAGCGTAGGTCGAACCACGTCCCATCGTGACCCTCGGCTCGCAGTGTTACCAAAGGTCAGTGCAAGTCTGAAAGCGCAAATGTGGGCGCCGATGGTGCAACTTAGCGCGAGTAACTCCCTTACTGGCCGGCCGCCGCCCCCGAAGCAAGAAATCGGCGGGGGAGCGGTTCGCCAGGCTCAT
>PMBA01000055.1 GCA_003152795.1 Acidobacteriaceae bacterium | reverse complement strand
CAGTACCCAGTAACCAGTAACCAGTACTCAGCAATGCGAGAAAGAAATATGGCGACGATTGATATTTACAACCTGAACGGAGCGAAGGCGGGGACGCTGGAACTGGCCGAGGAAGTTTTCGGCGCGGTGAACGAAGACCTGCTCTGGGAGGCGATCACGCACTATCGCGCCTCGGCGCGCGCGGGCACGCACGCGACCAAGAACCGCTGGCGGGTTTCGGGATCGGGCAAGAAGCTGTGGAAGCAGAAGGGCACGGGGCGGGCGCGTATCGGCTCGATCCGCTCGCCGCTGTGGCGCCACGGCGGCACGGTGCACGGGCCGCAGCCGCGATCCTACGACTATGCTTTTCCGAAGAAGAAGCTGCTGGGCGCGCTGCGCTCGGCGCTGGCCTCGAAGTTTGCCGACGGCAAACTGGTGGTGGTGACGTCATTCGAAGTGAAAGAGCCGAAGACGAAGCTGTTTCGCGAGGCTCTCGACAAGCTGAAAATCGAAGGCACGACGCTGCTGGTGGATATTTCGACGACGGAAAACAAGAATCTGGAGTTAAGTTCGCGCAACATCGACGGGCTTGAACTGGTGAAGGCGAACGAAGTGCATCCCTATCACCTGATGCGCTACACGCACGTGGTGTTTGCGCAGCCGGCGCTGGAAAAACTGCAGGATTCGCTGAAGAAGTCGGCAACGCGGCGTCAGCATGAAGCGGAGCCGGCGGAAGCAAAGAAGAAGAAACCAGCGCGGCGTTCGCGTAAGGCGGAGGTGGCCTGATGAAGTCCGCGTATCAGATTATTCAGAAGCCGGTGATCACGGAAAAGGGACTTGGCATTAAAGAGACCCAGAACACACTGGTGTTCCAGGTGGCGCCGAAAGCGACGAAGACCGAGATCAAGGAAGCGGTGCAGGCGATCTTCAAGGTGAAGGTAGCGTCGGTGCGGACGGCGAATTATCCGGGGAAAGAACGGCGGCGGGGCAAGTTTACGGGCTACCGTCCGGACTGGAAGAAAGCGTACGTGCGGTTGAAGAGCGGCGAGAAAATGCCGGAATACGCGCAGAATTTGTAAGGGAAGCTTTCAGCTCTCAGCTATCAGCTGTCAGTAAGAACGACAGCCGGGTTAACTGAGAGCTGACAACTGAAAGCTGAGAGCTCTATGGCAATTAAAACCTACAGACCGACAACGCAGACGCTGCGCTATCGCACGACGCTGGTGACCGACGACATTACTTCGTCGAAGCCGCACAAGCCGCTGGTTGAGGGCAAGATACGGTCGGGCGGGCGGCGCAATTCCGGCGACACGACGATGCGGTTCCGGGGCGGCGGGAACAAGCGCAAGCTGCGGACGATTGACTTCAAGCGCGACAAGCACGGGATTCCGGCGACCGTGGTGACGATCGAATACGATCCTGGGCGCTCGGCGCGAATCGCTCTGCTGAGCTACGCCGACGGCGAGAAGCGATACATTGTGCAGCCCGACGGGTTGAAGGTGGGGCAGAAGATTGTGAGCGGGCCGGAAGCCGACATTCTGGTGGGCAATGCTTTGCCGCTGCGGAACATACCGCCGGGCACGACGATTCACAATGTGGAACTGCGTCCTGGCAAAGGCGCGCAGATGGTGCGCTCGGCCGGGGGGTCGGCGCAGTTGATTGCGAAGGAAGGCGACTATGGCTTGGTGAAGTTGCCCTCGGGTGAGACGCGCAAGGTTCTGCTGGATTGCCTGGCTACGATTGGGCAAGTGGGAAATACGGATCACGAAAACGTGACGTGGGGCAAGGCGGGACGCACGCGCTGGGTGGGGAAACGTCCGCATAACCGCGGCGTTTCGATGAACCCGGTGGACCATCCGCATGGCGGCGGTGAAGGCAAGACTTCGGGCGGACGGCATCCGGTGACGCCTTGGGGGCAGCCGACGCGGGGCTATAAGACGCGGAATAACAAGCGGACCGACACGTTTATCGTGAACCGCAGGAAAAAAGGGTAAGAACAGGTTTCAAGGTTTCAGAGTTTCAAGGAAAAACAGAAGCCTCGGTTCAGATGTACCGAGAACCGGCAACTGGGAACTGAGAACTGACTTTATGGCTCGTTCAACAAAAAAAGGACCGTTCGTGGATGCGCATCTGGCGACGAAGGTGGAAGCCATGAATGCGCGTAACGAGAAGAAAGTGCTGCGGACGTGGTCGCGGCGCTCGACGATTGTCCCGGAGATGGTGGGACACACGATTGCCGTGCACAACGGAAGGAAATTCATTCCGGTGTATGTAACCGAGAACATGGTGGGACACAAGCTGGGGGAATTCAGCTTTACCCGGCAGTTCAAGGGGCACTCGATGAAAGCAGCGACTGAAACCGCGGCGAAACCCGCGGGCGTGCCGGGCGGACCTGGAGCAATCACGCCGTCGGCACCGAAGGCGTAAGGAGACCGGACGATGGAATTTCGAGCGGAAGCCCGATACATGCGCGTCTCGCCGCAGAAGGCGCGGCTGGTGCTGAATCTGATCAAGGGACGGCGGGTGGAAGAGGCGCGCAACACGCTGGCATTCACCAAGAAGCGGGTGGCGGCGGCGGTCGGGAAGCTGTTGCAGTCGGCGATCGACAACGCGAACTTCCTGAGCACGGAAAAGGGACTGGATGTCGATCTCGATAATCTGTATGTGAAGCACGCGGTGGCCAACGATGGGCCGCGCATGAAGCGGATCCGTCCGGCGCCGATGGGACGCGCCTACCATTACGTGCGGCGGATTGCGCATCTTGAAATCGTGCTGGCGGAGAAAAACAAGAACGGCGTGCCGGTAGGGACGGCGACGGCAGCGGGCGAGAAGGCGGCGAAAGCTGCTCCTGCAAAGCCGAAAGCGAAAGCCAAGGCTAAAGCGCCAGCGAAGAAGAAGGCGGTTGGCAAGAAAGCGACCGCGAAGAAGTAGGATCGTGGTTCGCTGTTCGTCGTTCGCGAACAGCGAAAAGCGAATAGCGAAACGCGCACTGCGAGAGTTTCAGGAGCACAAATGGGACAAAAAGTTCATCCTTACGGATTTCGGCTCGGCTACACCAAGCCGTGGAAGTCGCGCTGGTTTGTCGAGAAGGACTACGACAAGCTGCTGCTCGAAGACTACAAGCTCAAGACCGAACTGAAGGAAAAGCTGAAGTCGGCGGGTGTGAGTTCGGTCGAGATCGAGCGTCCGGGCAACAAGCTGCGGATCATCATCAAGACGGCGCGTCCGGGAATCATTATCGGGCGCAAGGGTGCGGAAATCGACAAGCTGAAGCAGGACTTGCAGAAGCGCACGTCGCGCGAGGTGCATGTCGATATCCAGGAAGTGCACAAGCCGGAACTGGATGCACAGCTGGTGTCGGAATCGATCGCGCTGCAACTGGAAAAGCGCGTGGGTTTCCGGCGGGCGATGCGCAAGTCGGTGGATTCGGCGTTGCGCTTCGGCTGCAAGGGCATCAAGGTGCGGGTGAGCGGGCGGCTGAATGGCAATGAAATCGCGCGTTCGGAGTGGTATCTGCAGGGGCGGTTACCGCTGCACACGCTGCGCGCCGATATTGACTACGGTTTCACCGAGGCGCGCACGACCTACGGCGTGATTGGTGTGAAGTGCTGGGTCTATAAAGGCGAAATTCTTCCGGCGAAGAAGCGGGAAGCAACTCCGGCGCGGGAAGTGAGCACCACGGGAGCGTTTTAGGAAGGTAAGAAGTCAGAAGTCAGAATGCAGAAGTGAAAAGCCGAGGTTGAAAGGCTTTTCCTGAGAACTGACAGCTGAGAACTGAGAACTGATTCTTATGTTGATGCCGAAGAAAGTTAAGTACCGCAAGCAGCAGCGCGGGCGCATGACGGGGAAGGCCTGGCGCGGGAGCACGCTGGCTTTCGGTCAGTTTGGTTTGAAGGTGCTAGAGCCGGGATGGATCACCGACCGGCAGATCGAAGCGAGCCGGGTGGCGATGACGCGTTTTGTGAAGCGCGGCGGCAAGGTCTGGATCCGGCTGTTTCCGGACAAGCCGGTCACCAAGAAGCCGGCCGAAACCCGTATGGGCAAAGGCAAGGGGGCTCCGGATCACTGGGTAGCGGTGGTGCGGCCGGGGAAAATTTTGTTTGAGATGGAAGGCGTTTCGATGACGGACGCGAAAGAGGCCATGCGATTAGCGTCGCACAAGCTTCCGCTGCGGACGACGTTCGTGAAACGCGACGTGCTGTAAGAGAAGTCAGAAGTAAGAAGTCAGAATGCAGAAGTTAAAAGCTAAGGCTCCAGTCGCGAAGACTTGGGAAGCGCTGGGAGCTGATAGCTGAGAGCCGAGAGCTGATTTTATGAAGGCAGAAAAGATTCGGAACCTAACCGACGTCGAGCTCAAGCATCAGGAGCGGGACTTGGCGGACCAGCTGTTCAAGTTGAAGTTCCAGATGAATATGGGACAGACGGAGAGCCTGAAAAAGATTCGCGGGCTGCGCCGGGATATTGCGCGCGTTCAGACGGTGCTGCGCGAGCAGGAACTGTCGGCCCGCAAGACGGAGAAAAAATAATGGCGGAAATCACGGGCCAAGGGGAAAAAGCACAGGCCGAAAAAGGCCAAGCCGAAAAGCGCTCGGGGCGCAAGATTCTGATCGGCACGGTGGTCTCGAACAAGATGCAGAAGACGATCGTAGTGGAAGTGACGCGGAAGAAAGCGCATCCCATGTACAAGCGGGTGATCGCGATCCGGAAGAAGTTCTACGCGCACGACGAGAAGAACGAAGCGCATCCTGGCGACCAGGTGCGGATCGAGGAGTCGCGGCCGTTATCGAAGCTGAAGCGCTGGACGCTGAAGGAAATCGTGCGAAAGACGGCGCTGGTGCCGGAGATCGACGTGGACGCCGGCACTGGGATTGGCCGCTAAGAACGGGCGGCCAGAACGGGCGCCAGGGAAGAACGAAGAACGCCCGCGAAGAACTGGGAAGCGGAGAAGGAGACGGACATGGCGGTAATGATGAGATCCATGCTCGAGGTCGCCGATAACTCCGGCGCGCGCAAGCTGCAGATGATCATGCCGCTCGGCGGCTCGACCGGTCTGCACGCGGGCCTGGGGGACGTGATCACGGCGAGCGTGAAGGAAGCGGCGCCGGACGGTCAGGTGCAGAAGGGCAAAGTGGTGAAGGCGGTGATCGTGCGTACGCGGAAAGAGCACCGGCGGCGGGATGGGACTTACATCCGCTTCGATCAGAATGCGGCGGTGCTGATCAACGAGACGGGCGAGCCGGTGGGTACGCGCGTATTTGGCCCGGTGGCGCGCGAACTGCGCGAGAAGAAGTTTTTGAAGATTGTGTCGCTGGCGCCGGAAGTTTTGTAGGCTTGCGGCAGTTGAGTAGTGGCGAAGAAAGCAGGTCCTTCGCTTCGCTCAGGATGACAAAGGAAATTTAGAAGGGTTTGACAATGGGAACTGCAGCTACGACCGAACATAAGCGAGTGGATATCCGCCGTAACGACACCGTGAAGGTGATGACGGGGCGGGATACGGGGAAAGAAGGGCGCGTGTTGCGCGTGCTTCCGGACGAGGGCAAGGTGCTGGTGGAGCACGTGATGACGGTGAAGAAGCACGTGCGGCCGAATCCGCAGCGCAACATCAAGGGTGGGATTGCGGAACAGGAGCGGGCGATTCCACTGTCGAATGTGGCCCTGGTATGCGCGACGTGCGGTCCGGTGCGGATCGGGCATGAAGTGCGCGGCGAGCGCAAGGTGAGAGTTTGCAAGAAGTGCGGGACGACGCTCGATAAGTAGAAATTTGTAATCGGTGATTTGTAATTGGCAATTGAATGCGTGCGACAGGGTTTAAATTACAAATTGCAAATTACACATGCCTCACGAACCGGTAACCACTCCGAAACCGTGAGAGAAGGCAGCAACGACCATGGCGGACGAGCAGAAAAAAGACGGTCAGAAAAAAGACGAGCAGAAGAAAGTGAAGGCGGGCAAGGGCGGCGACAAGGGGCATGCTCCGGTCGAAGCTAAGGCTGGTCCGGAGGCTCCACGGCACGCGGCGAAAGAGCGGCCGAGGCTGCGGGCGCGGTTTGAGAAGGAAGTGGCCGTTGCCCTGATGAAGGAACTGGAACTGAAGAACCCGATGGCCGTGCCGCGATTGAACAAGATCGTGGTGAACATGGGCGTGGGCGAAGCCACGCAGAACGCGAAACTGATCGACCCGGCGGTGAATGAGTTGGGGCAGATTACGGGACAGAAACCGATTGTAACGCGGGCGAAGAAGTCGATTGCAGCGTTCAAGGTGCGCGAGGGCATGCCGATTGGGGCAATGGTGACGTTGCGCGGCGACCGCATGTACGAATTTTTCGACAGACTGGTGAGCATCGTGCTGCCGCGAGTGCGCGACTTCCGCGGAGTCTCGACGAAGTCGTTCGATGGGCGCGGAAATTACACGCTGGGTCTACACGATCAGCTGATTTTTCCGGAGATTGACTACGCCAAGGTGGACAAGCTGAAAGGCATGAATGTGACGATTGTGACGACGGCGCGGTCCGACGATCAGGCACGGTCGCTGTTGAAGCATCTGGGAATGCCGTTCAGGGCATAGCTCAGAGGTAAGAGGTCAGATTGTAGAGGTAAGGGCGAAATTCGCAACAAACAGGGTTGCTGGAAGCCAGCAGCCAGGAGCTAGAAGCTAAGTGGCCACTACAGCAAAGCGAGTGAAGGACGCGAAGAAGCCGAAGTTCTCGTCGCGCAAACATAACCGCTGCAAGATCTGCGGACGTCCGCGGGCGTATTTACGGAAGTTTGGCCTGTGCCGTCTGTGTTTCCGGCAGTTGGCGCTGCGGGGCGAGATCCCCGGAGTTTCGAAGTCGTCCTGGTAAAAGCGTCGTTCGCTGTTCGTCGTTCGCGAACAGCGAAAAGCGAACGACCATCGATGTGCCGGATGAGAGTCCGGCGATAGAAGCAAGCTGCTGACAGGTTCTCCGCGGTAGGCGGAGCGAACGAGCGGCTTTAGGAGAAGCAAACGATGAGGTTGACCGATCCGGTCGCAGACATGCTGGCGCGCATCCGCAACGCGATACGCGCACGGCACCAGAAAGTTGATATTCCAGCCTCCAAGCTGAAGACGGAGATTGCCCGCATTCTGAAGGAAGAGGGCTATATCGCGAACTTCAAGCCGGCGGAAGAAGAGGGCCACAAGGTCCTGCGGGTGTATCTGAAGTACGGCAACAACAACGAGGCGGTGATAACGAACCTGTCGCGGGTGTCGCGGCCGGGCTGCCGGGTTTATGTGCGCCGCACCGAGATTCCGCGGGTACTGGGCGGGATGGGAATCAATATCCTGACCACACCGAAGGGTGTGATGACGGGACGCCAGGCGCGGCGGCAGGGTTTGGGCGGGGAATTGCTTTGCGAGATTTGGTAGGAAATCGCTTTCAGCTATCAGCTTTCAGTTAAACCGCTGAGACGCAACTGATGGCTGATGGCTGAGAGCTGAGAGCTAATAGCTATGTCACGAATTGGAAAAAAACCGATCGCGATCCCCAAGGGCGTGACGGTGAAGATCGAAGGCAATACGGTGATGGTCCAGGGGCCGAAAGGCAAGCTGGACACATCTCTTCCGTCCGGCATCACGATGGAGCAGAAGGACGGCAACCTGGTGGCGATACGCCCGGACGACGCGCATGCGGCGGTGCACGGACTGGCGCGGGCGCTGGTCAATAACGCTGTCGATGGCGTGACCAAGGGCTGGACGAGGGACCTGGAAATCGTCGGCATCGGTTACCGCGCGGAGATGAAGGGCAAGGGGACGGTGGTGTTCAGTCTGGGTTACTCGCACCCGATCGAGTATCCGCTGCCGACGGGGGTGGATTGCGCGGTGGATGCGAAGCTGACCAAGCTGACGCTGAACGGGATCGACCGGCAGAAAGTCGGTCAGGTGGCGGCGGAGATGCGGTCGCTGCGTCCGCCCGATCCGTACAAGAACAAGGGCGTGCGGTACGCCGGCGAGCGCTTGAAGAAGAAGGTTGGCAAGACGGGAGCTAAGTAACGTTGTTCGCTGTTCGTCCTTCGCTGTTCGCTGAGCGGATTGTCGAGAATTTGCGGATGACGAAAGTCGAGTAGCGAACGGCGAGTAGCGAACGACGAACGACGAGGGTTTTACGATGCTGAGAATTGCTTCAAAGAATCAAACGCGGCAGCGGGTGCACGATCGAATCCGGAAGAAAGTGATGGGTACGCCGGAGCGCCCGCGGTTGAATGTTTACCGGTCCCTGAACCATATTTACGTCCAGTTGATTGACGATCTGAAGGGCGTGACGCTGGCGGCGGCTTCGACGGCGGACGACCGTAAGGGCGCGCGCGTGACCGGCGGCAATGTGGCGTCGGCGAAGGCGGTTGGAAAAAAGATTGCCGACCTGGCGAAACAGAAGGGCGTAACCAAAGTCGTATTCGATCGCGGCGGCTATATTTACCATGGCCGGGTCAAAGCGGTGGCCGATGCGGCGCGGGAAGCGGGATTGCAGTTCTAAGAATTTGTAATTGGTGATTTGTAATTGGTAATTTAAGAGCCTCCGGGCGTTTTAGATTTCCAATTGCAAATTGCCAATTACAAATTAGAAATGGATTCAAGAATGCCAAGAGTTACAAAAAAACTCGATGCGGGTTCGTTCCAGTTAAAGGACCAGGTCGTCTCGATTAACCGGGTGACGAAGGTGGTCAAGGGCGGCAAGAACATGTCGTTCGCGGCGCTGGTGGTGGTGGGCGATCCTTCAGCGGCGGTGGTTGGCTACGGATCGGGCAAAGCGAAGGAAGTTCCGCAGGCCATCCGCAAGGGGATCGAGTCGGCAAAGAAGAACCTGATGAGGATCAACCTGACGCAGACGACGGTGCCGCATACGGTGCTGGGACGTTTCGGCTCGGGGATGGTGTTGCTGAAGCCAGCGCCGGAAGGCACGGGTGTGATTGCGGGCGGAGCGGTGCGGGCAGTGATGACGTCGGCAGGCATCCAGAATGTGCTGACCAAGTCGATTGGGACAACCAATCCGCATAACGTGATCAAGGCGACGTTCGACGCGCTGAAGAAGCTCAAGAGCCGGGAACACGTCGCGGAACTGCGCGGCAAGTCGGTGGAGGAACTGTAGGAACAATTTGTAATTGGTGATTTGTAATTTAGGACCATGGTTTATGAATTACAAGTTACAAATTGCCAATTGCAAATGTTTAAACGGGGAAGTGAAATGACAACCAAGACGGCGAAATCGGTGGCGAGCGGCAAGATTCAGCTGAAGTGGGTGCGGTCGATGATCTGCACTCCGGTGAAACATAAGAAAGTTGTGAAGGGGTTGGGGTTCACCCGGCTGAACCAGGTGATTGTGCGGCCGGACACGGCTGCGATTCGCGGCATGGTGAAGAAGATCCCGCATCTGGTGGAGATCGTGAAGTAGCAAGGTTTCAGAGTTTCAAAGTTGCAACGTTTCAAAGTCGGACCCCCGTTACTCGAGTTTGATTTGAAACCTTGAAACCTTGAAACCTTGAAACATGGAACCAATATGAATTTATCGACAATACGTGCTCCCAAGAAGTCTACGGAGAAGAAGAAGCGAGTCGGACGGGGCATGGGGTCCGGCATGGGCAAGACTTCGACGCGCGGTCATGACGGGCAGCGGTCGCGTTCGGGTTCGCGGCTGTTGCGCGGGTTTGAAGGCGGCCAGATGCCGCTGCACCGGCGTGTTCCGAAGCGCGGATTCACGAACATTTTCCGCGAGGAATACGACGTCGTGAACCTGGACCGGCTGGCCACACTGACAGAGACCGAAATTACGCCTGAGGTGCTGAAGAAGGCGGGCGTGGTGAGCGGCAAGTCGCCGGTGAAGATTCTGGGCAACGGCGAACTGAAGACGGCGATTACCGTGCATGCGCACAAGTTTTCGAAGTCGGCGCAGGAAAANNATCACCAAGGCGGGCGGCAAGTTTGAGGTCTTGCAGTAATGCTCGAAAAGCTGTCGAACATCTTCCGGGTTCCTGACCTTCGCAAGCGGGTGCTGTTCACGCTTGGGCTGCTGGCGGTGTATCGCATTGGCGGGCACATCCCGACGCCGGGGATCAACGGCGACCGG
>PMBA01000330.1 GCA_003152795.1 Acidobacteriaceae bacterium | reverse complement strand
GTGGTGGCGGACGAGGTGCGCACGCTGGCCCAACGCAGTGCCCAAGCCGCGAAGGAAACCTCGGTTAAAATCGAGGGTTCCATCAGCAAGACGGCGCAAGGCGTGGACCTCAGCGGCAAAGTGGCCCAATCCCTGGCTGAGATCCTGGCCAAGACTCGCGATGTGGACGAACTGGCAGCCGAAGTCGCCACTGCCTCCAAGGAACAGAGCCAGGGCATCGTCCAGGTCAATCTGGCGGTCAGCGAAATGGACAAAGTCACCCAGCGCAATGCCGCCAGCGCCGAGGAAAGCGCTTCGGCAGCCCAGGAACTCAACTCACAGGTTGCTTCTCTCAAGCAAGTGTCTGATGAATTGCTTATGCTCATTGGCGCTCGCGAGGAGGACCCGCGGTTGCCGTCGATGTCGCAAGCCGCCGACGCAGATTCTTCCCCTCATTTCCCAAGCCTCGGCGAACGAATCCCCGCCCCAATCCTGCCTGAGGAAGACAGCCCCGCCCTCATTCAGTGGGACGAAGGGCGCATGACCACCGGCGTCGGCGGGATCGATGAGCAGCATCAGGAATTGATCGACATGATCAATCGACTGCACCGGGCGTGCGTCGCCGGAGCGGGCAAGCCGCAGGTGCGCCAAATGCTGGACTTTCTGGCGGCCTACGTGCAGACCCATTTCAGCCACGAGGAACAGGTCATGGAGCAGCATCATTGTCCTGCGAAGGAACGTAATAAGATGGCCCACCAGAAGTTCCTCAAGTCCTTCCAGAAGCTAGTCTCTGCCTTTGAAGCCAAGGGACCCTCTACGGCGGTGCTCATCGATTTGAAGCAGTTGGTCGCCGATTGGCTGAAGAACCATATTTGCTCCGTGGACACAGGACTTCGCAATTGCGCTTCGAGCCGTGCCGGCTCGGATCACCTGACCCAGGTGCTCCGCTGAGTCCGGGACGCGGCTAAGCGACCCATCCGAACCCAGCTTGGCGCCGCAAACAGCCGAGTCTCTAGCCCCAGTTCCTTCAGCCCTGCCCTCCATGGACCCGCGACTCGCCCCGGTGGGATTAGGTACGTATGAGCGGGCGGTGGGGGAGGCCGTTCCCCCACGCACGGAATCTCACAGCAGATGTGTTCGCGTTTACAGCCCTATTACCACCGCTTTGGTCTCCGTGTACATTTCCAGGGCTTCATGGCCCATCTCGCGGCCCCAGCCTGACTGCTTGTAGCCGCCAAATGGTAACGCGGCGTCAAAGACGTTGTAGCAGTTGATCCAGACCGTTCCGGCGCGCAGCAACGCTGCAGTCCGATGCGCTTTCGAGACGTCGTGGGTCCAGATTCCCGCCGCCAGACCGTACACCGAATCGTTGGCCCGACCCAGCAACTCTTCCGGATTGTCGAACGGAATCGCCGCCACCACCGGCCCAAATATCTCTTCCTGTACGACCTTCATGTAGTCTTTGGTGTCGACCAAGACTGTGGGCTCGACAAAATATCCCTTGCCGCCAATTTTGCGCCCGCCCGACGCGGCCTTGGCGCCCTCGGCCATCCCAATCTCAAGGTAGTTGCATACACGCTCCAACTGTTCTTCGGAAACCAGCGGGCCCATGTGTGTCGCCGGATCCAGCCCCGACCCTACCTTGATCTTCTTGGCCTTCGCCGCCACGCCCTCGACCACGCGATCGAACACCGGCCGCTCCACGTACAGACGCGACCCGGCGCAACAGCATTGTCCGTGATTGAAGAAAATGGCACTGGCCGCACCGGCAATTGCGGTGTCCAGGTCGGCGTCCTTGAAAACGACGTTCGGCGACTTGCCTCCCAGCTCAAGCGAAACTTTTTTCAGATTCCCAGTGGCCGCCCGCACGATCAGCTTGCCCACTTCCGTCGATCCGGTAAACGCGATTTTGTCGACCAGGTCGTGCGCCGCCAGGGCCGCGCCCGCCGTCTCGCCATATCCCGGGACGATGTTGACCACACCGTCGGGAAATCCGGCTTCCATGATCAACTCGCCCAGTCTGAGCGCGGAGAGCGGTGTCTGCTCAGCGGGTTTCAACACCACCGTGCATCCCGACGCCAGCGCCGGCCCCAGCTTCCACGCCGCCATCAGCAGCGGAAAATTCCACGGGATAATCTGCCCCACCACCCCAACCGGCTCGCGCAGCGTATAGGCGTGGTACTGCGCGCCGGGCGTGTACGGCACCGACAGCGGAATGGTGGTGCCTTCGAGCTTCGTCGCCCATCCCGCCATGTAGCGGAACATGTCGACCGCCAGCGGAACGTCGGCGGCGCGCGCCACGGTGAGCGGCTTGCCGTTATCAAGGGTCTCCAGTGTCGCGAATTCCTCAATGTGCTGCTCCAGCAGGTCAGCCAGTTTCCACACCAGCTTGCCGCGCTCGGAAGCAGTGATGCGCGACCAGGGACCGCTGTCAAACGCCTTGCGCGCGGCCTTGACGGCCGCGTCGATATCCGCTCGATCGCCTTCCGCCACTTGTGCCAGCACTTCTCCAGTCGCTGGGTTGTAGGTAGGAAACGTCTTGCCCGATGCGGCATTCACCCACTTGCCGTCGATCAGCATTTTGCGCGGCTTGCCGATGAAGTCGCTGACCCGCGCATCAATCTGGATTGGGGAAACTGCAATTCCCATACGTCCTCCTTGGAATGTCGAAATCGAGTGAGAGAAGCCCCTTGAGGTGGAACGAATCTGGAAAATACTAGCCCCACGCGACGGAGAAGGCAACCGCATTGAGCGATTAGCGGTGGCTCGGTTTGCTCTGTGGCTAGGTCTCCGATTTCCTCCGTGAGCCCCCGTGGACCCCGTGGTTTGCGCTTTCCGCAGCCCCTCAATCAGAATTTCCCTGGACTGAGCCACCACCTGTTGAATCATTGAGCCCTTGAGTCGAGGCAGTGGAGTCAATGCCTCAATGATTCAATGCCTTAATGATTGGTAGTGACTCAGTTTCGCGCTGTAANNGCTGTAACCGGCAAAACCCAGAAACCACCAAGGGCACGAAGGGTTACGAAGGCTTCTAGTTTCAAGGTTCTCCTTCGTGTACCTTCGTGCCCTTCGTGGTTTAAGGTTTCGTTAGACTGAGACACTACCCAATGATTCAATGCCTTGATAAAACGGGCTGCTATTTGACGTCCTTCATCGCCAGGAGGGTCCCGTAGTCGTGGCCGGAGGGCTCGACCGCGCGTGCTACCACTCCCGCAAAAGCTTCGCGAAATTCCGGAAACTTCGCCACCAGGGCCTTGATCACTGCCGTGTTTTCCTGAAACGTTCGCGCCGTATCGGATACGTTGGCAGACTGGTACTTGACCACCACATCAAAATCGTCGCCCACGGCGAGCGGAAAGATTTCGGTCAAATGATAGATCTTGCCGCCTGCCGTTATGTCCACGGCGTTACCGTGGTCAGGCATATCGGGGGTTTGGATTGCCTGGGCCTCGTCATAGAGTTTGTCGGTCGCGAGCGTGCTCATGAAGTCGACCGGAGCGGCCAGCGCGATGGCCTCCCGGTAATACAACCAGGCGCTGCGATTTTGTGCTTTCATCTTGAAGTCGCGGGCGCGCTGGGTGAACCATGCGGCATCGTGTCCGCAGGCTTGCGAGGGTCGCGCGTAAAAACCTGCCATCTTCCAGTCCGTACCCGCCTGTTGCAGGACGAAAGTCAGGGTTCGAGCATCGTGTTCCCCGTTTACGTCGACTATGGTCACGCCGTACTTGCCGGGCGGCAGATCATTCAGGACAAATACCGCGCTATCCCTCGTCTGACCCGATGGTCCAAAGACTCCGCACAGAAATTCGGCGCGCGCGAGCGGTTCGGGGCCCTCTGCGGTCAGCAGGAAAGGCGGCCGGACCGTTGCCCTGGCCCCGGCAAACGCGGACTGGTTCTCTTTAATCGCCGTTTCGATGTCGGCAAAACTGGCGGCCACCGAGGCAATGGAGTTCTGCTTCAGGGAAGCCACGTCGGCGCGCACCGACATGTCGAAGTAGCGCTTCGCCACGNNGCCGACGCGCCCAGCAGCAGCAGCCACAGCCATTGTTGGTTGTGCCGTCGATGCCTGGGTGCGGGTACAGAAGCAGTGACCAAAGGAATGCCTCTCCGCTTGGCATTTTACGCGCTCGGAAGGCCGTAGGCATCTCACTGCGAGGAAGGGCTACGCGCGCGCCGGGTCTTAGGTCACTAACCCGCAAGAAATAAGGGCCTCCCGCGTTCTATAAGCGGTGGTAAAATCGGGCTGGGCGCAGTGGCTGTGGAAGCGGGGCAGTCGCTCGCGGAAATGGGGTTACTCGGATGTCGCTTTTACGCAGGTGGATTTCTTTGGGGCTCTTGCTGTCAGCTCCGGTCCTTCTTGCCCAGACCACCGCCCCGGCGGCCGCTCCAACCGCCACCCCGCGCCACAAGGCACCGCAAACTCAGCCGCCACTGGTTCTCCCGGCGTTGCCGAGCGGTCCGCTGACCCAGTTGCCCATGGACCAGATTCCGCCCACGCCCGCGAAGGTTACCTATCAAAACGGGTTGCTGACGATCTCCGCTGACAATTCGACCTTAAGCGAGATCCTGCGCGATGTGCGTAAGCTCACCGGTGCTTCGATTGAGATTCCGCAGGGGGCAGCCTCAAATGAGCGAGTTGTTACCCACCTTGGACCGGGAGCGCCACGCGATGTTCTGGCCGGATTGCTCAACGGCTGCTCCTTTAATTATGTGATGGTGGGTTCAAGCACGGATCCCACGGCGGTGTCGAGCGTGATGCTCACCGTCAAGCCATCTTCTGCGGGCGAGGCCCAGACCGCCGCGAACGTGTACCAGAACAATCAGGCGCCGCCAAACCGCTTCCCGCAGCCTATTCCGTTCAACCAGCAACTGATCGCCCAGCAACCCGGGAACGGACAGCCACCGAACGCGCAACCCTCGAACGCGCCACCGGTGACTGCCGACGCCGACGACAGCAAGGATGAAGACGAAACCGCCGACGAAACTGCCGACGATCAGGCCCAGCCTCAGCCTGGACAACCCGGACAGCCCAATATGACCGGCGCAAATGCCCAGGACCCGCAGCAGCAATCAGACCCGAATCAGCCCAACGCCGGGCCCAGAACCCCCGAGCAGATTCTGGAGATGCTCCGCCACCCGCAGCCTGGGTCGCCGGTTATTCCCCAGCAACCGCCGCAGCAGTAGTCGCTTGCCATTGGGCTTCCAGTTGCTGGCTGTCCATGGAAAACGCCCTCCAGGGCATAACGCCCTCGAGAATCGAACCACCACATTCAACGGAAAAAGGCCGTGCCGCGCTTAATCGCCGCTGGCGGGGCTTTGATGGGCTACCAACGCCGAGAGGACGTTGGAGGTACGAGATGGGTTCACGGCTGCCAGAATGCCGCTAATCGCGCAATACGCGCCGAATATACCCAGTATCACAGTTAAGATTGCGGTGCTGCTGATCAGGAATGCTGCGAAAAGTGCGCTCACGTTCTCGGCCCTTGCTGGCAACCACTTTGTGGATCGCGCGGCTGCAAATGTTTTACTCTATTCGCATTTGACCCCCGCCGCTGTTAACAAATAAGATACGGGAATCGAACTGCGTATCTCCACTCTCCAACATTTCTCCGGACCCGTCCACGTTACGGAAGTCCATAAAGTACTGTGTTAAATGGCCATCACCCGGATATCGGTGCGCGGTGCGCGCCAGCACAACCTGAAGAATATTGACGTCGAGATTCCGCGCAATACTTTGACGGTCATTACGGGCCTGAGCGGCTCCGGCAAATCCTCGCTCGCTTTCGATACCATTTATGCGGAAGGCCAGCGCCGCTACGTCGAGACGCTTTCCGCTTACGCCCGCCAGTTTCTTGACCAGATGGAGCGCCCCGACGTCGANNTACGATTACCTGCGCCTGCTCTACTCTTCGATCGGCATTCCGCATTGCCCGAACTGCGGCAAGCCCATCACCCGCCAGTCCGCCGAGCAGATCGTGCAGCGCGTCATGTCGCTCACCCCCGACGACCGGGTCATGATCATGGCGCCCATCGTGCGCGGCCGCAAAGGCGAATTCAAAAAGGAAATGGAGAAGCTTGTCCAGCACGGTTTCTCCCGCGCCCGCGTCGATGGCGAACTGGTGAACTTGGAGGACGACCTCGCCCTCGACAAGCGCAAGAACCACACCATCGAAGTGGTCGTGGATCGCCTGCTGGTGAAATCCGGAATCGAACACCGCCTCGAACTCTCGGTCGGGCTCGCCATGAAACTCGGCGGCGGTCTCGTCCTGGTGGCCGTCGTCAATGGAGACGAAACCCTCTATTCCTCCCGTCTCGCCTGCCCCGATTGCGGCATCAGCGTTCCCCAACTCGAACCGCGATCGTTTTCCTTCAACAGTTCCTATGGCGCCTGTCCCGAATGCCACGGCCTCGGAAGCCGCTACGATCTGGATCCCGCCAANNAACCTGGTTCGCAGCATCCAGTTGCTGGTCCAAGCCTACGGTTTCGACCTGTCCACCCCCTTCGAGAAATTTCCCGACAAGATTCAGAACCTCCTGCTCTACGGCGAGCCGCAGCGCTCGGGCCAGCGCGATAGCCAACGCGAAAGGCGGACTGGTTTCCTCGGGATTCTCGGATACCTCAAGCAGAATCTCGAAGCCTCCACGTCCGATACCTATCGCGAATATCTGCTCGATTTCATGTCGGCCACCGAATGTTCTGCGTGCCACGGCCGGCGTCTGCGTCCGGAAAGCCTGGCCGTAAGGGTGAACGGCATGTCCATTGCCGATTTCACCAGCCTCCCGATTGCGCGCGCGCTCGATGCCGCGCGCCAGATCAAACTGACCGGCAGGGAACTGACCATCGCCGGACGCATCGCGCACGAAATCACCGAACGCCTCGAATTCCTCCACAACGTCGGGCTTGGCTACTTGTCGCTTGGGCGTTCCGCCTCGACGCTTTCCGGTGGAGAAGGCCAGCGCATCCGTCTCGCCACCCAAATTGGATCCAAGCTGCGCGGCGTTCTTTACGTTCTCGACGAACCGTCCATCGGCCTGCACCACCGCGACAACGGACGTCTGCTCGCCGCTCTGGAAAACCTGCGCGACCTCGGCAATACCGTCCTCGTCGTCGAGCACGATGAAGAAACCATCCGCCGCGCCGACTATGTCATCGACCTCGGCCCCGGCGCCGGCCGTCATGGCGGCGAGTTGGTCGCCGCCGGAACGCCCGCCGAAATCATGGCGTCGCCCGCCTCCCTTACCGGCGCCTACATCTCCGGACGCCAGCGCATCGCCATGCGTCCCGAACGCCGCAGCCCGATTGGGAAAGTCCTCACCGTCCTCGGCGCGCGTGAGAATAACCTCAAGAATCTCGACGTGGTTTTCCCCCTCGGCGTGATGACGGTTGTCACCGGCGTTTCCGGCTCCGGCAAATCAACCCTGGTCAACGACATTCTGTACCGCGCGCTCGCCAAGCAGCTCTATCGTTCCCGCGAGGAACCCGGCGCGCACAAAGCCATNNATCTTCGCGGCGGTTCGAGACCTCTATGCCATGCTCCCGGAATCGCGCGAGCGCGGTTACAAGCCCGGACGTTTCTCCTTTAACGTTTCCGGCGGACGCTGCGAAGCCTGCCAGGGCGAAGGCCAGCGCCGCATCGAAATGAACTTCCTGCCCGACGTTTACGTGCAATGCGAAGTCTGCGGCGGTCGCCGCTACAACCACGAAACGCTGGCGGTTCACTACAACGGCTCCTCCATCGCCGACCTGCTCGAAACGCCCGTGTCGGACGTGCTCCAGATTCTCGAAAATATTCCCCAGGTCAGGCAAAAGCTGCAAACTCTGGTCGACGTCGGCCTCGGATACATTCACCTCGGTCAATCTGCCGTCACCCTGTCCGGCGGCGAAGCGCAGCGCATCAAGCTCGCCCGCGAACTCAGCAAGCGCCAGACCGGAAAAACTCTTTATCTGCTGGATGAGCCGACCACCGGACTGCACTTCGACGATGTGCGCAAGTTGCTCGACGTCCTGCACCGGCTCACCGATCTCGGCAACACGGTCATCATCATCGAACACAACCTGGACGTCATCCGCAACGCCGACTGGATCCTCGATCTCGGCCCCGAAGGCGGAGAAGAAGGCGGCCGCATCGTGGCCCAGGGTACCCCCGAACAAGTCGCGCGCGTGAAGAAGTCCTACACCGGCCAGGCCCTGACCGCGTATTTCAATGGCTCGGCAAAAAATGGCTCAGCGAAAAATGCCTCGCCAAGAAATGGCACGGCAAAAACCGTGCTCGCGCCCACCGGCACTGGGGAACCAGCGTGAGCTTTTCTCCCGATGATCCCGCCGAGAGCCCCAAGCCTGCGGATGCCGAGCCTGTGTGGGGACGGGCGCCCTCGCCCGTCCAAGCCGAGCGCAGCTCGGCAGATGCCGGTGGTCATAGCGATACTGCCTTCGCTTTAGCCGCCAGTCACTCATCGGACGGCCCACCCGCCGAACTCCTCCCCGCGGCGCCGGCTGATTCCAGGTCGAACGATCCCGCCTGGACCGGCTGGGATGTCCTCCGCCTCGTATTCCTCACCATCGTGGCCCTCTTCGTCGGCGTGTTTACCGTCCTTCTCATCGCCCGCTGGCGGTTTTACCCACACACGGCCCTTGCCGAAATCGCTCGCGTCCCGCTAGTCGTCATTGCCGGACAGTCCCTCGCCTACCTTCTCATCCTCGCCTACATGTATGTTCTGGTCACCCGCGAGCGCCGCCGCCCCGATTTTCTAGCCGCCATCCACTGGAACTGGCCCTCCAACATTGCCGTGTACGTGTTTGCGGGCTTCGTGCTTTCCCTGGCATTGCAGGCTCTCGCCCATTTCCTGCCGATTCCCAAAGAACTGCCCATCGACAGCTTTTTCCGCACCCCCGCCGAAGCCTGGGCACTCAGCATCCTCAGCATCACCCTCGCGCCTCTCATGGAAGAACTCTTCTTCCGCGGTTTTCTTTATCCCGTGCTCGCGCGCAGCCTCGGTCTCCCGTTTGCCGTCTTCCTCACCGCGCTCGCTTTCGCCGCGCTCCACGGTGCGCAGCTGATGTTTTCCTGGGGACCGGTGCTGGTAATCTTCCTCGTCGGCATCGTCCTCACCATGGTGCGAGCCAGACAGAATTCCGTCGCCGCCACCGTCCTCATCCACATGGCCTACAACGGCACCATCTCGGTCGCCATGTTCGCCGCCACGGATGGCTTTAAGCATCTGGAGAAACTCAATCAATAGAGTTCTCAGTTCCCAGTTCNNCCACCGCCCGACAAGAGCTCCTGGAATTGCTGGCGCACAAATCATTTCGCCTCGGCGAATTCAAGCTGTCCTCCGGCGGCGTCAGCGACTATTACATCGACTGCCGCACCACCACGCTCGACGCTCGCGGCGCGCAACTGGTCGGCCAGGTATTCCTCGATGCCATGCGCGCCCAAGGCTGGCACGCCGACGCCATCGGCGGACTCACCATGGGCGCCGACCCCATCGTCGTCGCCGTCGCCGTCATCAGCGGAACCCTGCACGGCTTCCTTGTGCGTAAGGCCGAGAAGCAGCACGGCACCGGCCAGCGCATCGAAGGCTTCCGCGAAAAAGGCGCGCGCGTGGTAATCGTGGACGATGTGTGCACGACCGGATCTTCCACCGTCCAGGCCATCCAAGCCGCCCGGGATTTCGGCTTCGAAGTAGTGGGCGCAATGTGTCTGGTAGAGCGCGAGGAGGCCCAGGGTCGTCCCAACGTGGAAAAAGCCGCCGCCCCCGCACCGTTTATTTCAATCTTTACCGCAGGTGATGTCCGAAAAGAGCATTTAGCCGCGAACCGCGCATAACGAACAGCGAACGACCAACGACTGACCGAATGATTCCCGACGGCTATACCGACCTCGCTCCCGGAAAAATCGCGTCGGTTGTAACCTACCTCGAAATGCTCGAACGGCCTCCGCTGGCGGACGTTTCCTTGATCGGAACGCGGGGCGGAGTGCAATTGCGACAGGTGCAAAATCCCGGCCTCGATTGGTATCGCGTGCGGTACCGCCGAGCGGGCGCGCAGTGGTTTTGGTTCAGCCGTCTGGAGATGACCGACGAACAACTGACGGCTGTGTTGCACCGTTCCACCACCGAATTGTTTGTGGCCGAACGCGAGGGAAGCGAGATCGGCATCGCCGAACTCGACCGTTCCGATCCTCCAAACGTGGAGATCACAAGTTTTGCGCTCTTTCCCGAGTCAATCGGGAAGGGCCTTGGGCGCTCCTTCATGACGCAGTTGCTGGATCGGGCGTGGGACGCTTCCACGGCACGAGTCTGGTTGCATACCTGTAATTTGGACGGTCCGGCGGCGCTGACTTTCTATATGAAGTGCCGCTTTCGTCCCTACAAGCGGGCGATCGAAGTGGCCGATGATCCGCGCATCCGCGGAATTCTGCCAGAAGACACCGCGCCGC
>PMBA01000191.1 GCA_003152795.1 Acidobacteriaceae bacterium | reverse complement strand
CCGGTGGACTGTTTGGGATTGACTGAGGTGGTCACTCTCGTGGCCCCTCGCTCGTTCCGGTGCCGGACACAGCTTGTGGCCGGCGGATCAGCCCATACTCACGGATGGTTTGCGAGAGATTGTTCCCGATTCCCCCGACCAAAGGTTCCTCGAGAACTCCGCTTAGAGCAACCGCCCTAAGACTCAGCCACCTCACCTGGTCTGGTACTTCTACTGTGACTATCAGAACTTGTCATCCGACCACCTCCTTTCCGGTGTAAGCGCAGATTACAAAAAAAACGGGCTCGGCGTCAACGGCACGGACGGGGTGTGCCGGAAGAAGCAATAGTCATCAGCTACCAGTTCTCGGTTCTCAGTTCTCAGTGATAGACCGCGGGCGGCGCTTCGTTAGTAAATTGAAAGCAAGCAAGTTATCTTAGGGCTCTCGCGGGGCAATCCCCTCCAGTACATGCCCGCCAGATACCTACCTTCGTTACTCCCACGTCCCTAGACTGAAAGTAACCCTGCAAAGCAGGAGAGGCTTTCCCCCCGAGTCACCGATCTTTCAAAGCAAGTTCTCAGTTCCCGGTTCTCAGTTCTCAGAAAAATCTCGTTACAGCGCGGTCCTTACCGTACTGAGAACTGAGAACCGGGAACTGATTCACCCCTTCCACCGGTAGGCGTTTTGTTGGGCCAGTCCTATATGCGCCAGCACGCGGTTGGCGAATTCCTGGGCCATGGCATCGGCATTCGACGGATGGTTATAGAACGTCGGGATCAGCGGGAAGATGGTCGCTCCCGCGTCCGCCGCCAGCGCCATGTTGCGGATGTGGATCTTGTTCAGCGGCGTCTCGCGCACGCACAGTACTAGCGGCCGCCGCTCCTTAAGGCTCACGTCGGCGGCGCGCTCGATCAGGTGCGAGGCCGTGCCGTTGGCAATGCGGCCCAGCGTGCCGACGCTGCATGGGATGACGACCATGGCGTCCGCAGGATACGACCCACTGGCCACGTTGGCGCCGATATCGCTGTTCGACTGCTGCTGAATCTTTACCGAAGGCGCGCCGATGATTTGACGCAGGAGATCAGAACGCCCTTCGATACCGAGTTCCCCGGCCATAACGCGCAGGCCGCTGTCGGAAGCGATGAAGTTCACTGTCTTCACCCGCGGATCGCGTTCCACCGCGAGTAGAAAGTGCTTCAGAAATAACGACCCACTGGCGCCGGTCGTGGCAACAGTCAGGTTTTCGGGCGCAAGAAGAGGCAAGGTTGGCGCTCCACGAGGCAATTCCGTTCACGGCCTCGAAAAATTGAGGATAGGCAGGCACGAAAAGCAAGTCAAGGATAGCAGCGTTCGTAAAGGGTCGATATTCGGCGCGCAGCCACTAAAAGGGGCGTCTGGGTTCGAGGATTTGCGGCATCGCTAAAGCGATGTCCCAATACGAAACGGCGAACAGCGAACGACCAACGACGGGTTTATGTCCACCACCGGCATCTTACGATCGCGACGCAGCATCGCCCAACTCCACGCCATCGCCAGCGTCGAGCGNNTGGCCCCCAGCGATGTCCGCCGCGAAATCGCCAGCGCCGGAACCGTCCTGGTCGGCGATTACCATGCCCTGCCCAACTCGCAACGGTATATCGCGTCGCTGCTCCGCGATTACGAATTCCACCAGCGGCCNNATTGACGAAGACGAACTGCGCCAGCGGATCCGCTTCGAGCTCGACTGGGGATACGACTGGACCCCATTTTACGAACTGCTCTCCGCCGCCCGCGACTACGGCGCCTATATCCACGGCCTCGATTGCATGCCGCGCGAGGATCTGCGCAAAATCGGAGCCCGCGACCGCCACGCCGCCGACAAGATCGCCGAACTCCGCCGCCGCCATTCCGGCGCGCTCATCCTGATTCTTTTCGGCGAGTCGCACCTCGCCCCCCAGCATTTGCCTGCCCTGCTCCGGCAGCGGCTTCCCGCGGAACCCCTGCTCACCGTTCTGCAAAATGTAGACGCCCTCTACTGGCTCGCCGCCGGAGAGGCCCGCGACCACGTCGAAGCGGTCGAGGTCCTCGAAAATGTTCTTTGTGTCTTTAACGCCACGCCTCTGGAAAAATACGAGAACTACCGGCTCTGCCTGGACCGCTGGGGACGCAATGACCACAGCGCGCCCGACCTCGGCCCTACTCTCTATAACCTGATCGAAGGCATGGTGCGTTTCCTGGGCATCAACCAGTACTCCCCGCACAACACGACCCAGCCCAGGCTGCTGGTTGACCTCATGCCCGAAGTCCATTCGCGAAGCTCGGATGCGCTCCTCCGCCGCCTGCTGTCGCGCAAGGGCTTCACCGCCGAACACCGCCGATCCCTGCTCCGCCAGGTCCGCGAGCGCGGCAGCGTCTACCTCACTCCCATCAACGCCGTGTACGTACGCCAGTTTCGCATGACCTCCTCCGCCGAGGACGCCACCCGATTCCTTCATCAAGCCTGTCGCGGGCTGCCCAATCTTTGCAACGGCAAGGCTCCCTCAACCCAGGCCGCGCTCGGCAAGTCCGCCAAATCCTTAGACAAAGACGACGCATTTTATATGGCCGTCTTCGAACATGCGCTCGCCTTTTTCGGATCGCGCATCTTGCACCCCGCCCGTCCCGCTCTCCGCGATGCCGATATAGCGGAATTGTTCGACGTAACCCGTGAAGACCTCGAACACCAGACTTCGCTGCCCTTCGCCGACGCCGTCGAAGCTCTCGACTTCCTCACTCAACATCGCAAGTACGATCCTGCTGCCGCGTCCGCTCCCGCTTTCACCGGCCACAAGTACGATTACGTCGCCGAACAACTCGGGTATCTCACCGGCAACGATCTCTACGACGCCTACCTGGAAGGCCGCCTGAACACCGCCGCCCTGCGCAAGCTCTTCCTCACTCATATTGAAGAACCCGGCGTGGCCCGCGAAGCCTACGTCCAATTAAGGACACGGCTGCGCCACGGGCCGCACGCGTAGGTTCCGAGGCCGTCGGAGGCCATGGTTTTGCTTTCCCCCGTGTCCTCTGTTGTGGTAGAGATTTTGGCTTTCCTGTGTGCATTTACCGGTTCTGGGTAAAAATAAGGCCTTCGGTTGTTCCCGGCCGTCCCAGCTGTTCCAGGTTTCAGATTTGGCAGCCGCTGCGGTATCCTCACCTGTCCAATGCCCGACGACTTCCCACTTCAGTCCCAGACGCCCGACGCCCTCATGCTGTTCGGTTTCTGGTACCGCGCGCTCCCGGCCAATCGCGTCCACCGCGGACGCTTGGCCAAGGCCACACTGCTGGAGCAGTCGCTGGTGATCGGGCGCGACCGCCAAGGTCAAACGTTCGCATTGCGCGACGCCTGCCCGCATCGCGGCATGCCGCTTTCCTGCGGACCTTTTGACGGCCAGCAAGTCGAATGCTCCTATCACGGCTGGAGATTCGATGCCCACTCCGGCCAGTGCAAGCTGATTCCGTCGCTCGTCGCCGAGCAGACTCTGAAAATCGACCGCATCTATGCCGGCAGCTATCCCTGCGAGGAGCGCGATGACTTCATCTGGGTCTTCATTCCCGATCCCGGACCATCCGGCGCCGGATTCTCGAAGCCTGCGCCCGCGCCCACGCCCGCCCCGGAGATTCCGAAATTCAGCGAGCATTACAAACTCGCCTATCTCACCGCCGACTTGCCTTGCTCGGTCGACCACGGCATCATCGGCCTCATGGATCCAGCGCACGGTCCTTTCGTCCATCAGGCCTGGTGGTGGCGTACGCAAAAATCGATTCACGAGAAGCACAAGAATTTCGAACCCATCCCCTTTGGATTTCGCATGAGCGCGCACACGCCCAGCTCCAACAGCGCTCCCTACAAGCTTCTCCGCCTCTACGCCGACGCCGACTCGATCAATACAACCATCGATTTCGTTCTGCCGAACCTGCGTTCGGAAGTGATTCGCGCCGGCAAATACTGGTTCTCCAGCCTGACCACCGTCACTCCCATCACGCGCAGCCAGTGCCGCATCGACGTAGTGGCCGCCTGGAACCTGTTCCGCTGGATCCCCTTCGGCCCCGAGTTGCTGAAATTCGTCTTCGCAAAATTCGTGGAGCAGGATCGCCGCACCATGGAACTCCAATCCGAGGGCCTGAAACACAACCCGCACCTGATGCTGATCGACGACGCCGACCG
>PMBA01000412.1 GCA_003152795.1 Acidobacteriaceae bacterium | reverse complement strand
GGTGCAGATGCAGCCCGAAGAGCGCCAGGAAGTCACCGACCTGCTGGAGTTCAAAGAGAATACCGCCGCCGGGCGCATGACCACCGAGTTCATTGCACTGCCGGTGTCGGCCACGGCCTACGACGCGATCGAGACCATGCGCTCGTTTGAAGGCCGCATGGAAAACATGAGCACCATCTACCTGACGGATTCCCACGGAACCCTGGCCGGCGCTGTTCCGCTGGTGAAAATTGTACTCGCGCCGGCCGCGACTCCAATGCTGGCTCTCGCTCAGGAACCCCTTATCTCCTGCCACGAAGACGCAAAGGAGAAGGACTTCGCTGAACTCTTTGACAAGTACAACCTTCTGACCTTGCCGGTGATCGACGAACACAGTCGTCTCACCGGCGTAATCACGCCCGATGACGTGATCGCGATGCTGCGTTCCAAGATGTAGTCCGCCGATTCTTCCTTCTCGCAGGTCCCGTTCGACTCTGTGGCGGGAGGCGCGGCAAGCCGAGTCTCCAGGGCAAAAACTTTTTCACTTTTGCAGTTTCACCTATCCAGATTCCGCTTTCAGCATTTATTCTGAACGTTCTGTTTCACAAATTTGATCTTGCTTGTGGCCTGCGCGCATGAAATTCCTGAGAAGTTGGAAGTTCCGGCTCCTGTTGTTCTTTGCCGTCGTGGGACC
Organism: Acidobacteriaceae bacterium; assembly: GCA_003152795.1. Taxonomy (GTDB): domain Bacteria; phylum Acidobacteriota; class Terriglobia; order Terriglobales; family Acidobacteriaceae; genus Acidiflorens. The sequence continues at coordinate 3,947 of PMBA01000412.1, read as the reverse complement.
GGGCTTCATTACCGCGAATGTCGATAACGACGCCGGCGGAATCTTCACCTATTCGGCTGCCGGCGCGCAGTTCGGCTACACGCTCTTGTGGACGATGATCCCGATTACGATCGCGCTGATCGTGGTGCAGGAGATGTGCGCCCGCATGGGCGCGGTTACCGGCAAGGGCCTGAGCGATCTGATCCGCGAAGAATTCGGTTTGCGGATTACGTTCCTCATGATGCTCGGCATTCTGATCACAAATTTCGGCAACGTCATCGCCGAGTTTGCCGGCATTGCGGGGAGCATGGAGTTGTTCGGAGTTTCCAAGTACTACTCGGTGCCGATTTGCGCCGTGATCGTCTGGCTGATCGTCGTGAAAGGGCAGTACAAGAGCGTTGAGAAGGTATTCCTGGCGGCTTCTTTCTTCTATCTCACCTATATATTCGCCGGAGTGATCGCGAAACCGGCGTGGATCGAGGCGGTAAAGGCAACGGTGAAGCCTCCGCAACTCGCCGCCTTCAAGCATGACTCCTACCTCTACATGGTGATTGGCGTTGTCGGAACCACGATTGCTCCCTGGATGCAGTTCTACCTGCAGTCGTCAATCGTGGAAAAGGGAGTGACGCGGCGCCAGTACAAAACCTCGAAGCTGGACGTGATTGTAGGGTGCATCTTCACCGATGTGGTTGCCTGGTTCATCATTGTGGCCTGCGCGGCCACGCTTTATTTGCACGGTCATCATGACATTCGCGATGCGGCTGACGGCGCGCAGGCCTTGCGTCCGCTGGCGGGCGACTACGCATACATATTGTTTTCGCTGGGCCTTTTCAATGCGTCGCTGTTCGCGGCTTCGATTCTCCCGCTTTCGACGGCGTATACGGTTTGTGAAGGATTAGGCTTCGAATCGGGCGTGGGACGCAAGTTTTCAGAAGCTCCCGCATTTTACTGGTTGTATACGGCGCTGATCGTTGCGGGAGGAGCTGTGATCCTGATTCCAGGGCTTCCGCTGGTCAAGATCACCGTGTTTTCGCAGGTAGTCAACGGCGCGGTTTTGCCCTTCGTCCTGATTTTTATGCTGCTGCTGATCAACAAAAAAGAACTGATGGGCGAATATGTGAATAAACCCACGTTCAACATCATCGCCTGGGCAACCACCGCGATCATGATCGGATTGACCGTGCTGCTGGTCTACGGAACCCTGCGCGGCGGCACCGGGTAGCAGCAAAAAAATTGAACCGCGGCGCTCACAGGATCTTTCCCGCCGCCAGATTCTTCACTAGCCCCAGGTCGGCTTCCAGAAAATCGAGTTCCAGCAGTTGCGGCCGCGTCACCCAGCGGATTTCGCGAAAAATCCGGTTCTCAACTTCACCCTGGTAATTCCGCACTTCGAAGAATCGAAGTTCGACCGAGCCGCCGCCGGGGTAATGATGGACCAGGCGGGCCACCTCCACGCCGACCTCGGCCACGATGCCCAGTTCTTCCTCCAGTTCCCGGCGCATGGCGTCGCGCGGCTGTTCGCCTTCCTCAATTTTGCCGCCGGGAAATTCCCATTTGAGGGGCATGACCTGGTGCCGCGTCCTCTGGCAGGCGAGGATGAGGTCATCTTTCAGGATCAGCGCGGCTACGACTCGTTTCATGGATAAAGAGGGCCTCTGGCTACCAGCAAGCACTTTTTTCGCGCCGGCTGCCGGCAGCTAACAGTCAAAAACTGGCCGGGTTCGGTCAGGCGCCTTCCAGTCGCTTGCCCACAAGCTGAGCGCAATACTCGACCAGTTCCCGGTCTTCATCCGCGAAGGCCGCCGCGAAGTGACTGTCAATATCCAGTTCACCTACCACCTTGCCGCGGACAAAGACTGGAACGACGATCTCGGACTTGGTTTCTAGCGAGCATGCCAGATAGCGCGGATCCTTCTTCACGTCGTCCACAACCACCGTCTTGCCCGACGATGCAGCCGCCCCGCAGATCCCCTGGTTCAGTGGAATACGGGTGTGGGGAGTCATTGCTCCCTGGTATTTTCCGAGTACGAGCATGGGCGGATCGGCTCCCGCTTCCATCATGTAGAAGCCCACCCAGTTGTACTTCAACATTTTTGCGTTGAGCAGAACGGTGAGGGCTTCCATCAGTTGATTTGCCGAGCGCGCAGCGGAATTCAAGCGGTTCGCTTCCTGGCGCACTTCGTCGACCTTGCGAGGACTGGATGTGGTGGCCATGATCACAATCCTAAACTATGCAGCTGCGATTGCCGCTCAGCGCGTTGTTTGCGTCGGCGGTACCTGGGTCACCGAACGCAGGCCCGGCTGGGGTCCGAATACGTCCGGATGAATCGCGCCCGCCAGCGCGCGCAATCCCGAAAGCAGGGTAGGCGCGGGAGTGTTCAAGAGCTCGTCGGAGATGCAATATACGCGCGAGTCTCGCGCCGCGGCAGTGTCCGCCCAGTTTCTTTCGGCAACGATCTTCGCCAAGGGCACGCGATCTCCAGCCCCGCACCAGGCGGCGACGATGACTTCCGGGTCCTGACGAGCAATTTCCTCGGCGGAGCGCTGCACGCCGGGCTTGCCGATGAAGTCACCGCCGGCGGCTTGCACCAGTTCCGCCACCCACGGCTGCGATGCCATGATGGGTTTGCCCCACTCCTCGGCGAAGACGCGCTTTCTGGGCAGGCTTGCGGTCTGGCGGCGCACGTCTTCGATTGCCGCCTGCATATCGGAAATCACCTTGACCCCGCGCTCGGCAGCGCCGACGCAGGCGGAGATCAGCGCGATGTCAGTGTAGATGTCGTCCAGGGTGCGCGGAGCGAGACCAAGAAAGCGAATGCCGGCCTTGAGGATTTCGGCGATCGCCGCTTCCTGGTAGGGAACGGCGGCGATTACGAGGTCAGGTCGGGCGGCGAGAATCTCGCTGGCTTTGGAGGTCCAGGAGTCGGCGACGATGAAGCGGCTGGCGCCAGGCGCCTTCGACCGGAGGGGAGTTCGCATGTCAGTTCGCGCCTCGCCGCGGACTTCCGGAACGACAGCGGCACAGTACTTCGTGCAAGCGACGACCCGGTCCAGTTGGCCGAGGCTGGCGAGGATCACCGTCGCGCTGGGTTGGAGGCACGCGATTCTCAGCGGGTAGCGCGAGCCGGTCATGCTTCCATTGTAGGGGAAGGGAAATCCGCGACGCGCGCATTACAATCGGACTGTGTATTCCGCCGAAGTTCTGGACCATTTTCAGAACCCACGAAACCCGGGTGAAGTTGAAGCTCCCGACCGCGCCGCGAAACTGGAAAACCCCGTGTGCGGAGACATTCTGGAACTCACCCTGAAACTGGAAGGGAAGCGGGTTGCCGAGATACGCTTCCGCGCCAAGGGTTGTGTTCCGGCGATGGCCTGCGGGTCGGCCATCACCGAGATGATCAAAGGCAAGACCGTCGAGGAAGCGCGGCAGGTGCGCCGGGAAGAGTTGGTTGACAAAGTTGGTGGCTTGCCCCAAGCCTCCGCTCACGCCAGCCACCTCGCCATGGACACGCTCGCCAAACTCCTGCGGGGACTCTGAGTCGGGGCGGAGTCCCCGCTCGAAATCCCCGCTGGACTTCCCCAATTCAGGTGGAGATTGTTGCACTGGGAGAGTTGTGTGTCTGTGATGCCGCACACCGGGCGATTGTGATGAATCGGGGCAGTCTTTTCGTTACGTAGCGGTGGTGCGCGGCCAAATCCCGCTCATCGCAAAGGACGAGATGGGTGGGGCACGCGGCGCTTCAAAAGTCCCTTCAACGCTACTCTCCAGCGTGGTTCGTGTCCGGCTGATACACCGTCCAGCGGTTGGCTAAGGCGATCTGTTTCAGATCCGGATTTGGATTGATGACGAAGGGGTGTTTGGACATGGCCAGCATCTCGCGGTCCCAGATCGCGTTGCCGAAAGCGCAATCGGGTGGGGACTTGAGCACCGAGCGAATGGCTTCGGGCTTGCCGGGACCGCTGGGAAC
>PMBA01000181.1 GCA_003152795.1 Acidobacteriaceae bacterium | reverse complement strand
GCGGACGGAACTCAACTGGTCACTTTCTTGCTCAAGGATGAGGAATTCGGCTTCGACATCATGTCGGTGCAGGAAATCATCCGGCTGCCGAAAATGTCCAAACTCCCGCATACCCCTGACTATGTGGAGGGGATTTCGAGTTTGCGGGGAGCGGTGTTGCCTATCTTCGACATCCGGACACGATTCGGGATGAAGCGTGAGGATCACACCGACCGCAGCCGGGTGCTGGTCATCGATATTGAAGGAAAGCGAACCGGGTTGCTGGTCGATGGCGTCCGCCAGGTTACACGAGTTGGCCGGAACGAGTTCGAGCCCCCGCCGGCCGCGATCCGTAACGAGACTGCCGACTACATCGATGGCGTCGTCAAACTCGACAACGGCGAACGAATCATCATCGCGCTGGATGCCCGCCGTGTCTGCACCTTTGGCAGCAGTAATGGTTCCGGGGACGCCATCGCCGAAGCCATGGCGAAAAGTTCCGCTGCGCACTCCAGTAGCGGGCCCAAAGGTATTCACGACTCTGCCGAAGAACAGATCAAGGAGGCCCAGAGCGATAGCAACAGCAAAGACGTGCAGGCAAAGGGGGGCGAAGTGCGGCAGCTGGTCAGTTTCCAAATCGGCCGGGAAGAATTTGCGTTTCCCATGGAGCATGTCCGCGAAATCCTGCGCGTGCAAACACCCAAGGAAGTGCCCGGCGCGCCGGAGCACCTGCTGGGCGTTTTGACGGTGCGAGGGCAGATCCTGCCTATTGTGGATCTGCGCCGGCTCTTGCGGCAGACATCGTTTTCCGCCGACCTGGTTGCTGCCTGTCGACTGGCTGGCACGGAATACCAAGCCTGGCTGGCGCAGAGCGGCTCCACCGACACGCCCGATATGCACGTCGTGACGGCGGCGGCGGAACAACTGCGGACCTGGCTCTCGGCTTTCAACAGTTCCAGCCAGTCGCTGACCGAAACCCTTGCCCAGGCGCGGGGTTTAAACGAGCACGTCACCAAGCAGGCCGGCACCAATGGTCACGGGCTGGATGCGAAGGGGGTAGACGCGCTAAACAAAGACGTGGTGGCCTCGGCCAAGGCGGTCGTTGCCGCGCTGCATACCTTTGAAGAACAGGTTGATGGCAGCATTCACGAGGACCAGCGCATCATCGTGGTCGATTCCAATGGTTTCCAACTGGGGCTGGTCGTCGATCACGTCAATGAAGTCCTGGGGGTTCAGGATGACGCCATCGAGGCTCCGCCCAACGTTGCCCATGAACAGGGAGTCAGCCTTTCTGGCATCGCCAAACTGGACGATGGCAACCGGCTCATTCTGCTCCTCGCTACCGGCAATCTGCTCGATCATAAGGTGCTCTCGAACATCACCGACGGGGGAGAGGCCAAGCAGGCGGAGGCCGCCAACAGCGGTGCCGCCGCTGAAAGTACGGCCTCCAGTGAAGTGAAAAAAGAAGACGAAAACGGTCAGGATGGCGAGATACAACTGGTGACTTTCCTTCTCGGCAAAGAGGAGTACGGCATCCCCATTGCGAGGATCCAGGAAATCGACCGGTTGTCCAAGATCACGCAGACGCCAAAGGCGCCTAAGTATGTTGAGGGCGTGACCAACCTGCGCGGCGAAGTCATTCCCGTGCTTAGCACGCGAACCCTGTTTGCGCTCGAGGAGAAAGCTTCCGACGATCACACCCGGGTCATCATTGTCGACCTCGGCGGCGCCAAGACGGGCCTGGTGGTCGATTCCGTGAAGCAGGTTCTGAGCATCGCCAAGCGCAATATCGCTCCGCCTCCGGCCAGCATTTCCAATGGCGTCGATGGCCAGTTCGTCTCCGGTATTGGCAAGGTTGAAGACGGAAAGCGAATGATCGTTCTGCTGGATGTGGGCAAGGTACTCACTCGCGGAGAGCAGAGCGAACTGGCGGCCCTGGCGGCGAACGCTTAGACCAGGCGTGGAAGTGGAGAGAGGGGCATCTCAAGTCGGCGTCACAATTCAAAGCGGAGCGACAAACTTTAACGCTCTAACGCTCCAGCCGCGAAGCGGCGTCACAGGGAAGTCCCGCACGCCAGTGCCGGGAAGGCTGAGTCGATGTGGCAGGGATCATTCATTCGCGTTCTGGTCGCCGACGACTCCGCCTTAATGCGGAATCTGATCAGCCGGTTGCTGACCCGGGCTCCCGACATCAAGGTGCTCGCGACCGCCCGAGACGGCGAAGACGCATTCCAGAAGGCAATCGAGTTCAAGCCCGATGTCGTGACCATGGACATCAACATGCCGAAACTCGATGGCATCAGCGCCATGCAGATGATCCTGGCCGAAAAGATTTGCCCGGTCATTATGTTCAGTTCGCTGACCCAGCAGGGCGCGGTGGAAACGTTCGAATGCCTGGCGCTAGGAGCATTCGATTTTGTCGCCAAACCGGAGGGCACAGTTTCCGCGAATCTGGACACCGTGGCCCAGGAACTGATTACCAAGATCCGCGCGGCGGCGGCATCCGGCGTGGTCAAGCGAAGCCGACCAACAACCCCGCCGCTACGGGCGGCGGCGCGGACTGTGAACCTGGCGCTGGCGGAGATTCGGGCTATTGCCATCGGCATCTCGACCGGTGGTCCGGCGACCATCAGCACCTTCCTTCCCGGGTTGCCCGCCGACATCCCCGCTGCGATCTTCCTGGTCCAACACATGCCCGCCGCCTTCATCGCCACTTATGTTTCGCGGCTGCAGAAGGAGTGCGCCATTGAAGTGGTCGAGGCGGAGACCGGCACCACGGTGCGGCCTGGGTTTTGCTACGTAGCCGGGAATAATCTTCATCTTTGTCCCTACCGCAAGCTCAGCGGCGAGGTGGTTCTGCGGCGACCCAGCCAGCCCCGCACCCTGTTTGTGCCGGGGGTCAACGTGATGATGGAATCGGTTCTCGCAGTTTATGGGCGCAGGACGATTGGAGTCCTGATGACCGGCATCGGGGACGATGGGGCGGATCAGATGGTGAGTATCCGCGAGGCCGGTGGCGTCACCATTGCCGAATCGGAGGAAAGTTGTGTTGTCTTCGGCATGCCCTTTCAGGCCATCAAGCGGGGCGGGGCGGAGATTGTACTGCCGAGCTGGGAAATCGCCGCCAGACTTGTGCGCATTCTCGAGTCGAAGACTGGGCGAGATTCTGTGCTTCGGAATCCGGCTCGCCAGGGGATGCGGCTATGATCGATGCCAAACTAATCGCGGCGCTCAGCGCGCCGGAGGACTCGGAGCGGCGGTTTGCCGCCGAGGAGATCAGTGAGTCGGGCGATCCTGGCGCCGCCGACATCCTCGTATCGCAACTCCACAGGGAAGGGTCGCGCGCCGTCAAGGAGGCGATTCTCCGTGGGCTCTCACGCATCTGGACTTCGAATCCGGTGGACTCGATCATCGCGCTGCTCAAAGATGACGATCCCTTTGTCCGGGCCGAGGCCGCGGATATGCTGCAGCGCCGCGCCAATGACGCGATGGAAGGGCTCAACCATCTGATGCGTGGCGACGACAAGGATCTGCGCAAATTCAGTGTAGACATTCTGAGTCAAGCCTCCATCGGCGCGCCGGACGCTCTTTATTTCGCGGCGTTGAAGGATGGCGACATCAACGTCGTGATCAGCGCGATTGAGAACGTGGGTGCCAGCCGGCGCAGCGCTTTCGCCCAGCCCGTACTCGCGATTGCCCTCGAAAGCTCGCAACCCATGGTGATTTGCGCGTGTCTTGAGACCCTGGCGCAAATCGGAACCGAACCGACGCTCGATGCTCTCCGCGCCAGATATCCCGACGCCGCCGAGGTGCCGGGTATCTACCAGCAGCCTTTCCTCAAGCTGCTTGGCGGCGCCGCCGGCGCCGAGTCCATCGAAGAGATTTGCCGGACCATCGAACGCAAGGGCGCCTCCGTGTACGAGGTCGCTATCGATGCGATTACCAGGATCGTCGCCCGCCACCAGGTGTCGGAATTAAACCCAATCTGTGAAGCAGAGCTGTGTGGCCTCCTCCAGCCCGAGCTCGATGCGGGCGTGTGTTTCCACCTGATCCGTCTGTTGGGGCACTTCACGGGTTCGATCCGCGTGGCGCTCGCGGTCCTGCCCTATATCCACGACCCCGACCGCACGCTTGCTCTGGCGGCGGTCGAGTCCCTCGCGAACTCTTCCGACTCCAGGGTGGAAAGCGCGCTGCAATCTCTGCTGTCGACGGTGAGCGATCCCGAAATCAACGAAGAACTGGAAGAACTTCTCAGGAGGCGCCCGCGATGGAACTCACCGCTGAGCAGTTCACCAAACTGAGCAAGCTCATCTACCGCAAGCTGGGCCTTCAATTCGATGAAAAGAAACTCTACTTCCTCAACAAGCGAGTGGAGCGCAGAATCACCGAACTCGGCCTGAAGGACGCCGACGAATATCTTTTCCAGCTGGGCTATTGCGATTCCAGCGGTAACGAGATGCAGGCCCTGGCAAATCTGGTCACCACCAACGAAACCTATATGTTCCGCGAGTTCGAACAGCTGGCAGGTTTTGCCGACGTTTGCCTGCCCGAACTGATTGCCGCGCGGCAGAAAACCAGCGATCGCCGCATTCGCATCTGGTGCGCCGGGTGCTCTTCGGGCGAGGAGGCCTACACCCTCGCCATCATTATCCGCGAGGTGTTTCCCGATGCCAGGAATTGGGACATCAGGATCAAAGCTACCGATATCGATGAGAACATGCTCGAACTCGCCCGCAACGCGCTGTATGGCGATCGTTCTGTCAAAGGCGTTCCCGTCCTTTACAGCAAGCATCTGGTGCCGACGGCTGCCGGGTTCCGCATCGCACCGGAAACCGCCCGGTTGGTGACTCTGGAAAAGCTCAATCTGAACGACAGCGTGCAGATGAAAGCCATGCGCAGTTACGATTTTATCTTCTGCAGAAACGTACTGATCTACTTCGATGATGAGTCGCGGCGCAATGTTGTGAACCACTTCTACGACTCGCTGAATCCCAAGGGCTATCTATTTCTGGGCCACTCTGAATCCGTCGGCCGGATCACCTCGGCATTCCGTTTGAAGAAGACCGCGGGGCACCTTCTCTACACAAAGGACTGACTATGAAGCGGAATGTGCTGATCGTCGATGACTCGGAGTTCACCCGCAATTACCACTCGTACATTCTGCGCGAGGCCGACTTCGACGTGGTCACCGCCGTCGATGGCGCCGACGCGCTGGAGAAGCTATACAGCCGGTCGTTCGATCTGGTTCTCACCGACATCAATATGGCGAACATGGACGGCTATGAGTTCATCCGCCGCGTGCGCAGCAGTGGAGACTACAACGATCTGCCTATCGTTATCATTTCGACCGAGTCCGAGTCCGAGGACAAGAGCCGCGGCTTCCTCGCCGGCGCCAACTTCTACATCGTCAAGCCCTCAGACCCCAAGCCTTTGCTCGAAAACATCTTTATGGTTCTGGGGATCGAAGCTCCTGCGGGCGGCGGCTCGTGAACCCCAGTATGGAACCGCAAGAATCACTTCCGGTTACCTGGGCGAAGTTCGAGGAACTCAGCCGGCGGCTTACCCGCTATCTGAGCAGCAGCGAAAGAGAGTTCACCCGCCTCATACAGACGCTCGATGCCTGCTGGACCATGGCGGAAAATGTGCAGCAGGCGACCGCCCGGCTGGCGGAACTCACAGGAGTGGCGAGCGGCAGTCAGACGATTGCCATCCGAGAGTCGATGCTCGATGGCTGCGGGGTCTTCCGCAACTTTCTTCACCAGATACAGGCAGTGAGCCGGCAGTTGGCCTCGGTCGCCCAGGCGACGGAAGGAGTGCTCGACACCTCAAACCACCTGCTGAAAGACCTGGTACCGCTCAAGCACATTGCCTTCCACTTCCGCTTAGAGGGATCGCGACTGTCTCCCGAGGACAACCTCTCGGTTCTGAAGGTCTACGAGGAGATGCGCGGAGTCTTGCGCTCCATGAAACAGGCCGGGGAATCCCAGGAGCACACGCTGATGTTGATCCTCGAGAAGCTCTCGGCGGCCACGCGATCGGTCGAGCAAGCTTCTGCTTGCTACGCCGCGCGGGCCACGGAATCGGAGAAGAGGATCCACCACAATCTCGATCTGCTGCTGACCGTCCCGCCCGATCTGCTGGAAGTGCGCCGTAAAGCTGCTTCGGTCGGCGTAGTGGTTACGGAGAGCATTCGGGAAGCAGTCAAGGTCCTGCAGGGACACGATGCCATTCGTCAGCGTCTCGAACACATCCTGGGAGCTCTGGCCGGCGTTCGCACCGACCAGGCAAACGAGCCGGGAAATGCGCTGTTACTGCAGCGTCAGCAGGCAAGAAACGTGCTGGAACTCATTGTCAGCACCGGGAGCCGCATCGAGCGTGAACTAAAGGGCGTAATCGGATCCGCTCAGGGCCTCGCGGGTGACAGTTGCAGCCGCGCTGCCGGCGACGACGAGGTCAAGAAGTTCGAAGAGGCCGTCGATCGCCTCGCCTCCATCAGTTCCGGAGTTGCCGAGTTGCTCGCCGGGGAGGTCAAAATAGGCAACTTCGTTCTCACCCAGATCGACCCGATTCGTGCCCTGCTCAGCGCCAAGAGCGACGAACTGGAAGCCCTGGCACGGTCCATGAAGAGGCTGGCCCTTAATGTGTTGATCGGCGCGGACAAAATGCCATTGGCGCCCGGTATCGGTGTGCTCGGCGGCTGGACGTCGGAGGCCGCCGAGCGTGTCCTGAGGCTGGAAACGGAGCTGAATGAGCAGTTTACTCGCCTCGGCACAACCCTCCAGACGCAAGCGACCGCCATCACCGCCAACGTTCAGGAGATCGAGTTCTGCCGCGGCGGACTCGTCGTACATCGAGCCGACGACTCATTGCGCAATTCGCGCAGAATCGAATACGTCGCCGTCAGTCGTCTCAGTATCAAAGCGAGCCAGTTACAGGAGAAGACGGAGGCCCTCCTGCAATCCCTGAAATTTGTCGATGAAGGAACCAGGCTGTTCGGAGATCTGGATAACATACTCGACCTCCTGCTAACCCTGTATCCCAAGCCCGAGAAGCCGCTCTATGTCCATGCCGATTCGGCGGGCTACACGATGCAGGAGCAGCATGAAGTTCACGCTTCCGTCTTTGGCGGAGCGGCAAAGAACGCCTGCGCACGACTGACCGAAGTGGCGGAAGGGCAAGATTACGGCGCGAATGTTGAACTTTTCTAAGGCCAGGGTAACTCGATGCCATTTGAACTACAGGCTGTCGCGGGCGGAACGAAGCTGATTCTGGCGGGACGACTCGGAGTGCAACAGGCCCGGCCCCTCTGGGACGCTCTGCAGCCCGCCATCGCCGCGAGCCAGAGCATCGGACTGCAGGCCGAGGAACTGGAAGCGATGGATACCAGCATCGTTCAGATTCTGTGCCGCGTCAGCAGCCAGACCGGTCTGCTCCAGATCGGCGAGACCTCGGACGGCTTTCTCGCTTCGCTGAAACAGCGCGGTCTGGAACAATTATTTGTCCAGCCGCCAGCGCCGCCCCAAAGTCCCCAGCCAAACGTCGTGGCAAACACAAACAGAGAGTCCGCCAACCAGAGGGAGCTTCGTGGCTAAGAGAGTTCTGGCAGTCGACGATTCCGCGACCATGCGTCAGCTGCTCAAGATGACTCTTTCTCGCTCGGGCTATGAGGTTGTCGAAGCCGAAGACGGCGCGAAGGCCCTGCAGAAAGCACTGGCCGAGATCTTCGACCTGGTGCTCAGCGACATCAACATGCCCGTAATGACTGGCATCGAACTGCTCCGCAGTCTCCGCAAACTGGCGCAATACAAATTCACCCCGATCGTGCTGGTTACGACGGAATCGCAACTGGAGAAAAAGCAGGAAGGCAAAGCCGCCGGAGCTACGGGCTGGATTGTGAAGCCATTCGAACCGGAACAATTGCTGTCTGTGGTGACGAAAGTCCTGCGCTAATTCTGGATTTGTGTGGAGCGACGGGCGCCGCGCCCGTCCAGCCGGGAAGGAGGTTGACAACGTGATGGATTTCGGAGACCTGCAACAACTACAAGCGTCCTTCCGGCATGAGGCGGACGATCTGCTCACCGACCTCGGCGGCGCCCTGCTGCTTCTCGAGCAGGACCCGCACAACATGGATGTCGTCAACCGTGTTTTTCGCGCCATGCATACCCTGAAAGGCTCGGGCGCGAGCGCCGGTTTCCGCCGCCTGGCGAACTTCGTGCATCATGTCGAAGAGGTTTTTAACCGCATCCGCAATCAGCAGCTGCAGTCAACACCCGAACTCATCGACGCCACCCTGAAGGCCTGCGATTGCTGCGCCATGCTCCTGGAACTCGGCAGCACCGGCTCCGATACGCCTTTGCCCCTGGAGACCGAGGTGCTCGCCGCGATCCGGCCCTTTCTGCCAGAGATGGACAAAGCCGCCGGCAAGGCACAGGCCACGAAGACGCCTGCCACCGCACCCGCGCGATACAAGATCGGCTTCCGTCCCAACCGCGAGATCTTCTTTTCTGGAACCGACCCTGCCTCGCTGCTTCTTGAGATCGCCGACCTGGGCGAAATCGAAATCCGCTGCGACACTGTCGATCTCCTCGCGGCTCGCGACTTTGATCCCGAGAAGTGCTACTTGGGCTGGGAAGTCTTTGTCGAGACCATGCAGTCCGAGGACGCGCTGCGCGCTGTGTTCCTGTTTGTTGAGGACGACTGCGATGTATCCATCGAGAAGCAGGAGCCGGCCGCCTCCGCTCGATCCGATAGTAAAGAAGCTCGCTTTCGCGGTGCGGCTCAGCAGGGTTTTACGGCGTTGGGCTTCGCGCTCGATCAGTGTCAGTCCGGCGATGAGAAGCAGGGCCTGGCGACCGCGCATCGGGCAGCGCAAACTCTCATCTCCGCCGGCAAGGCGCATGGTCATGCCCGAGCCACCGCTGCCGCCCAGGAAGTGCTCGATGCCATCAAGGCGGTGCAGCAGGATGGAATCCTCGATGGCGACTGGCTGCTGAAAGTGAAAGCGCTGATCGCGGCGGCAAGCCAGGCGGTGGACTCTCCCACGACCGAGCCAGCTGTAAGTACGTCGCAGCCCGCTCCCTCCCGGCCCGCGGAAGGATCTTCTGCTCCAGAGGCCGCCATCGGAGCGGCCGCGCCCAGTATCCGCGTGGACGCAGTCAAGCTCGACGCCTTGATGCGCCTGGCCGGAGAGTTGCTCGTTGCGCGTGGCGCGCTGCCCGCCTTCGCCGAGCGCGTCGAACTCATTGCCCGCGAAGAGTCGCCGAAGAGCATGGCGAAAGAGATGCGCGATGCCGGAGCGAAGGTCTCCCGGCTCGCCGACGATCTGCAGGCGACCGTCATGTCGATTCGGATGATGCCGGTGCGCCAGGTGTTTCAGCGTTTTCCCCGCCTGGTGCGCGACCTGGCGCGAAATCTCGACAAGAACATCGAACTCCATGTGAACGGCGAAGAGACGGAGTTAGACAAGACCGTGATCGACAGTATCGGCGATCCCCTAACCCATATCATTCGCAACGCCGCCGACCATGGCATCGAGTCGAAAGCCGACCGTGCGCAAAAGGGTAAGTCCGCCGTTGGCCGCATCGATCTCTCCGCCTATACTCGCGGGTCCACCGTCGTGATTGAAGTGAAGGACGATGGCAAGGGACTGGACCCCGATAAACTCAAGCGCCGCGCCGTCGAGAAGGGCCTGCTTTCCGAGAGCGCAGTCGGCGCCATGGACGAGGAGGCAGCCTTCAAGATCATCCTCGTCGCCGGTTTCTCCACCGTTGATAAGGTGACGGATGTGTCGGGGCGCGGCGTCGGCATGGATGTTGTGCGCAACGGCGTCGAGGCCTTGCACGGCGCCATCCATATTAAGAGCGAGATTGGGAAGGGAACTCGCTTCCGTATCGAGCTTCCCGCCAGCTTGCTGGTCTCGAAGGCGATTCGGGTTGCGGTCTCGGGGCAGGAGGTCGTGTTGCCCATCGATACCATCCGCAACATGGTGAAAATTCCAAAGTCGGTGGTACGAACCGTGCAAGGTCAGCAGATCGCCCCCGTGCGCGGCACCGTCTTTCCCATGCTCTGGCTGGCGCATGCTTTGTCATTCGATCGGGTGGAAGAGAGACGAGCCGAATTGGCGGTTGCGATCATTGAAGCCGCTTCCGGGCCCTACGGCCTGGTCGTCGACCATTTCCTCGGCGAGGTCGAAATCGTAGTCAAGCCGCTGAACGGAGTGCTCGCCAAGGTTCCAGAATATGTCGGCGCCGCGATTATGGGCGACGGCAGGACTGTGCTGGTAGTGAACACGGATCGACTCTTCTCGCTGCAACGCCCTCCCGCAATCCCGCAGGCCGAGCTGGCGCCGGGCTTGCGTCCTCCGATCCCTCTCGCCCGCGCCGCCGCCGCCGGTCGCTGATCCCAATTGTCTTGCAACGCGGACCACTCCGGCAACCTATTGCAGCGCGTTTCCGTAGGTCGGTACTCCGCCCTGCACCAGGAACAGCAGGGTTTGTGCGCGAGACGACCAGTCGCTCTGGGGATACTGCGAGATCAACTGCTGCGCCAGCGTGATGGCGAGACTCTTCGATTGGTCGGACTTCTTGGACTGCTCTTCAGTTTTGTAGATCTCGATCAGGGCGGCTCGCCGGGAAGCGGCGTTGTACAGCGCCTCGGGCGCGGCGGGAGACGCGGGGTGTTCTTTGACGTACTTTTCGTAGAGATCGGCTTCCTTGTCAGGGCACTTCGAAGCGCCCTGCCAGTCTCCACAGAGTTTGTTGTCGAGCAGGTGGAAGGCGGCTAGTTGAGCCCACTTTGTGTCGGGAAACTTTTTCATCACCTGCTTCATCAACTGTTCGTCGATGCCTCCGCGAAGGTAGGACTCCTTCTCGCGTGCGGAGGGGCGGGACTGCATGTCCGATTTGTCGATCTGCCATTTAATGTCGGCGGCACGGTAGAGCGCTTCGCCGGCAATGGGGGCGCTGGGGAACATATCGTAGATGCGGCGATAGAGCCGCAGGGCGTCCTGGGCGGCGCCGCGGCGTCCGTGCCGGCGGCTGGCTTCGTCTTCCGAATCGACGGCGGCCCCGAACAGAATGCGGTCGCCGTTCGGAGTGGTCGCCCATATCGCCCCGGTATCGAGCACCCAGCCGCTGATGGTCTTGCCCTCATCCTCGTCCTCCAAAACGAACGCGGGGTCGGGAGTTTGCGCGCCCAGCAGCGCTTCGACGTGCAGCCACTTGGGGCTCCTGTCGAGCAGAATCAGTTCCCGTCCGCGTTCCACCTGGCCGAGCTTGCTGGAAGTAGTGTCGGGAGACAGGTAGATGACGGCATCCCGCACCAGCGTGCCGCGATCGGCAGCCAGCAGCTTAGCGTTTCCCAGCACGATCAGGGCGATCAGGAGCAACAGCCTGGTAATCGGTTTCACGGTCGTGTTCTTCTCCGGGTTTGAGGGTAGCATGCGGGGTAAGATGCGTGGAATGGGCCGAGGGGGCATGTTCGGCTGGCAACCCAACGCCGATGAAGCTGCAACCGCTGCCCGATCCTTGATTCGTATCTTTGATTCGCATCTTTGATTCGTATTGACAACAATACAACTCGTGCTGTAAACGAGGGGTTCTCTCTTCAGCGCCGGGTTTCTGCGCGGAGACTGCCATACCCGGGAACGAGAATTGGAACAGCGCGAAGGCTCAGCCATGACGTCTCGCAGTGCCGCCCAACCGATCGTGATTCGCGACCTCAAGACCATCGACGACCTCACGCAGCTGAAAGCCGTGGAGAAAGAAGTATGGGGCATAGCGGAGGAAGACACCTTGCCCCTCACGCTGGCCATAGCCTGCAAGGCGGCGGGCAACATTTTCGTCGGAGCCTTTGATAGGGATGAAGACGCAAAGAACAGGAATAAGGACAAGCTGGTCGGTTTCGCCTTCGGATTTCTCGGGCGCGAGCACGGGCAGACGACCGTTCACTCCCACATGCTGGCGGTGCTGGACGGCTATCGGCATCTGGATCTGGGCTCGAGACTGAAGCAGGCGCAGCGCGAACGGGCCATGGCCATGGGCGTTCACGAGATGACGTGGACCTACGATCCGCTGCAAAGCCGGAACGCACACTTTAATTTTTCCAAGCTGGGCGTGGTTTCCGATACTTATAAGGTGGATTTCTACGGGCCGGAAACCTCCAGCATGCTGCATCGGAACGGGACCGATCGCCTGTGGGTGCGCTGGCTGCTGAATTCACGGCGGGTGCGGGATCGGCTAGCGGGCAAGAGTACGAATGCGCGCGTGGAAGCGCTTGATGCCCTGAAGTTACTGGCCCCGCTTGTACGTTTCGATCCCGGCGGCAAACCGGCACGGGCCGATTTGGCCGAAGCACTGGCACGCCAGCGTGTGAGCATCGAAATCCCTGGCGACATCCTGAATGTCGAGCGCACCGACATGGAATTGGCGCGAGAATGGCGCGACGCGACCCGCTGGGCCTTCCGCGAGACCCTGAAAGCCGGCTTCGTTGTCGCCGAGTTCTGCCGTTCGATTCGCGGCCAGCAGGGCCCGGGAGCGTATCTGCTGCAGCGCGGGACGGTCAGCGACCTTGTTCCCGAAGCGTAGAAATATATAGATAAAGATAGCCAGCCTGCGAGGTAGAATGTCCGGTTCTCGGTTCATGCCGGGGACGGCGACTAATCATACCCATTCCGAGGTCAACAATGGCCGAACTTGCCCCGACGCAGGTAAACATCGATTCGATTCTTGACGAGCAGCGTAGTTTTGAACCCTCCGCGGAGTTTTCCCAGAAGGCGCAGATCAAGAGCTTCGCCGAATATGAAGCTCTCTACAAAGAGTCGGTGGAGCAGCCGGAAAAATTCTGGGGCCGCGCCGCCGAAGAACTGCACTGGTTCAAGAAGTGGGACAAGGTTCTGGAGTGGAAGCAACCCTGGGCCAAGTGGTTTGTGGGCGGACAGATCAATCTTTCCTATAACTGCCTGGATCGCCACGTGCAGACCGCGCGCAAGAACAAAGCGGCGCTCATTTGGGAAAGCGAGCCCGGCGAAGTTCGCACCTATACCTACCAGCAACTCTGGAAAGAAGTCCAGAAATTTGCCAATGTGCTCAAGGATCTTGGTGTCCGCAAAGGCGACCGCGTCGCCATTTACATGGGCATGACGCCGGAGCTGCCGATTGCCATGCTGGCCTGCGCCCGCATCGGAGCGCCGCATTCCATCGTATTTGGCGGATTCTCGGCCAACGCGCTGGTCGATCGCATTCACGATTCTCACGCCGTCGCGGTCATCACGCAGGACGGATCGTATCGCCGGGGCGCCGAGGTGAAGCTCTTTCCGGTGGTCGAAGAGGCGCTGAAGTCCTGTCCATCAGTGAAGCATGTCGTGATCTACAAGCGCACCGGAACCGCGATCAACACCACGGCGGGCCGCGATTACTGGTGGCACGAGTTGATGGCGAAGGCGTCCGACGACTGCCCGGCGGAACCGCTCGATGCCGAACACCCCTTGTATATTCTCTACACCTCGGGCACCACAGGTAAGCCCAAGGGTATTGTGCACACCACGGGCGGTTACTCGGTCGGCACCTATCTCTCGACGAAATATGTTTTTGACCTGCGCGAAGAAGACACCTACTGGTGTACCGCTGATATCGGTTGGGTTACCGGCCACAGCTACATCGTTTATGGACCACTGCAGTGCGGCGCCACCAGTCTCATGTATGAAGGGGCGCCGAATTGCCCTGAGCCCGATCGCTTCTGGTCCATCATTGACCGGCACCAGGTGAACATCTTCTACACGGCGCCGACGGCGATCCGCACCTTTGCCAAGTGGGGCGATGAGTGGCCGAAAAAGCACAAGATGGACAGCCTCCGTCTGCTGGGCACGGTCGGCGAGCCCATTAATCCCGAGGCCTGGATGTGGTATCGCGAGGTCATCGGCCACAACCGCTGCCCGATCGTGGATACCTGGTGGCAGACCGAAACCGGCTCGATCATGATCACCCCGATTCCCGGCGCGATTGCGACCAAGCCCGGTTCGGCGACGCGCCCGTTCTTCGGAGTTGTAGCGGAGATAGTGACGATGGAGGGCAAGCCCGTGCCCCTGGGTTCGGGTGGTTATCTCGTCATTCGACAGCCTTGGCCCGCCATGCTGCGGACAATTTATGGCGACCCCGATCGTTACGTGTCCCAGTACTGGTCGCAGATTCCCGGCGGCACCTACTTCACCGGGGACGGTGCGCGCAGGGATAAGGACGGCTATTTCTGGATCATGGGCCGCGTGGACGACGTTCTGAACGTATCCGGCCACCGCCTGAGCACGATGGAGGTGGAGTCGGCGCTGGTGGCGCACGAGAAAGTTGCCGAAGCAGCGGTGGTGGGCCGCCCGGATGAAATCAAGGGCCAGGCTATTTCCGCCTTCGTGACGCTGGAACAAGGAGTTGCGCCGACCGAGGCTCTGAAGGAAGAACTGAAAAAATGGGTGGCGAAAGAGATCGGATCGCTAGCCAAGCCTGATGAGATCCGTTTTACTGACACCCTTCCGAAGACGCGCAGCGGGAAGATCATGCGCCGGTTGCTGCGAGAGTTGGCCAGCAGCGGGGAAGTGAAGGGCGATACCACCACCCTGGAGGATTTCGGGGTCATCGCGAAACTGAAGGAGCAGGACGAAGTCTAGCGCTGCCGTCAGCGCGAGTGCGCTGCAACAGAATGGCGCTGCTTCTTGATCTGCTGCATGAAGGTTTCGACCGGCACTTGAAACTGATTCCGGAACAGATCGACAAGCGCGTCGTCGGTTGGGGCGATTTCGGCCGCGGAATGCTCGCTGGCGGAACCTTCGCCTTCGGAAGACTGGAACATCTCCACGCCATCGCCCGGCAGTGACGTTTCCAGCCCGTCGGGTTCGACCTGAACCTCGTGAGACTTATCGGCGCGCAGAGCCGCAGTCATCCGTTGCGCCTGATCGCGTTGCTGGCTCGTTGCGCGCAGGAACTGAATACCCATTCCGAATTCCGGATGCGCGACCAACACGGCCCCTCCGGCGCGGACTTCAAGATCGCCGGTCTTGATCGAAAGAATGACGCGCGTGCCTCTCGGGAAGGGTGAATTTGTGGTGAGATAGCAGCCGCCGGAGCTGAGGTCGGTGAGCCGGCAAAGCACGGGTGGGTCGTCCCGCTCGGGTTCCGGAAGCTGGTTGTTGAGCCACTGCCGGAGAATGCTGCGGTCCTCGTCCGTGGCGTCCTTGAAGCGCACACCGGCATGATCGCCGTTGCCTTCCCACGCCAGTTCGCCATGGAGTTCCAGTTTCCCGTCCATGCCCGGCAAATCGAGCGAGAAGCGCAGCACGTTTTCTTTCGCGGCGCGGCCGATGAACTGAATCGCCATGCCTCCTTCGCAGAGATCGATGGTCCTGGCTTTGTAGCGGCCCGACCCAAAGCACTCGACAGGAATTTCCACCGCGACGCGCATCTGCAGTCGCCGTTCCCGCTTCATCAGCGCCCGCACCGCTCGAAAGCTCGCTTTGGCGCGCTCTACCGCCAGCGGTTTGTGGAGCACGAAATGAGCTCCCATTTCGAAACCGCCCTTCAGCCCAACGTCAGATTCCACCAGCACGATCCCCAACGCTCGCTTGTTAACCGGAGCGGCTTTGGCGCCTCGGAACACACTGCTGGTTTCCTCCGCATTGGTGCCGTCCACAATGATCGCTTCGAAACGCTGACGGGTTATTTGCCGGATGGCTTCGTCCGCGCTCGAGCAATGTTCGACGTCAATTTCCAGGTCGCTCAGGACCCGGCGCAGGACGCGCACCGTCCTTTCATCCGAACTCAGCAGTAGAGACTTTAAGTTCATGTTTCCGATCCCGTTTCAGTGCCTTTAAGTGCTCTTGGTTGGGGGAGATCCCATCTCCTGTTTGGGCGGAATTCAATCCCTGTTTTGCACTCTAAGTCTATGAGACTCCGTGGTCAACGCTCTGCAGGGCCTTCCGGTTACTCCGGTCACCTACTGCCTCGTACCCCTCGACACGATGTCTTGGCACTGTTATCGGCGGAGACGCCGGTTCACCAGGCTCGTCCCCGGGCTCGACGGCCTCACACCCGTCTGCTCGCTGAACTGCAAGTGGCTGTACACAAAGGGGATATCCCCTTAGGCCAAAAAGTGTCAACTTTTCTATTGACTTACATAGGGAAACCTATTATTATCAATAGCTTCCACGGGGTTCCGAGGGGCTTGGTTCAGTGGTCGTGTTTCCTTATTATTTTCAGGTGAATCCCCACGGCGCTTCTTGGAATCAAACCAGATAGCGACTTAACAGAAGAAGTCCTTATCCCGAAAGAGGGTATATTTTTCATGGCTAAGCGACGCGGAAACCCCAACTGGGGAAAACCGGAGCCCATCGGCCCGGTGATTCCCACAGTCACCGAATTCGAGCAGGTCGTGCACGAGTACAAACTCTCCCCCGACCAGTATTTGCGGTCGACACGGCTGCGGGAGTGGGCGCGACGCAACAAGAATTCCAAGTACATCCCCGAGCCGTTGCTCGAAGCCTGGGGCTTTGAAATTGAATCGACCCTGTAATCGCAGGGAATCGGGCTTACTGGGAGGGTCGCCGCTGGCGGCCCTTTCCTGTTTTATACGCTATCGGTTTATACTCCATCGGCGGGGAGGTCGGGCTCGTATATGCTGGCAGGCGTGAAATTTGGCGGCTCTGAGCTTGTAGGTCTCATCGTCGCGGTGAGCTTCGCGGCGGGCCTCAACGTCTACGCCACCGTCGCCACACTCGGGCTCCTGACCCACGCCGGCCTGCTCGACTTGCCTTCCGGGCTGCATCTGCTTTCCAGTTGGTGGGTGATTGCTGCCGCTGGCGTTCTTTTCGCCATCGAGTTTTTCGCCGACAAGATTCCCGCTTTCGATTTGTTCTGGAATGCCCTGCACACCTTTGTTCGAATCCCGGTGGCGGCCCTGATGGCCTACGGCGCCACCTCCCAGCTTTCGCCAGAGAAACAGTTGCTCGCGGCACTGGCCGGCGGCGCGATCGCCCTCGCCGCCCACGGAGGCAAGACCGCCGCTCGTGTAGCGGTCACCCCCTCCCCTGAGCCCCTGTCGAATTTCGCGCTGAGCGCCGGAGAAGACACCCTGGCTGTATTCCTGACCTGGCTTGCGACGCAACACCCAATTGCGGCGGCGTCGATCGTCGCTGTGTTTCTGGTCGTGATCGTGGTCGTTTTGCGATGGGTATTCCGAGCGATGTCGCGGGCTCTGAAGGGTCTATTTTGCGGCCCCGAGAACGAGCTGCCGCCACGGAAGGGCCGCGAATTGAACGCCGCCTGAGGTTCCGATTCCGGGGGAGCAGCCCTTCGGCGCTGCGATAATTGCGTCGCGCGCTGTTTTGAACGCGGCGCTTGAGCCGCGGAGGTCGGATTTCTTGCTTACGCAGGTCCTTATGACTCCTAACTCCCCCTTTACCGACGTGCCCACCGCCATCGAAGAGATCCGCGCTGGCCGCATGATCGTCGTCATCGACGACGAAGATCGCGAAAACGAAGGTGATCTCACCCTGGCCGCCGAAAAAGTTACTCCCGAAGCCATCAACTTCATGGCCATGCACGGCCGCGGCCTGGTCTGCCTGGCCATGACCGAAGAGCGCCTCGACCACCTGCGCATCGGTCCCATGACCAGCGAGAACACATCCCAGTACGGCACGGCTTTTTGTGAGGCCATCGACGCGCGCGACGGCGTGACCACGGGAATCTCAGCGCACGATCGGGCTCGCACCATTCAAGTAGCCATCGATCCCGCGTCGAGGCCATCGGATTTAGCCCGGCCCGGTCACATGTTTCCGCTCCGCGCCCGCAAAGGTGGAGTTCTGGTCCGCGCTGGCCAGACCGAAGCTTCCGTCGATCTGGCTCGCCTCGCCGGCATGATCCCCGCCGGCATCATCTGCGAAATCATGAAGGACGACGGTACGATGGCTCGCGTCCCCGACCTGATCGGGTTCTGCCGCACCCATAAATTGAAGATGCTCACGGTCGCCGAGTTGATCCGCTACCGCATGCAGCATGAGCGCTATGTCCACCGCGTAGGCGAGGCGATGGTCGAAACCAGGCACGGAGAATTCCGCCTGATCGCCTACGAAAGTGAAGTCGACGGTGGCGGGTCCCACATGGCGCTTCTTCGCGGCGACATCGGGCGTGGCGACAGCAGCGATTCGTCCGAACCGGTCCTGGTCCGCATGCACGCCCACTGCCTGCTGGGCGACGTGTTCGGCGCCACCGGCTGCGACTGCCATCAGACGCTCGAGGCTTCGCTGAAAATCATCGCCGAATCAGACCGAGGCGCTTTGATCTACTTGCACCAGACGTCCAAAGGCTTCTCAGCGGAAAAAATCGGAGAGCAGTCGTTCCTGACCTTCCACCGCGAACGCCGTCTGCCGTCCCTTCCCGAAAGCGAGCGCAAGACCCATCGCGATATCGGATTAGGAGCTCAAATCCTCTCGGATCTGAACCTGAAACGAATCCGGCTCCTGACCAATCACCCAAGAAGGGTAGCCGCGCTGGAAGGTTTTGACATAGAAATAGTCGAGCAAATCCCGGTGAAGTTTTCCGTCCAGATAGGGCATCCGCGGAAGCTCGTGTAACGCGGATGCCGTCAAGCCACATGCCCCTTTTGGGGGGTCGGAAGGGGACAACCCAGTAATCCGGTTCGGTTTAAGCCACGTCTTACCGCTCAGAAGGGTTTCCGGGGCGTAATCTCCTCGTCCTTAATAAAAAACTGCGCCGAGCATACGGATGATCCACAGATTGTCGGCAGCAGTCCAGCCATCTGCTTGCGGGTAATCAAGCCCAGCGTGCCGCAAGACGGGCAGGAGAGCACGGCCCAATAAGGATCTTCGCGCTCTCCCACTTCGCCCGCATTCTCCAGTACGAACACGGTGCCAGGCTCCATCTGTTCGGGAATCCATTCATTGATAATGCTCAATTCACCGATCATCATGCCTCCCCGCCTTCCGTTTATGCTCTTCGGGTTCGGCGTAAGGGCCGAATCCGCTCCGAAACCGCATTCTTCTTGCGTGCTTGAATCTCCGCTTGAACCCGGCGCACTTCGTCGCTCAGGCAGATGTCAAACATCGGCTGCCGAGCGTTCTTCAGCAGATCCACGACCTGTTGCGCCGAGGTGCGCAGATAGAGACGAGTGCCGTCGCTAAGCAGGTGATATTCCGACGACGCGCTGACCGTAGCGGCCAGGCTGGTGCCGAATTCCTGCTGCAAGAAGCGAATCACTTTGCGCATCCGCTGCAGTGAGAAGCCCCGCCGCCGAAGCTGGCAGATGACCGCCACCGTGACCAGTTCATCCCAGCTGTAGATGCGCCGATGTCCCTGCCGCCGGGGCGCCACAATGCCCCGCTCGTCCCACCATTGCAACTGACGGGCGGTGATTCCAGTCAGTGCGATCACCTCGTTGGATGTGAACTCTCGTTGCATCTTGAGTGCGTTCTGTTTCAAACAGAAAAATGAAGAAATGTTTGAGACATTCTAGGCGGCTGGAACGGAAATCAAATCAAGTTTCGTGGTTGGCTGTGTTGACTACGCGGGTACGTCGTCGCATGACGGCCTGGCGCCTGTATTTTGAATTCCACAGTCTGTCCCTGTGCCTGGTGGTTGAGCATTCCCGCGGCAAAAGCCGGCCGGCATTCAGTCGCCGCGACGTTTGTACCTTTTGTGCTTCTGGCATTACCATGGCGGGAGACAAATTTCTCTTCCGGGGCCATTGAAATCCATGATCCAAAAAGTTCACATGCGCGCTTCTGTGCTTTCATTATTCGTCCTGTTCTCCCTCACGCTGACTTTCTCCCAGCAAAAAGAGCGCAATCGCAAACTGGATGCCGAGCAAAAAAACGTGCCCGCCGACTCTGCGCAGTCCGCCAAGGACGAGAAAGATGACAAGAACGAAGGCGACCCGCTATTCAAGGGAATGAAGTACCGCGCCATCGGACCGTTCCGCGGCGGCCGCTCGCTTACCGCTGCTGGAATTCCCGGCGACCCAACCACCTACTACTTCGGTTCGACCGGTGGCGGCGTCTGGAAATCAACCGACGGCGCTAACACCTGGTCGTCGATCTTTGATAAAGACGGAGCACCTTCGATCGGGAGTATCGCCGTCGCGGTGGCCGATCCCAACGTCGTTTATGTAGGTACTGGCGAAGCCTGCATTCGCGGAAACATCTCGCACGGCGATGGCGTCTGGAAATCGGTGGACGCTGGAAAATCCTGGAAGAATGTTGGCCTGAAGGACTCGCGTGCCATTGGCAAGGTCATCGTGCATCCGCGCAATCCCGATATCGTTTTTGTGGCAGCCCTCGGTCATCCCTTTGGCCCGAACGCGGAGCGAGGCGTTTTCCGGACCACCGATGGCGGCAAGACCTGGGACAAGGTTCTGTACAAAGACGAGAACACGGGAGCNNTGGTCCCTCTCCAGCGGCGGCCTCGGCAGCGGCGTCTACCGCTCGACCGATGGCGGCGCCACATGGAAGCGGATGGAGGAGCACGGGCTCCCGAAAGGGCCATACGGGCGCATCGGTCTGGCGGTGGCGGCGAACTCGGAGCGCGTCTACGCCCTTATCGAGGCGAAAGAAACGGGCGGCTTGTATCGTTCTGACGACGGCGGCGACACTTGGGATCTGGTAAACGGCGGACATTCGTTGTTTCAGCGCCCGTGGTATTACATGCACGTGATCGCCGATCCGCAGGATGCCGATACGGTCTATGTGGCCGATGTCGAGTTCTTCAAGTCGACCGACGGCGGCCGCAACTTCAACAAGGTGAAAGTTCCACACGGCGACAATCACGGTCTGTGGATCGATCCGAAGAATAACAGGCGCATGATCGCTTCGAACGACGGCGGCGTCACCGTCAGCCTCGACGGCGGCAAATCGTGGACCCGCGAGGACAACCAGCCGACCGCGCAGTTCTACCACGTCATCACCGACACGCGTACGCCGTATTATGTGTACGGCGCGCAGCAGGACAATTCCACCGTCGCCATCGCCAGCCGCAGCGATGACGGCGCCATTGGCCGCGACGATTGGTACGCAGTCGGGGGCGGGGAAGCGGGATACATCGCACCCAATCCAAACGACCCGAACATTGTCTACGCCGGCGACTATCAGGGAAACATCACGCGCTTCGACCGGCGCACCAACCAGGTCAAGAGCATTGCCGTCACGCCGGAACTCAGCGATGGCCGCGGGGCCGCGCCGCTCGAGCACCGTTTTCAGTGGACGGCGCCCATCGTCACCTCTCCACACGACCCGAACACCATCTACTACGGAGGCGAACGCATTTTCAAAACGTCCGACGGTGGTACCCACTGGGAAGCGATCAGCGGCGACCTCACCCGCAATGACAAATCGAAGCAGCAGCCTTCCGGAGGGCCCGTCACCGTCGACGACACTGGAACCGAATATTACGACACCGTGTTTTCCATCGCTCCATCAACCCTGGCGAAGGGCTTGATCTGGGCGGGCACTGACGACGGCTTGATCCAACTCACACGCGATGAAGGCAAGAATTGGACCAACGTCACCCCCAGGGATCTTGTGCCATGGAGCCGGATCAGTTTGATTGAAGCGTCTCAGCACGATGCCGGAACTGCGTACGTAGCCATTGATCGCCATCAAAACGACGATCTTGCGCCCTACATCTACAAGACCGGCGATTACGGAGCGACCTGGAGCCGCATCAATAGCGGAATTCCGGATGGAAGTTTTGTGCGCGCAGTTCGTGAAGACCCGAAGAAGAAGGGTCTGCTCTATGCCGGAACCGAGCGCGGCATCTTCGTCTCTTTCGACGACGGCGCACACTGGCGTTCGCTGCAAAACAACTTGCCCATCACTCCGGTCCACGACCTGGTCATTAAGAACGACGATCTGGTAGTGGCGACGCACGGACGCTCGTTCTGGATCCTTGACGATGTCTCGCCGCTGCGCCAGTTCGCCGATTCAGTGGCTCAAGAAGCCGTCCATCTCTACCAGCCCGCAACCGCCTACCGTGTGCACACCGGAGAAGCTCCAGCCCGATTGTCTTTCGCGGGAAAGAATCCGCCCAATGGCGCGGTGATTTATTTCTATCTGAAGGAGGCGCCGAAGCCCAAAGACAGACCGGAGACTAAAGAGCAGGCCAAGACAGATGAAGTGAAGATTGAAATTCTCGACGCGGCTGGCAATGTAATTCGCAAGTACTCCAGCGGCAAGTCCGAGCCGCTCGATGAACCCCTCGATCCCGACGACAAGAAACCCGAAAAGCAGATCAAGCCGGAAGAGGGTCTGAATCATTTCGTGTGGGACCTGCATTATGACGAGGCAAATCGCGTTCCAGGTTACTTCTTGTGGGAATACAATGACGGCGCGCGCGGGCCGCTCGCGCTTCCCGGGAACTATCAGGTGCGCTTAACCGCGAATGGCAAGACTGCAACCGCTCCATTCGAAGTCAAGATCGATCCGCGAGTCACTACTCCGCAGGGCGATCTGGAAAAGCAGTTCAAGTTGCAGATGGATGTGCGCGAGCAGTTGAATCGGGTCTATGACGCGGTGAACCAGATACAGGACGTGCGCGAGCAGTTGGAAGGCCTTAAGAAGCGCGTGCTGCGAAGTGACGCCACGAAAACGTTGTTCGAGGGCGCGGCTGCGCTTGACGCCAAGCTGATTGCGGTTCGCGATCCCCTGATCAACTTCACTATCAGCGCCAGCGAGGATTCGCTCGCCTACGCTCCTGGAATTGACGCGAAGCTGGCGTTTCTGTCCATGGCAGTCGGCGGTTTCGCCGATTCCGCTCCGACCGAATCCGAATATCAGGAATTCGACAAGTTAAAGAAGCAAACCGATGAATTGCTGGCGCATTGGGAGCAGGTGCGTACCGCGGATGTCACGACGTTCCAGAGACTGGCGGCTGAACAAAATATTCACTCGATCTACGTGCCTGACGTCAAAAGTGAGCGAGTGCTGGGCGGCGGCGAAAAATAGAAGAATAAGTTTGGAAGCCGGGCTCTGCTCCGCTTGGACGGGCGGAGCCCCGTTCCCCGCACTCGATCCTAGATAAACATCTCGTCTTGCGGCACGCCCGTGCCGTTTTTCCGGTGGCGTCTTTTCTGGCCG
Source organism: Acidobacteriaceae bacterium (assembly GCA_003152795.1). Taxonomy (GTDB): domain Bacteria; phylum Acidobacteriota; class Terriglobia; order Terriglobales; family Acidobacteriaceae; genus Acidiflorens. The sequence continues at coordinate 1,676 of PMBA01000181.1, read as the reverse complement.
AGGAAGACTTCAACTCCGGTGCTGATCGCGGTCATCAACCCGTTGACCTGGCGCAACGGCGAGATCACGGTTTTGTGGACGGCATCGCTGGTCTCTTCGACCCGGTCCATAGTGCGATTCAGCAGTTCATCGGCGCGGATCACTTGGAGTCGGGTGCGGTCGAGGGCGTCGGTGAGGGTGGCGTCGATGCGGCCCAGTTGATTGCGGACCAGAGTGCTTGACTCCGAGAAGTTGACGCTCATCACATCGATTTTCGGGCGCAACTCCACGAGCATGTTCTGTACCGTTTCGATTGTGGGCAGAGCTTTGCTCGTCACCGCGGCCGCGATGGCTTCCATCTTCGCCGTACTCTTGCGCACCGCGAAGTAGAGGGCCACCATGATTCCCGCCTGTAACGCGACGGCGAAGGTCGTCACCGCAATAAAAATTTTTAGGAGAGTGTCATCCATGGCTGCTCCTGCGGCGGTGGCCGCTAGATATTCTTGGGCGGTTCGGCTCCGGCCGTGGTCGTCTCGTTATATGCCTGACGGCCGGCCTCGTAAGCGGAGCGGAACTGCTCTTTCTGCTGGTTGATGACATCGCGTCCGCGATCCATCCACTCATTCGCCTGTTCGCGGGCACGGCGAGCATGATGGCGCGCCCGCTCGCTGCCTTCCTGCGCCTTGGACCGAATCACATCTCGTGTTTCATCACCCGAGCGCGGCGCATACAACACACCGACCACGGCTCCAACACCAAGCCCCGCCAGGAACCACAAGAAGCTGCCGCCGCTGCCGCCGTCACCATCCGCCATAACTACCTCCTGAATTTCTCTATGTATGCGATGGTAGCACTCCAATATGTGAAAGACAATTCACCGGGATCCGGCTGCGTTTCCACGTCCCGCGCAACAACCACCACGGAGACACAGAGACAAGGAGGAAGGCTTTTTCACAAGCTCATCGTCGAGTCCTGCTCTCTTGATCAGGCAACAGAATCATGAACTCGCTCTTCTCCGTGACTGCGTGACTCCGTGGTGGGGTTCTGTTTGGTGGAGGCTCGCGAGATCGCAAGCGTCAAAGAAACTCTTGTGCCCAGGCCGCCAAAGGCGGACAATGAGGCATTTTTCAGGAGGCACTCTTTGTCCGACCGCAAGTACCGGCAGCGCGGATACCAGGATTCCGGTGGTGGAGCAAAAGACGGACCGAAAAAAGAGTTCGACAAGTCCGCGGCTCCGAAGAAAGAGAACACCTTCGGCCCGCGCCCGATCAACATGCCGGGGACCCGGACCGTGTCGCGCTGCGCGGAATGCGGGGCGCTCCTGCAGAATCTCGCGGATACGGTCGGGCAATGCCCGAAGTGCGGGTTCGACCTGCACGCCTGCAAACAGTGCGAACACTTTGACCCGTCCAGCCGCTTCGAATGCAATCAGCCGATTCCCGCCCGAATCTCGCCCAAAGACAAGCGCAACGACTGCTCGCTCTATTCCATCCGCGTGATGGTCGAGAAAGAAACATCCAGCAAAGGCAGTCAGCGACCGAATGATGCGCGGGCGGCGTTTGACAATCTGTTTAAAGACTGAAGAGGAGTTCTCAGTTCCCAGTTCTCAGTTCTCAATGAAAACCCAGCCGCGGAGCGGCGAAAGAATGCAGCCCACGGCCCTTCGACTGCGCTCAGGGTAAACTCCAGCCGTGGAT